>NZ_VTTK01000028.1:0-92108 GCF_008365135.1 Azospirillum sp. Sh1 | reverse complement strand
GGCCACCGCAAAAACGACCGCCAGACCGCCAACTCAGCCTCAAACTGGCCGAGCCCTGAAAATCCCGGACAGCAGTGACACCCATCCGGAGTGACGGGGGCGGAGTGAAAGAGGCGCTGTCATGTCGCGGCGCACAAAAAGACACATAAGATCAATTATGAAAAACAATCTGCGCAGCCGGAGCAATTAGAGGGCGCAGTTTCTAAAAATATGTCTCGTAAAATTTTGAATTTGCGGCACACAGCTATCTATGATAGCTGCATCCGCAAACTAAATCTAATTTTTTGGCTGTGCCTGTCTTGCCACGCACGCCTGTGAACGCACCTCTTCCGGCTTGCCGCCGACAGATGCGTGGGCCACGGGTGGGCGTGAAGACTCTGGCCTTCCAGGGCTGGCCGGCATGGACAAACCTGGATGAGGGAAACCGATATGGACGATTTGAAGGGCCAAATATCTGGAACGGAAGGTCGCGGTCCTGATGGCCTTGTTCCCCGGCCGCAACGATTGAGCGCCATGACCACCCATCCCTACCCTGTCCTGACCCAGCCGAAGGCCAAAAAGACCGCCGCCGGATGGATGGCCGAACCGCCAGCGGCACTGCGCGCGCTGCTCGACCCGAAAGACTGCGCCGATCAGGTGCTGTCGATCTCCGGCACCTACCGCGATCGCATGCGCCGGCTGACCGTCCTGCTCGACATGGCCTTGCGGGCGGTGGTCGGGCGCTATGTCGCGGACGACCGAATCCGCGCCATCTATGCCCTGGCCCCGGAATTGGACGACATCCTGCGACGGGCCGCTCCGCGACCCTATCGGGTCGGCTGGTACCGGCCGGACGTGATCTTCGACCGCGACGGCACGACGCGGATCTGCGAGATCGGCGCCCGCTATTCGATGAACGGCTGGATGGTCAGCCGTGCCCTGTCGCAGGGGCACAGCGACTTCTGGGACGATCTGTGCGCGCCCTACACGCCCGGCAGCACGCTCGCCCTGGTGCACCGCAAGGAACCCGGCGGCGAGGTCGACTGCCTGTCGGACCATCTGCAAGGCACCGGCGTCCGTTTCCTGTCGGTGAAGCCGGAGGAGATGGAACTGCGCGACGGGCGCTTGACCGCCCGGGGCGTGGTGCTGGACCGCTTGATCCTGCAGATGGACCGTACGGAACTGCTGTTCTTCGCTCCCGCCGTCCTCGACGGGCTGATGGAATCAGCCGACTATTTCAACGATGTCCGCACGCTGATCCTGGTGCATGACAAGCGTGTCCTCGCCGTGCTGTCCGATGAGCGGATCATGCGCGAGGCGATGCCGGCGGACCTGTATGAGGAATTGCGCCGGCACCTGATCCCCTCCGTCTGTCTCGAATCGGCCGAAGAGGCGGAGGATTTCCTGAAACTGGAAGGCGACTGGATCGCCAAGCGGAACAGCGGCGGGCGCGGCATCGGCACGCTGGTGCGGTCGCGGTGCAGTGCCGACGACTGGAAGGAGCTGGTCCGCCGCGACTGGCGGGAAATGATGTTCCAGCCCTACCTCGACCAGCTCGCCTATAAGGACGAGACCGGCCGGGCCATCCACATGGTGGGCATGCTGCTGTGCCGTGACGACGTCTGCTACGGCAACGGCGTGTTCCGCGGCTCCGACGAGGCGGTGATCAACCTGCACCAGCAGCGCGGCAGGCTCTATGCTTGCGAATTGGCGACATGAGCGGGAGGACCGCCGGCCGGCGGAGGTGATCGTCGTCGCCGACACCTCCACCGGCAAGGCCGCGGACGGTCAGGCGGCGTTCTCGCTCAGCACGCCGCGGCGGATCTGGTCGAGTTCGATGGATTCGAACAGAGCCTTGAAATTGCCCTCGCCGAAGCCCTCGTTGCCGATGCGCTGGATGATCTCGAAGAAGATCGGGCCGATGACGTTCTGGGTGAAGATCTGCAGCAGCAGGCCCTGGCCCTCGGTCGGGGCGCCGTCGAGCAGGATGCGGTTGGCCTGCAGGCGCTTCAGGTCCTGGCCATGGCCGGGCACGCGGGCATCGACGCTCTCGTAATAGGTGTCGGGCGTGTCCTGGAACGGCGTGCCCATGCCGCGCATCGTCTCCACGGTGTGGACGATGTCGTTGGTGCCGAGCGCCACGTGCTGGATACCCTCGCCCTTGTAGTCGCGCAGATATTCGACGATCTGCGACTTGTTGTCGGCGGACTCGTTGATCGGGATGCGGATCTTGCCGCAGGGGCTGGTCATCGCCTTCGAGCGCAGGCCCGTCAGCTTGCCCTCGATGTCGAAATAGCGGATCTCGCGGAAGCCGAACAGGCGGGTGTAGAAATCGGCCCACTCCTCCATGCGCCCGGTGTGGACGTTGTGGGTGAGGTGGTCGATGTAGGTCAGGCCGGCGCCCTGCGGATGCTGGTCCACACCCGGCAGCGGCACGAAATCGACCTCATAGATGCTGCCCCGCTCGCCATAGCGGTCGACGAGGTAGATCAGCGAATCGCCGATGCCCTTGATGGCGGGGATGTTCAGTTCCATCGCGCCGACGCGGTTCTCGACACCCCAGGCGCCGAGGTCGACGGCCCGGTGATAGGCGAAGGCGGCGTCGGCGACGCGGAAGGCGATGGCGCAGATCGACGGGCCGTGCTGCGCGGCGAAGTTGCGCGGGAAGCCCGACGGCTCGGCATTGACGATGAAGTTCACGTCGCCCTGGCGGTAGAGCGTGACGTCCTTCGACCGGTGGCGGGCGATGGCGGTGAAGCCCAGCTGCTCGAACAGGCGGCCCAGCGCCACCGTGTCCGGCGCGGTGAATTCGATGAACTCGAATCCATCGGTCTTCATCGGGTTTTCCCACATGTCGGCCATGATCGCCTCTCCCTTGGTTCGTTCTGCGATCAGTATGCCGGACTGTCCGTGGAAATAGCTTTCAAAGTGGGGCTGGCACACCTATGATTTTGGAAAATCTTTCCGCTATGCTCGGCCCTGTCGGAGATATTTGCCGTTGCCCGCGACCCTTTCGGAAATCGACATCAGAATCCTGGTCGCCCTGCAGGAGGATTCCCGCCTGACCGTGCAGGAGCTGGCCGACCGCGTCGGCACCTCGCCGTCGTCCTGCTGGCGCCGTCTGAAGTCGCTGGAGGAGACCGGGGTGATCCGCCGCTACACCGCGCTGGTCGATCCCAAGGCGGCGTCGGTCGGCGAGTGCGTCTTCGCCCATGTGACGCTGGACCACCATTCGGCCGAGACCGCCGCCGTCTTCATCGACGCGGTGCGCAAGCGGCCGGAGGTGCTGGAATGCTATGCGGTGTCGGGGGATGCGGACTATCTGCTTCGGGTCGCGGTGCGGGCCATCGCCGACTACAACCGGTTCCTGGAGGAATTCGTCTTCCAACTGCCCTTCCAGGTCCGCATCCGCTCCAACTTCGCCCTGAAGGAAATCAAGTTCGAGACGGCTCTGCCGCTGGGGGGGCCGCTGGGAAGCGGGGCGTAGCGCCCCCGCCTCTACCCCGCCACGCGGCGCTTGGCCTGCACGGCGGCGGATGCTGCGGCCGGATGCGGGCCGGCGATGCGGTCGAGCAGCAGGTCCAGGCCAATGCGGCTGGTCTCGAAGGCCACCCGGGCACGGGTCAGCGTCTGGGCGGACGCGGCGGCGAGCGCCTCGCGGTCGTCGGCCCAGGCCGCCAGGATCGGCAGCGCCGCCTTGACGAAGTCGGCGTCCCGCGGCACCAGCCCGTCGGCCGGAATGTCGGAGCCGATGCAGCCGCGCTCATAGGCCAGCACCGGCACGCCGGCGGCCATCGCTTCGAACAGCACCAGCGGCTGCGCCTCGTTGCGGTACTGGGTGGGGAAGACGAAGACGTCGATGTCGCGATAGAAGGCCTCCTTGGCCTCGCCATGGACCGGGCCGTGATACTCGACCGCCCCGTCGAAGGCCATCAGCCCGGCGGCGACCATCGCATTGTCCCTCGGCTTCAGCCCCGGCCCGGCCAGAACCAGCTTGGCGTCCACCCCCTCCAGCTGAAGGGCGCGCAGCAGGGCGAACAGCGTGTCCAGCCCCTTCTCGCCGCACAGGTTCGACAGGTGGCCGATGCGCAGCGGGCCGTCGCGCCGCGGCCGCGGGGCTGCGTCGGGCGTGGAGAAGATGGCGTTCGACATGGTCATGCAGGTGCGCGCCGCCGGATAGATCGACTGGAAGCGCATCTGCATCGCCGGGCACAGCAGCACATGGGTGCAGCCGGCGCCGGCCACCCGGGTCAGCAGCCGCATCCGCCAGGTCGGTTTGCTGATGGTGGCGAAGGAGTGATGGTGCAGCACCCGCTCGTAGCCGAACAGCCTTGCGGTCCCGGCGAGCGCGGCGGTGTAGAGCGTGCCCCAGCCGGAATCCACCGGCATGTAGAAACGGCGGTCCGGCTTGCGCAGCCCGGCGGCGAGCCGGCCCATGGTGCCGAACACCCGCGTCATCTTGCGCAGATGGTAGGCGACGCCGCCGCCGTTCCAGCCGGGCGACAGGTCGGCGACCTCCACGCGGCCGCGCCCCCGCATGCGGTCCTGCAGACGCTCCAGCACCAGGGCCGTCACCCGGCTCATCCCATCCACCGGAGGCGGCAGGCGCCCGGAGACGACCACATGGGTGCGCGCGTTCCGTTCCATCGTCAACTCCCGGTCAGTGCCGCTCCGGTCGACCGGCCATGCTGGCCACCCTCCGGATCGGCGGAATAGTCGGACACATAGTCCGTGTCCGCGCTGCGCTCCGCCCTGGGACCGCCCAGCGCCACCACGGCCTTCTCCACCGACTGGGCGAAGAAGCTGGCGTCGGCCAACGCCTGGAAGGGCCGCCCGTTCAGGCTCAGACGGCGCCACTCGTCCTCGTCCCCCGCGACCGACAGCATGTAGCGCGCCAGCCCCTCGGGGTTGTCCGGCTCCACGATGTGGCCGTTCAGCCCGCTGCGGATCAGCACGTCGCGCGCGCCGCACTGATCGGACAGGATGGTCGGCACCCCCATGGCCAAAGCCTCGTTCACCACCAGACCGAACTGCTCCTCCAGCGACGGCAGAAGCAGGCAGAGTGTCGATCCCAGCGTCTCGGCGATCCCCTTCTCCTGCAGGAAGCCGCGGAAGACGATCGACCCGTCCAGTCCGCGCCGCGCCACCTCGGCCCGCAACTCCGCCTCCAGCGGACCGGATCCGCAGAGGTGGAGCGGACGGGCGGCCGGACCGGCCAACTGCCGGTAAATGTCGTAGGCTTCGACCGCCCGGAACAAGTTCTTCTTCGGGACGAAGCGCGCGATGATGGTGAAGTGGCGGTCGGCGAAGGGTACTCCCCCAGGGGCCGGCTCCATCCCGGACAGTCGGCGGATGCGGTCCAACGACAGCGTGTCGTACCCGATATAGAGCCGATCTTTCGGGAGTCCCAACAGGCGGAAGTAATCCACCGTGCGGTGACTTCCGCCGATCCCCGCCTGATAGGGGGAGTAGAAGACGCTCTTCACCATCTCGCGCCACAGGATGCGCGGCTTGTCGTCGTACTTGGAGGCGTTCATGTTGATGACCTTGCGCCCCATCAGCCGCATGGTCAGGGCGAGCGCGAAGACGTCCGGATCCTCGTAATGGCACAGGAAGACAAAGCGGGCGTCGACGCGCCGGCATTCGCGCAGCAGGGCGCGGTACACCGTGGCCGTCGACAAATCCGCCTTCGACTGGCCGGGGAAAAGGGTGACCTTGCGGAAATTCTGCCCCGACCCGGTCGAATCCCAGGCGTAGGTATGCGATTTCGACCCGACCTCCAGCCCGATCACGTCATAGACGTGGCCCAGCCGGCGGCCGACAGCCTCCAGCCGGTCCATGTGGTAGGGGCCGAACATCTCCCAACTGAAGACCAGCGCGGGCTTCTTCATGCTGCCTCTCCCAACAGAAGGCGGGCGTAGCGGTCCAGCGCCACGGCGCGGGTGGCGTTCGCCTCCACCCAGGCACGGCCGCGCCGGCCCATGGCGGTGGCGCGGGCGGGGTCCGACAGCAGGGCCGCCACCGCCTCGGCCATGGCGCGCGGTTCTTCCGGCGGGGTGCACAGGAAGGCGCCGACCTGCGCCTCCAGCGTGGCGAGCGCCGATCCGGGCAGGCAGGTGCTGACGAAGGGCCGGCCGGCGGCAAGGATGGTCACCGCCTTGCCGGGCATGGCGAAGGCCGCGCCTTCCGGCCGCTGGGGCACGAGATGGACGTCGCCCTCCGCCATCGCCTCGTTCAGCTGGTCCTTGGGCGCCAGCGGCTGGAAGATCACGTTGCCCAGCCCCATGGCGCGGGCGCGCGACTTCAGCTCCTCCTCCAGGCCGCCCTGCCCGCGCAGCTTGATGCGGGCCTGCGGCATCAGCTCCGCCAGATGTCCCGCCATGTCCAGCACTTGCTCCAGCCCCTGCTTTCGGGCGAAGGCGCCGCTGTAAAGCGCCGTCGGCGGCTGGTCGGGGCGCGGCAGCGGGTGGACCGCTTCGGCATCGACATGGGGCGGGATCACATGGATCGGCCGGGTGACGCCCAGTTCCTCCAGCACGCCGCGCATCGGCTCCGACAGGACGACGATGGCGTCGGCGCGGTTCAGCGCCCGGCGCTCCATGGCGCGGATCGCCTTGACCGCCGCCTTGCCGCCCATGCCCAGCGCGCCGGCAAGGCCGGACTGGATGTCGTGAACGATGGCGACGTGGCGCCCGCCCGGTGCCTTGAAGCGGTCGGCGATACCCACCGACAGGATCGACGGGCAGAGCGACAGCACGGCGGCGTGCCGTCCGACCCGGCCGCGGACGCGGGCGGCGGCGAAGCCGGCATGCAGCACGCCCTCGTGGATCAGCCGGGCCTTCATGCCGCCGCCGGCCGGCGGGATGGTGTGCAGCCGTTCGATCAGCACCCCGTCCACCGTCTTGCTGTCCTGCGACCCGTCGGCGTAACCGTCATAGACCTTGTTGCCGGGATAGTTGGGACGCGCGGTCAGCACCGTGGTCTCGGCCCCGGCCGCCGCGAAGGCGGTGGCGAGGTCGGTCATCATCGGCGCACTGCCGGCCGGTTCCGGCCAATAGCTCTGCGCCACGAGCAGCAGCTCTTCCGGCACGGGCACGTCCGCCAGGGAAAGCGCGCCCGCTGACGCCTTGGAAGCCGGCCGGTCCAGGACCGGCGGCCGCAGATGGATGGAATCGTCCGGCATCGGGCTTTACTCCGCGGCCTGCCTGGAAGCCTGACGGCGCTCGGGCGCCGCATTTTCCAGGAACCAGTCGTAGGTGCGGCGCAGCCCCTCCTCCAGCGACACCTTCGGGCGCCAGCCGGTGGCGAACAGGCGCGACACGTCCATCAGCTTGCGCGGATGGCCGTCGGGCTTGCTCAGATCGTGGGTCAGCGTGCCGGTGTAGCCGACGGTGTCGCGGATCATGGCGGCGAGGTCGGCGATGGCGATGTCGTCGCCGGGGCCGACATTGATGATCTCCCCGCTGTCGTAATGATCCATCAGATGCAGGCAGGCATCCGCCATGTCGTCGACATAGAGGAACTCGCGCCGCGGCTTCCCGGTGCCCCACAGGGTGACGGTCGGATCGCCCGCAATCTTGGCGTCGTGGAAGCGGCGGATCATCCCCGGCAGCGCGTGCGAGGTCTCAGGCTCGAAATGGTCGCCGGGGCCGTACAGGTTGGACGGCATGGCGCAGATGGCGTTGAAGCCATATTGGCGCCGATAGGCCTGGCACATGGTGATGCCGGCGATCTTGGCGACGGCGTAGGGCTTGTTGCTCGGCTCCATCGGGCCGGACAGCAGCGCCTCCTCCTTGATCGGCTGCTCGGCATGCTTCGGGTAGAGGCAGGACGAGCCGAGGAACAGCAGCTTTTTCACGCCGGCGCGCCAGGCGGCGTCAATGACGTTGTTCTGGATCAGCAGGTTGTCGCGGATGAAATCGCCGCCGAAGCGGTCGTTGGCGAGGATGCCGCCCACCTTCGCCGCGGCCAGGATCACATGCTCGATCCCCTCGCGGTCGAAGAAGGCGCGCACCGCCGCCTGATCGGTCAGGTCGAGCTGCGACCGGTCGCAGATCACGAGGTCGGTGTGCCCAGCCTCGGTCAGCCGCCGCAGAACGGCGGATCCGACGAGTCCCCGGTGGCCGGCGACGAAGATACGGCTGTTGCGGTCCATGCGGGCCGTCTCCTGATGAAGAGGTGTCTTGAGGTGGAAGCTCCAAGGCCCCCTCCCCATCCCTCCCCCGCTTCGCGGGAGAGGGGGTAGAACGCTTGTCGGCGTGACCTAACCGCCGAAGCGGCGGCAGTCCCCTCTCCCGCAAAGCGGGGGAGGGTTAGGGAGGGGGCAAAAGGGCTGGCGGTGGCAAAACGCCGCCGCTCTACTCCGCCGCCTGCCCCATGCGCCCCAGATCCGCCCGTGCGCGCTCCGCGTACCACTCTACCACGCCGGGCAGACCGGCGGAGAGCGGGATGCGCGGGGTGAAGCCGAGCGCGGTCAGCTTGGCGATGTCGGGGCTGCGGCGGTCGGTGCCGCCCGGGGCGGCAGGACCCGGCATCACCTGGGCCTCGCGGCCGAGGCAGGCGACCGTCCGGCGGGCGAGGTCGGCGATGGTGACCTCCTCCGGGTTGCCGATGTGGTAGATGCCGAGATGCTCGCCCTTGTCGATCACCGTCACGATGCCGTCGATGGCGTCGTCGATGTGGACGAAGGCGCGGGTCTGACGGCCGTCGCCCTGGATCTTGAAGGGCACCGCCCCGCTCGGGTGGCCGGCGATCGCCTCCACCGCGCGGCGGGAGAATTCCGGCACCACATGCTCCCAGCCCATGTCGGGGCCATAGACGTTGTGCGGGCGGAAGATCGCCACGCGGTCGAAGCCGCTGCGGCCCCAGTTCACGGCCAGCAGCTCCGAGATCAGCTTGGAGCCGCCGTAGCTGTAGCGGGCGTTCAGCACGTCCGGCACCACCAGCGGCACCTCCTCCGGCGTCGGCACCAGCGGCGGGGTCTGGTAGGCCTCCGAGGAGGAGGCGACGACGAGGTCGCCCACGCCGTCGGCGCGGCAGGCGTCCAGCACGTTCAGCATGCCGCGCACGCCGACGTCCAGAACCACCTCCGGCTTCTCGTAGAAATGCTTGGTGCCGTTGACGGCGGCCAGATGCAGCACGCCGTCGACGCCGCGCACCGCATCGCGCACCGCGGCCGGGTCGCGGATATCGCCCTGGACGAATTCGACATCGTCCAGCACGCCGGCCAGCCGCCCGGTGTGCCCGCGCGAGTTGTCGTCCAGAACGCGGACGCGGTGGCCGTCACGGACCAGCCGGTGGACCAGGGCGGCGCCGATGAAGCCGCTGCCGCCGGTGACGAGATAGTGTTTCATGTCGGTCAAATTCCCTCTTCCCAAACCCTTTGGCCGGCCCGGTTATCGTCAAGCCACATGCGCGTAGCGGGCGGCGCCATGGCTGCCGAGAGCGACGTAGGCGGTGCCTTCCGGCAGGTCGACATCACGGCTGTTGAAGTTGTTCCAGAAGTCGTAGATCACGCCCGGCCGGTCCATCCGCTGGGCCAGATCCGGCAGCGGCATCGAGGTGAAGACCGGGTGGTTGTTCAGGATGACCGCCAGATTGGCGCCGGACACCGCCTCGGCCATGTTGGCCGCCGGCTCCAGCCCGAAGGAGCGGATGTCCTCCGGCCGCACCACCGCGTCGAAGCCGCGCAGGCGGGCGGTGGGGAAGCGCTGGCGCAGTTCCTCCAGCACCGGCTTGGCCATGGTGCCGCGCAGGTCGTCGGTCGCCGGCCGGCCCTTGAAGGCGAGGCCCATCAGGCTGATGGTCGGCACCTGCGGGAAGCCCTGCATCGAATTGGCGAGCTTGCCGAGGAAGTCGGCGACCTCGATCGGCTGGCTTTCGTTGACCAGGCGGCCGGCGGCGGTGATCGCCATCTCCACCCCGACCTCGCGCGCCGCCTCGATCAGGATGTGGGGGTCCTTCTCCAGGCAGGGGCCGCCGACCGGGCCGGGCAGCGGCAGGTTGGTGCGCGGATAGCCCAGTTTGCCGGCGCGCGCCACCTCGACCGCCGAGATCTCCATGGCGTTGCACAGCTTGGCGATCTCGTTGGAGAAGGCGAAGGTGACGTCGCGGTAGGTGTTGTCGACCAGCTTGATCAGCTCCGCCGTCTCCAGGGTGGAGACCTTGACGGTGGTCGGCGTCAGGAAGCCGAAGATCTGCGCCGCGCGGGTGGCGACGTCCATGCTCTCGGCCCCAACGATCTGCGGCAGCTGGTTCAGCTCCAGCAGCGCCTGACCTTCCAGCGTGCGTTCCGGGCAGAAGGCGATGTCGAACTGCTTGCCGGTGGCGCGCAGGATCGGCGCCACGATGTTGCGGGTGGTGCCCAGCTTCACGGTGGAGCGCAGGATGACCAGATCGCCGTCATGCAGGCAGCTGGCGACCTGACGGGTCGCCGCCTCGATCATGTCGGTGCGGACCCGGCCGTCCTTGCTCAGCGGCGTGCCAACCGTGATGATGAAGACGCTCGCCTGGCTGCAATCGTCCTGATTGCGGCTGAAGGTGAAGCGGCCGCGCGCGATGACGTGGCGCAGCTTCTCCGTCAGGCCCGGTTCGTGGAAGTGCGGGTTGCCCCGGCCGAGCTTGTCGAGCACGTCCTGCCGCACCTCGACCCCATGCACCTGGAAGCCGGCGTCCGCCATCGCCACCGCCAGCGTCAGGCCGACATAGCCGAGCCCGAGGACGCAGACGTTACGATCGGAAAAAGTCTTGGGAAGCATCGTCGCTCCTGCCGTTTGCTGAGGCCCCGCCACCGGCGGCGGGTTGCCGAGAGTTTGGAGACGCCCCGACTGCCCAACCCTGTTGCCAAGGGTGCAGACGGAGAAACCTCGAAATTCGAAATTGTTTTATTGTTGTGACTTCGCCGTGACGATGAAGTACCCCGTTCCCGGCGTTGTGCAGCGCGAAGTGTTTCAGAAATCACCGTCCGATGAAAAGACTATGATTGCCGTTCACCGACGTATTAAGAGTACTAACCCTCGCCGCGGCCAAATGAATGCTTGGAGGGACCAACAGAGACGTTCGGAAGTGGTACAATAGGCGCAAGTCGTTTCAGCTGCCGGCATGGATCTACCCGGCATTGCAGAATTGAGGGTTGCATCCGACCGCCCTGCCACGACCCACCCCCCTCAGGCCGTGGCGCTGGTCAGACGGCGCAACCGTTTCAACTGCACCAGTCCCGTCAGCACCGCCATGGCCGCATAGACCGCGACCATCGCCACGCTGCCGACGACGAAATGCACCAGCGCCGGCATCCGGTCGAACAGCGGTGCGGCGAACTGGTCGAGCGCCAGTGCCGCGGCGACGGCGGCGCCGGCGCACAGCAGCGCCTTCGCGGCGATCCCGCCATACAGCTCGCCGACCGTCTGCCGGTGGATCCAGGCGATGGCGACCGTGGCGGCCAGTTCCGCGGTGAAGGTCGCCATCGCGGCCCCCTCGATGCCGTAGCGCGGGATCCACCAGATGTTCAGACCGGCGTTCAGCGCGCCACCCGACAGCATGGCGATCATGTAGCCGGTCTGCCGGTGCCAGACGAGCAGCGGATTGCCCAGGATCATGTTCGCGTAGACCACCGCCGATGCCAGCATCAGCAGCCGCAAGGCCAGCGTCGCCGGAGCATAGGCATCGCCGAACAGCGTGCCCAGGATGGACGGCGCCAGGGCGAAGCCGCCGGCGATGACCAGCCCGCCGACCGCCAGCATGACGGAGGCATAGGCCCGCATCCGGTCGCGCATCGGCCCCAGTTCGCCATAGGCCGCCGCCAGCTGCGGCAGGAAGGCGTTCATCACGATGTTGCCGACCAGATTGGCCAGGGTCTGGATCTTCACCGCCGCGCTGTACCAGCCCACCTCGGTGTGTGGGGCCAGGAAGCCCAGCATCACCACGTCAAGATGGGTGAAGATCGCCCAGGCGAAGACGCCGACGGCCATCGGCGTCGCCGCCGTCAGGATTTCGCGCCACACCTTCAGGTCGACCCTGGGGCGCAGCGTGCCGAAATCGCGGCGGAAACGGCCGATCATCACCAGCGCGTTGACGGTGATGGATCCGCCGGTGATGGCGGCCGCGGTGATGGCGTCCTCAGGCCCACGCACCAGCAGAAAGACGAGAAGCATCGATCCGATGGAGGTGCCGATCTCGCGCGTGGCGATCACCCCCATCTTCTCGGTCGCCTGGTAAACAAAGTCGAGCACCAGGGCGTTCCCAAGCAGCTGGACCGCCTGCACCAGAAGAACCGCCTTCACCTCCATCGGCTTATCCAAGGAGAGAATGAAAGCCGCATAGAGGGCGCCCACCACCACGGCAAGGACGGTGCGCAGGGTCAGCACATGCTCCGACAGCTCTGCCGCCTGCTCGCGGTCACGGGCGATCTCGCGGATGGCGTAGGTGGACAGACCCATATTTACGAACAGCGCCGCATAGGCCATCAGCGAGGTGCCGAAGCCCAGCACGCCGAAACTGTCGGGCCCCAGCACCCGCGCGGTCCAGGCCGCGGTGACCAGTCCGCTCGCCATCGTCGCCGTCTTGGCGGCGGCAAGGGCGCGGATGTTCCGGAAGATGCGGTGTCCAGCCGACATTCATGGGCTCTTCAGTGGTTCAAAACGTCACGTTGCACGGCGCAAAAACTCTTCTCCCGCCCTTTCGGGGCGGGAGAAGGAGTCCTCAGTTCGCGTAATAGCGGCGGTAGCCGTGATAGCGGCCGCTGTCCGGAAACTCGTATTGGGCATGGCGGCGGGTATCGACCTGACTGAACAGGACGCCCACCACCTCGCCACCGGCTTCGATCACCTCCTTCAGACCGGCCATCGCGGTTCCCCGCTTGGTCATGCCCCAGCGGACAATGAAGACGGTCTGGTCGGCGAGCGCCGTCAGCAGCTTGCCTTCCGACACCGCCAGCACCGGCGGCGAATCCAGCACGATGCGGTCGTAGTTGACCGACAGGCGCGACAGCAGCTGGTGCATGGCCGACGACCCCAGGGCATCCTGCGGCAGCGACGAGCCGTGGCCGGCGACGATGACGTGCAGACCGGTGCGCGGATCGACCTGGATCACGTCCTCCAGCGCCGCGGTGCCGGCTAGCACCTCCGACAGGCCGCGGTTGTTGGACAGGCCCAGCATCTCGTGCAGGCTCTTCCGCCGCAGGTCGCAATCGACCAGGATCGTCCGCTGGCCGGCGTTGGCGCAGGTGCGGGCGAAGGCCGCGGCGACGGAGCTTTTGCCCTCGCCCGGAACCGAGGAGCTGAACAGGATCACCCGGTGCCGTCCGTCCGGATTGGCGAGCAGAAGCGAGGTGCGCAGGTTCTGCATCGATTCCGCAAAGGCGGAAATCGGCTTGTCGACCACATAGGCGGCCGGCGAGCCGCCGAAGCGCGGGATGCGCGGCACGATGCCCAGGCTGCGCACGCCGGTCGCCAGTTCGAACTGGTGCGGGCTGCGGAAACCGCCGTCGGCCCGTTCGCGCAGCATGGCCAGCAGCACGCCCAGCGTGCCCGACGCCACCAGCGCCAGCAGCAGGATCAGCTTGCGGTTGGGCTGCGACGGGTCGAGCGGGATCGACGCCTCCGACACCACGCGGGCGTCGGGCTGGCGCATGTCGGTCTGCGCCGCGATCTGCTGCGAGCGGGTCAGCAGGGATTCGTACATCGCCTGGGCGGTGCTGGCGTCGCGTTCCAGGGTGCGCAGCCCGACGGTCGCCTGCTGCTGCTGGTTCTGCTTCGTCTCCGCCTGATCCAGGCTGGCCTTCAGCGCCTGCTCGCGGCCCTTCGCCAGTTCGACCTCGTTGCTCAGGTTGGCGACGATCTTGCCGACGTCGGCCTTGATCTGGCCCTGCAGATCGCGCAGCTGGCTCTGCAGCGCCTGCAGCATCGGGTGCTTGGCACCGTAGCGGTTGGTGGCGTCGGCGATCTGCCTCTGCAGGTCGACCTCACGCTCGCGCAACGCCTGGATCAGCGGGGAGCCCAGCACGTCGCCGACCGCCGAGGCGCCGCGCGGCGAATTCGCCATCGCGGTGACGTCGCGCAGCTTGGCTTCCGCCTCCTGCCGCTTGGTGCGGGCCAGGATATAGTCGGTGTTGAGCTGGCTCAGCTGCTGGCCGACGACCGTGCTCTCGTTGTTGGACGAGGTGGTCAGGCCATGCTCGGTCCGGTACTTCTCCACCGCGTCGCCGGTGGTCTGCGCCTCCTTGCGCAGGTCGGTCAGCCGTTCCTCCAACCACTGCGTGGCGCGCTTGGACGCCTTGAACTTCTCGTCGAGCTGGTCGACCAGATAGAGGTCGGCCATGGTGTTGGCGATCAGCGACGCCTTGCGCGGATCCTCGCTGTCGAAGCCGACGGCGATGACGTAGGAACGTCCCTGCGGCCGGACCGAGGTGTTGTCGAGCACCGCATTGACCACGGAGGTCATCTGGTTGCGCTCGATCTCATCCGGCGACAGCGGCACGGTGCCGCCGTTCTTCCAGCTGTCGGGGATCCAGTTGCGCGGATTCAGCGCGGCAAGCCATCCGGGGGGCGGCGGACGCAGCGCCGAATTGAATTCCGGATCGTTCATCAGCTTCAGCTTCGCCACCACCTTTTCGGCGAAGGCCGGCGACTTCAGGATCGCGACCTCGCTCTGCAGCGCGCTGATATCGGGGGTCATGTCGGACACCACGCCCTCGAAATTCAGGACGGTGTTCTTGCGGTGCTCGACCATGATCAGGGTTTCGGCGGTGTAGAGCGGCGTCATCCGGAAGGCGATCAGGGCCGCCAGCCCGGTGCCGAGCACGATCACCGTGCCGATCAGCAGCTTGTGCCGGCGCAGCAGGCCGGTTGTCCGGCGCACCGCACTGGCGGCGCTGGCCGACAGATCGTAAGAGATTCCGTGGGAGGCGGAACCGGAGCCCCGCCGAGACTCAGGGGTATTGCGTCGGGGTTGTTCCTGAAGTTCCTGGGTGGCCAAAGGGTCCTCCTCGCGTAACGACCAGAAGCGCGGCCATAGGACCGTCCGTTAGCCCGATCCTCCATTCCGGGCAGCGGCTGCTGTCCGGCGGGCGGGCTCGGCGGTTCGTCCGATTGGCTGAAACGCAGTGTTAGTCCAGCCGTTGCATCGGCCATCCAGTGCATGAGGCGAGCAATGGGCGCGCAGTGGGTAGCCTTCCTGACCCTGTTGCAGTGCAGTATGGACCGTCGATGCAGGACCGGGGATAATGGGGGTTACTCGAAAGGACAGGTTCCATGACGTTCGATCGCACCGGCTGGACCGCGGAAATCCCGGCACTTTTCCCGACTTTGGCGAAGCTGGATCCGGATCAGGCAGCTCATTTGGCCAACGCCGGCCGGCGGGTGAACGTTCCGCGCGGAACCGTCCTGTTCCGCGCCGGCGACCGTTGTCACACCTTCCTGATGGTTCTCGATGGCGCGGTGCGGGTGCAGATGGCATCGGAGACCGGGCGCGAGATCGTGCTGTACCGCGTCGGCCGCGGCGAGACCTGCATCGTCACCACCTCCTGCCTGTTGACCGACAAGCCCTACAGCGCCGAGGCGGTCGCAGAGACCGACATCGACGCGGTGGCGCTGGCGGCCGGCCCCTTCCACGATCTGGTTGCGCGCTCCGCCGCCTTCCGCGACTTCGTCTTCGCGTCCTTCGGCAACCGGCTGACCGGCATGATGATGCTGATCGAGGAGGTCGCCTTCGGCCGCGTCGACCTGCGGCTGGCCCGCTTCCTGGCCGACCGCCGCGACGCGACCGGCGGGCTGGACATCACCCATCAGGCACTGGCGGTGGAACTGGGCACCGCGCGCGAGGTGGTGAGCCGTCAGTTGAAGGAGTTCGAGCGCCGCGGTTTCGTGGCCCTGTCGCGCGGCCGCATCCAGGTGCTCGACCCCGCGGCCCTGCAGGATCTGGCGGAGGAGCGGTGAAATTTATTGCATGGAAAAATGTATTGTATACCTATTTTGCGCTTAACAGCATATGAGGAATAGGATAGGATTACCCATCCTTTTGGACGGGCCATCAATCATGCCGCACCGTCACGATACCGCCGCCGTCTGTGTGATCCGACAAATCCGCGACCACAGCCGTGAATGCCACAATCTGCCCGCCCGCGAAGTGCTGCTGCGGGTTGAACGGCGCATGATTGAACTTCTTGAAGACGGACCGGAGTCATCGGTATCCGGCTCTTGGCAGGACCACGCTGCGGTCTCTCCAATGTGATTCCGTCACAGACGGAATAGCGGCCCAGGCGTAGTTGTGTGGACGAAAACATCCACACAGACAGGTGCCGCCATGAATTGCCGCAATATGGGCCCGGTTGATCGCGCGCTGCGCGCCATCGTCGGGCTGATCCTGATTTCGCTGACCGTCGTCGGGCCGCAGACCCTGTGGGGGCTGGTCGGGCTGGTGCCGCTGCTGACCGCCGTCGTCGGCATGTGCCCGGCCTACACGCTGCTGGGCATCAAGACCTGCCGCACGGAAGACCGCACCGCCTGACCGGTGCGTTAGCCGGACATGCGAACGGCCCGCCCCCGTCCGGGGCGGGCCGTTCGCGTTTCCAATGAAGGCGCCGGTGCTCAGGCGCGCGGGGCGTGCTTGTTCAGGATGCGCTGCAGGGTGCGGCGGTGCATCTTCAGGCGGCGCGCGGTCTCGGAGACGTTGCGGTCGCACTGTTCGAAGACGCGCTGGATGTGTTCCCAGCGGACGCGGTCGGCCGACATCGGGTTTTCCGGCGGCTGCGGCAGCGGCCGGCCATCGGCCAGCAGCGCCGATTCCACCGCGTCGGCATCGGCCGGCTTCGGCAGGTAATCGACGGCGCCGGCCTTCACCGCGGCCACGGCGGTGGCGATGTTGCCATAGCCGGTCAGCATGACGACGCGGGCGTCGGGGCGGGCGTCGCGCAGGGCCGACACCACGTCCAGCCCGTTGCCGTCGCCCAGCCGCAGGTCGACCACCGCGAAGGCGGGGGCGGATTCCTGCGCCACCTCGATGCCGAGCTGGACGCAATCGACCGCGACGACGTTGAAGCCGCGCTTTTCCATGGCGCGGGCAAGCCGCGTGCGGAAGGGGGCGTCGTCGTCGACGATCAGGAGGCTGCGGGTGACGTCGCCAGTGAATGTCAGTTTGACGGCATCGCCCGACAGCATGTCATCGGTTGTTTTGAGGGTGTCCACCGTGAAACCTCATTTCTTGGCGTTGATGGTCTTCCAGCGCACGGAAATCCGCGCACCCGTTCCGCCCTGGTTGGCATGCCCGCCGGCGGTCTGGTCGGCGGGCGGGGTGCCGGCCGGCGGATTGTTGGTGTAGCGCACGGTCGCGCCGGTCTTTTCCAGCAGCGTCTGCGCGATGAAGATTCCGAGCCCCATATGCCCGCCGCCCGTCTGCCCCTTCGGGCCGGAGCGTTCGCCGCGCACCGACAGGTACGGCTCGCCGATGCGGCCCAGCAGATGGGGCGGGAAGCCCGGACCGTCGTCCATCACCGTGATGGTGACGCCGCGCCCGTCCCAGGCGGCGGCGACCGTCACCTTGTGGCGGGCGAACTGGTGGGCGTTCTGGATGAAGTTGCCGATGCCGTGGATGATCTCCGGGCTGCGGCGCAGGAAGGGCTCCTCCGCCTCGCCGACCGGATGCGGTTCCACGACGAAGTCGATGTGGCCGAGACGGTGCGGGGCGGCGGCGGCCTCGATCAGCGTGGTCAGCGGCAGCCGTTCGAACGGATCGCCGCCGTCGGCCTCCGGCTTGCGCGCCAGATCGGCCAGGATCTCGCGGCAGCGCATCACCTGGCTCTGCAGAAGCTCGACATCCTCGCCATAGGGGCTGTCGGGCGGCAGGTCGCGCGCCAGTTCCTTCGCCACCACGGCGATGGTGCCGAGCGGCGAGCCCAGCTCGTGCGCGGCGGCGGCGGCGAGGGCACCCAGCGCGCCGAGGCGCTGTTCGCGGGCGAGCGCCACCTGCGAGGCGGCGAGCGCGTCGGCGAAGCGCCGCGCCTCGGCGGCGACGCGGAAGACGTAGCCGGCGATGAAGACCGCCGACACCGACAGCGACAGCCAGACGCCGAAGGCATAGAGCGGCGCCATCGAGCGCACCGGCTCCTCCCACGGCAGCGGGAAGTGCCAGAGGGCGAGCGCGGTCAGGCAGATCAGGTTCAGCCCGGTCAGCAGCACCGTGCTGTAGCGCGACAGGATGGCCGCACCGACGGTCATCGGCGCCAGCAGCAGGATGGCGAAGGGGTTGCTCAACCCGCCGGTCAGATAGAGCAGCAGCGTCAGCTGCAGCATGTCGTAGCTGAGATACAGCGCGGCATCGCGGTCGGCCAGCCGCAGCCGGCCGCCGCGCTGGGCCATCGCCACCACGTTCAGCAGGGCGGACGCGCTGATGGCGGCCAGCACCGGCCCCAGCGGCAGCGGAAAGCCCAGGCCGAGATTGACGAAGGTCACCGCGGCGAGCTGTCCCAGCACCGCGACCCAACGGATCAGGATCAGCGTGCGCAACGTGATGCGGCCGTCGGGCTGCGCCCATTGCGGCGGCGGCGGAGCGACCGGGATCGGCGCGGTCAGCGCGCTGGCCATCGTCACCATGATCCTTGTCCCCGGCCTGCATGCATCTGGATCGTATGCCCCTGGCGGTTGCGGCTGACGCCGCCATATTCTGTGCCCATGACCGAGCCAACCATCACTTCCCGCCCTTCGGCCGCTTTATCACCCGCCATCCGGGCGGACGGGCTGACCAAGCGCTTCCCGACTGCCGACGGACGGGACGTGACGGCGGTCGACGCCATCGCCTTCACCGTGCCGCGCGGCAGCGTCACCGGCCTTCTCGGCGGCAACGGTGCGGGCAAGACGACGACCATCTCGATGCTGCTGGGGCTTTTGCTGCCGACGGCCGGGACGGTGGAGATCCTGGGCGTCGACATGGCGCGCCACCGGCATGCCGTGCTTCCGCGCATGAACTTCTCCTCCCCCTACGTCGAGCTGCCCCATCGGCTGACGGTGCGGGAGAACCTTACCGTCTATGCCCACCTCTACGGTTTGACATGCGTCAAAAAGCGCGTCCAAGAATTGGCCGAGCATCTTGACCTGTCGCGTTTTCTCGATCGCCCGTCCGGCGGGCTGTCGGCGGGGCAGAAAACCCGCGTTGCCCTTGCGAAAGCCATGCTGAACGATCCGGAAGTCTTGCTGCTGGACGAGCCGACGGCCTCGCTCGACCCCGACACCGCCGACTGGATCCGGACATATCTTGAGCGGTACCGCCTTCGCACCGGCGCCACCATCCTGCTCGCCTCCCACAACATGCTGGAGGTGGAGCGGCTGTGCGACGGCGTGCTGATGATGCGGCAGGGCCGGATCGTCGACCGCGGCGCGCCGTCGGCCCTGGTCGCCCGCTATGGCCGCCAGACGTTGGAGGAGGTGTTCCTGGACATCGCCCGCGCGTCCGGCAGCGTTGAATCCGATGGCCGCACCCTCACCGGGGAGACCGCCGATGCAGCCGAATGAGGTGGCGATCCCCCATGCCATTCCAAGGGCTGACTTCTCGCTGCGGCGGGTCGGCGCCATGGTGCTGCGCTACTGGTATCTGCTGCGCGGGTCCTGGCCGCGCATCCTGGAACTGGCCTATTGGCCGACCATGCAGATGATCCTGTGGGGCTACATCAACCAGTTCATGGCCTCGACCAACGGCGGCGGCAGCGGTTGGGTGGCGCAGGGCGCCGGCGTTCTGGTCAGCGCGGTTCTGCTGTGGGACGTGCTGTTCCGCGGCCAGCTCGGCGTCTCCATCTCCTTTCTGGAAGAGATGTGGTCGCGCAACCTCGGCCATCTGTTCGTCAGCCCCTTGCGCCCCGGCGAATGGGTGACGGCGCTGATGACCATGAGCCTGCTGCGCACCCTGATCGGCGTGCTGCCGGCGGCGGCGCTGGCGATTCCCTTCTTCGGCTATTCGGTCTTCGCGCTGGGCCTGCCGCTCGCCGCCTTCTTCGCCAACCTGATCGTGCTGGGATGGTCGCTGGGCCTGCTGATCGTCGCGCTGATCCTGCGTTACGGCATGGGGGCGGAGGGGCTGGCCTGGATCGTCGTCTTCATGCTGGCGCCGGTCAGCGCCGTCTATTACCCGGTCTCGGTCCTGCCGGCCTGGCTGCAGCCGGTGTCGTTGGCCCTGCCATCCGCCCATGTTTTCGAGGGCATGCGGGCGCTGGTGTTCAACGGCGTCCTGCGCTGGGACCATCTGGCCTGGGCGGTCGGGCTGAACGTGCTCTACATGGCGGGCGGCATCGCGGTGTTCCTGTACGCCTTCCATCAGGCGCGCGTACGCGGGGCCTTGCTGCAAACTGGCGAATAGCGGGCCGGCGAATAGCGGGTAGAGTGTACGCCCAATTCCGTCAGCGACACCGGAGACCGCAGCCATGACCGCCCACACCCGCAGCCCCGACCTGTTCGACCGGCTGGTCGCCGAGGCACGGCCGGACTGGTCGGCCTATGTCGACCACGCCTTCGTGCGCGGGATGGGCGACGGGACGCTGCCGCAGGCGTGCTTCCGGCATTATCTGGTGCAGGATTACCTGTTCCTGATCCATTTCGCCCGCGCCTATGCGCTTGCCATCTACAAGGGCCGCGACCTGCGCGAGATGCGGGCGTCGCTTGCCGGACTGAAGGCGATCCTCGACGTGGAGATGGATCTGCATGTCGGCCTGTGCGCCGGCTGGGGCCTGCCGGCCGCCGAGTTGGAACAGGCGGCGGAGGCCAAGGCGACGATGGCCTACACCCGCTATGTGCTGGAGACCGGGCTGCGCGGCGACCTGCTGGATCTGCATGTGGCGCTCAGCCCCTGCGTCATCGGCTATGCCGAGATCGGCCGCCGGCTGGCCGGGCTGCCCGGCGCGCTCGACGACTCCAACCCCTACCGCGTCTGGATCGCCGAATATGCGGGGGAGGCCTATCAGGAGGTGGCGCGGGCGGCGCGGGAAAATCTCGACCGGCTGGCGGCGGACGGGATGACGGAGGCGCGCTTCCCCCGCTTGGCCACCGTCTTCCGCCAGGCCTGCCGGCTGGAGGCCGATTTCTGGGAAATGGGGATGACGCTGGCGGGGTGAGGAGTCACCCCTGCTTGCCGGCCGCCGCCTTCTCCCGATCCACCGCCTCCAGAATCCGCTGCAGCGCCTCGGTGCTCAGCGGCGACTCCATGGTCAGGCCGTCACCGAACTTGCGGATGGCGCCGATGGCGCGGCGGCGGGCGATGAACTCGTCGTCGCCGGCCTCGAACGGCTCCACCACCGGACCCTTGTAATAGCCGCCGCGGAAGCTCCACTGGCGGCGCCCGTCGGCGCGCCATTCGCTGCCGTCGGACAGGACCATGCAGCGGCCGCCCTCGGTGTAGCGTTCCACCGTGGCGATGGATTGCGGAATGGACTGGCCGCTGCGGATCGTCACGCGGTCGCCGACGCGGAAGCTGGCGGCAGTGAACATGCTGTCTCCCTGAATGGCGCACCCCCTCGATGGGGCCGGAGCGCCGCAAAATTCGCGAAGGCGCTGTTTTCCACCAGATGTCCCGGCAAATCCAGCACCAAGTCCGATCCCCGCCTCAGCCGGCCTTCTCGGCGGACGGGGAAGCGCCTGCCGGGGCGGAAGCCTTCTTGGTCAGCTGGGCGATGTAGATCCGGGCCAGCGACTTCAGGATCGGCGGCATCGCCGCCACCGCGTCCTCGAAGCTGCGCTTGTCGATGACCTCGCAGATGCCGCCGGCGACCGCCACGGCGGTGACGTCGGGCTGGCGTCCGGTCAGCAGATAGATCTCGCCGAACAGGCGGCCGGGCCCGAGGGTCGCGATGTCGTCGCCCAGCGTGCCGCGGCCGGGTCGGAGCGCGACGCGGCCGGACTGGATCAGATAGGCGGCGTTCACCGGCTCGTTGGGGCCGAAGAAGACATGCCCCTCGCGGATCATCCGGCGGTCGACCACCTTCTGGAAGGAGTTGGTGGAGCGGAAATCCACCGCATTGCCATACCGCTCGACCGCCGGCAGGCCATAATCGCGGCGGATGGCGGCGATCAGGCTCTGCAGCAGGAAGGACGCCAGCGGCGGACTGCGCTTCAGCAATCCCTGGAAGGCCTCCCGCGTCACCTCGACGCAAGACACCTCGGTCAGCGAACGCACGGTGGCGCTGCGCTCGCCATCGTCGATCAGCGCCATCTCGCCGACCACCGCGCCCTTGCCGACGACGCTCAGCCGCCGGATGCCGCCGTCCGGCAGGGTCAGCAGAACCTCCAGCTCGCCGGATTCGATCAGCCACGCCCGGTCGGCGCGCTCTCCCTGCCGCATCATCACGATGCCGGGGCCGATGGTGTAGCGCTTGGGGCCGGGAGAGGCGGACTGCGTCATGGAAGGGCTCGGGACAGGCGGAAAAGCGAAGCGTCAGAGTATCCTATCGCAGAAAGACCGTCAGCCGCCGGTCTTCATCACCCCGCCGCGGCCGCGCGCCGGCCCGCCACCATGACCGAGGAACTGGCGCAGGAAGGCGACGACCTCCGGCGAATCCCACTCCACCGCCCCCTCGACGCGGCCAAGCTCGCGCCCCTCCGGATCGACCAGGATCGTGGTCGGCAGGCCGCGCAGCGACAGCGCCTTCATCGATTCCGATCCGGGATCGAGGAACACCGTCAGATGCTCCACCCCCGTCTTCTTGTAGAAGGGCTCCACCGCCGTCCGCCCGCCGCGGTCCAGCGACAGCGCCACCACCTGGAAGGCGTCGCCGCCCAACTGGCCCTGCAGGCGGTCGAGCGACGGCATCTCCTTCACGCAAGGCCCGCACCAGGTCGCCCACAGGTTCAGCAGGATCACCCGGTCCTTGAAATCGGCCAGATCGACCTTCCGGCCTTCGGCATCGACGAAGGACAGCGGCGGCATCGGCTTCGGCTCCGCCCCCTTGAACTTCTCCAGCTTGTCGGCACCGGTGGAGGCGACAGGCATGACGCCGCCCGCAGACGCGTCCGGCGTGCCCAGCCGCACCACCTCGGGGGCGCCCGAGCCGGGGTTCGGCGCCGCACCGGCGCTCCACCACAGGCCGGCCCCGGCCATGCACACACAAACCGTTGCGACGGCCGCCAAAGTCCGCATACTCACGCTTCCTCGCTCCCCTTCACCCGAATGCCCCGGTATCCGTCCCCATGAGCGCCGATCAGACCCCGCCGAATTCCGCCACCACCACCGGCGCCACCACCGGCGCCGCCGCACCCGCCGCCAGCCAGATGTGGGGTGGGCGATTCGCGCGCGGCCCCGCCGCCATCATGGAGAAGATCAACGCCTCCATCGGCTTCGACAAGCGTCTCGCCGACCAGGACATCGCCGGGTCGAAGGCCCATGCCGCGATGCTGGCCAAGCAGGGCATCATAACCCAGGCCGACGCCGACGCCATCATCGACGGCCTCGACCGCGTGAAAGCAGAGATTGACGCCGGCAGCTTCACCTTCAAGGTGGAGTTGGAGGACATCCACATGAATGTGGAGGCCCGGCTGGCCGAACTGATCGGCGAACCGGCCAAGCGCCTGCACACCGGCCGCTCGCGCAACGATCAGGTGGCGACCGACTTCAAGCTGTGGGTGCGCGACGCCATCGACCGCACCATCGCCGGCCTGACCGCCCTGCAGACCGCGCTGATCGATCTGGCGGAGCAGCACACCGAAACGGTGATGCCCGGCTTCACCCACCTGCAGGCGGCGCAGCCGATCAGCTTCGCCCACCATCTGCTGGCCTATGTCGAGATGTTCGGGCGCGATCGCAGCCGCTTCCGCGATGCCCGCTGCCGGCTGAACGAATGCCCGCTGGGCTCCGCGGCGCTGGCCGGCACCCCCTACCCCATCGACCGCTTCATGACGGCGGAGGCGCTGGGCTTCAACCGGCCGACCGCCAACTCGCTGGACGCGGTGTCCGACCGCGACTTCGCGCTGGAATACCTGTCGGCGGCGTCGATCTGCGCCATGCATCTGTCGCGCTTCGCCGAGGAGATCGTGATCTGGTGCTCGGCCCAGTTCCGCTTCATCAAGCTGACGGACGCCTTCACCACCGGCTCCTCCATCATGCCGCAGAAGAAGAACCCCGACGCGGCGGAGCTGGTGCGCGCCAAGGCCGGCCGGGTGATCGGCAGCCTGAACAGCCTGCTGATCGCCATGAAGGGCCTGCCCCTGGCCTATTCCAAGGACATGCAGGAAGACAAGGAGCCGGTGTTCGAGGCCGACGACACGCTGGCGCTGTGCATCGCCGCCATGGAGGGCATGGTGCGCGACATGCAGCCGAACGTCCCGGCGATGCGCGAGGCGGCCGACCGCGGCTTCCTGAACGCCACCGACCTTGCCGACTGGCTGGTGCGGGAGCTGAACATGCCGTTCCGCGAGGCGCACCACGTCACCGGCCGCGCCGTGAAGGCGGCGGAGGACCGCCGTGTCGGCCTGACCGACCTGACGCTGGAAGAGTTGCAGGCCATCGAGCCGCGCATCACCGAAGCCGTCTATCCGGCGCTGAGCATCGAGGCATCGCTGAACAGCCGCACCAGCTTCGGCGGCCCGGCCCCCGTCCGCGTGCAGGAGGCGGTGAAGGCCGCCCGGGAGCGTTTCCTGTGAACCGCAGTCTGACCCTGACCATCCTCGCCCTGACCGGCGCCCTGGCGCTGGCGGGCTGCGGCAAGAAGCCGAAATTCGTCGACAGCCCGGTTCCGGAAGGTCAGGTCGATCCCTTCCCGCGCACCTACCCCAACCCTTCACAGGACCCGAAGCCCGCTAAGCCGGCCGGTTCCGGAGTCCAGTTCCCATGAACGCCGCCCGCACCGGTTCTCCGAATGGTTCGCCGATGAGCGTCTTCGCCTACCGCAACGGCGTTCTGCACGCCGAATCCGTGTCGCTGGAGGATATCGCTCGGGAGGTGGGCACCCCCTTCTACCTCTATTCCACCGCGGCGCTGGAATCGCACTACAACGCCTATGCCGGCGCCTTCGCCGGGCAGGATGCCGGCGTCTGCTATGCGTTGAAGGCCAATTCGAACCTCGCCGTCATCCGCACCCTGTCCAAGCTGGGCGCCGGCGGCGACGTGGTGTCGGTGGGCGAGATGAAGCGGGCGCTCGCCGGCGGCATTCCGGCGGAACGCATCGTCTTTTCCGGCGTCGGCAAGACCCGCGACGACCTGCGCGCCGCGCTGGAGGCCGGCATCCACCAGATCAACGTGGAATCGGTGCCGGAGCTGGAGGCGCTGAGCCAGATCGCCTCGTCCATGGGCGTGGAGGCTCCCATCGCCTTCCGCGTCAATCCGGACGTCGACGCCAAGACCCACGCCAAGATCGCCACCGGCAAGAAAGAGAACAAGTTCGGCATCGACTATGACCACGCGCGCGAGATCTACCGCCGCGCCGCGGCCCTGCCGGGCATCAAGCCGGTCGCCATCGCCGTCCATATCGGCTCGCAGCTGACCGACCTCGCCCCCTTCCGGGCGGCCTACGAGCGGGTGGCGGCCCTGCTGCACCAGCTGCGCGAGGACGGCCACGACATCCAGCGCCTGGACCTCGGCGGCGGCCTCGGCATCACCTACAAGAACGAGGCGCCGCCCGATCTTGCCGACTATGCCGCGATGGTGCGGTCCATCACCGGCAATCTCGGCTGCCGCATCACGCTGGAGCCGGGCCGCTCGCTGGTCGGCAACGCCGGCATCCTGGTCAGCCGCGTCATCTATGTGAAGCAGGGGCTGCACCGCCGCTTCGCCATCGTCGACGCGGCGATGAACGACCTGATCCGCCCGTCGCTGTACGACGCCTATCACGGCATCGTCCCGGTGGCGGAGCCGGCCGAAGGTGCCGCTGCCGAGCCCTACGACGTGGTCGGCCCGGTGTGCGAGAGCGGCGATACCTTCGCCGTGCAGCGCCCGCTGCCGCCGCTGGCCGACGACGACCTCGTCGCCTTCCTGTCGGCCGGCGCCTATGGCGCGGTGATGGCCTCGACCTACAACACCCGGCCGCTGGTGCCGGAGGTGCTGGTCAACGGCGACCGCTTCTCCGTCATCCGCCCCCGCCCGACGGTGGAGGAGATGCTGGCGGCCGAGCGCGTGCCCGACTGGTTGTAAAGGGCCGGCAGCGCGAAGGCGGCGCGAAGGGAGTATGCGGCTGGCCGCCGCGGTCGATGGCCCTAGGTCAGGCTCGACCGGTCCCCGCGATGGCGGCGGGCCGGTCCGACCATGACCAGCAAGGGGAGACATCACCATGGCGATGCGGCAATCGGATGCCGAATGGCGCGGCGACCTGAAATCGGGCAGCGGCAAGATGCGGCTGGGCAGCGGCGCCTTCGAAGGCAGCTACTCCTTTCCGTCGCGCTTCGAGAACGGCCAGGGCACCAATCCTGAGGAGTTGATCGCGGCAGCGCATGCCGGCTGCTTCTCCATGGCGCTGTCGGCCGGACTCAGTCAGGCCGGGCACACGCCGACCCGCGTCCACACCACCGCCAAGGTGCATCTGGAGAAGGCCGGCGCCGGCTTCGCCATCAGCCGGATCGAGCTGGAGTGCGAGGCGGAAATCCCCGGCATCGACGACGCCACCTTCCAGGAACAAGCGAACGGCGCCAAGGCCAACTGCCCGGTGTCGAAGGCGCTGGCCGGCACCCAGATCAGCCTGACCGCCAAACTGGTCTGAGCAAGCCGGTCCGATCCACCCGACAGGCGCGCGCCGCCCACCGCCGGACGGCGCGCGCCTGTCGCAATTTTGCCTCCAACGATAATAATGAGCGCTGCCGGCGGGCAACTTGCCACAACGGCACAGGTGTTCCGCATCCGCTGCTCGGCCGAAGGGCAGATTGACCCCGCCGTTCCCCCCTCCCATAGTGCCGCGTTACGCGTGCGGGAGCCGAACTTCCGTCCGCCGATCCAATCGAACGACGGTCAATGTTTTCCGAAGTCCTCCGCCTGTTCCGCCCAATTCTGGTTCTGCTTGCCCTCGCGCTTTCGCTTGCGGCAGTACCGGCTGGCGCCGCCGGGCCGGTGGAGCGGCAAAGTGCCGGGGAACCGGTGGTGCTGGCGCTGGACGGCGAATTCGGTCTGAACAACAGCACCTCGGCCGAATCGATCGAGCGCGGGATCCTGACCGCCATCGACGACATCAACCGCGGCGGCGGGGTTCTGGGCGGCCGGCCGCTGACGCTGGTCACGCGCGAACACCGCTCGATCTCCGCCCGCGGCATCAAGAACATCCGGGAACTGGCCACCATCCCCGGATTGGTCGCCGTCTTCGGCGGCCGGTTCAGCCCGGTGGTGATCGAGGAACTGCCGATCCTGGAACAGACCCGCACCCTGTTCCTGGCCCCCTGGTCGTCGGCCGACGCCATCGTCGACAACGGGATGGAGCCCAATTACATCTTCCGCCTGTCGCTGCGCGACAGTCTGGCGATGCCATTCCTGCTGAAGCGCGCCGCCGACCGCGGCCTGACCCGCGTCGGGCTGCTGCTGACCAACACCGCCTGGGGCCGCTCCAACCTGGAGGCGGCCAACCGCCACCTCGTGCGGCACAGGACGCCGGAACTGGTCGGCACCGCCTGGTACAACTGGCGCGACCGTACCCTGATCGACAGGTACAAGGCGCTGGCCGATGCCGGCGCCCAGGCGATCCTGCTGGTGGCCAACGACGACGAGGCCGCCCTGCTGGTCCGCGAGGTCGCCGCCCTGCCGCCGGCGCGGCGGCTGCCGATCCTCAGCCATTGGGGCGTCACCGGCGGCGATTTCGTCGGACAGGCCGGGCCGGCCCTGCAGGAGGTGGACTTCAGCGTGGTCCAGACCTTCAGCCCCTTCCGCATCCCCAAGGACCGGCTGGCTCCGGTGCTGGACACCGCCGGACGCCTGTTCGGCATCCACCGGCCGGAAGACATCGTGTCGCCGGTGGGGTTCCTGCACGCCTATGATCTGACCCGCATCCTGGCGCTCGCCATCGACCGCGCCGGCACCACCGACCGCGCCGCCGTGCGCGACGCGCTGGAACAGGTCGGCCCCTATCACGGGGTGACCCGCGACTACGACCGTCCCTTCGCCCCCGGCCGGCACGAGGCGCTGGGGCCGGACGACCTGCTGATGGCCCGCTTCCGTGCCGATGGCATGCTGGTTCCGGTGGATTGAGAGCACCGATGACCGATCCAGACCCCACCGGCCCCGTCCACAACGGCACCATCCCCCGAGCCGCCCAGCGGATGCTGACGTCCGGACGGCTGGCCCGCCGCTTCGCGCTGGTGTCGCTGGCGCTGGGCGTGCTGATCGCCATCCTGATCGGCGCCAGCCTGTATCTGGTGTCGAGCCGCCATCTGGTGCGCCAGCACCATGCCAATGTGGAGGCGAACGCCAGCCTAGCCGCCCGCCAGACCGAGGGGCTGCTGTCCACGCTGGTGACGACGGTGCGCGAACTGGCCGATAACAGCGTGCTCGCCACGGCACTGGTCGATTCGGCGGGGAAGGAGACCTATCTGATCCCCTTCCTGGGCAGCTTCAACCACATCGCCAGCGTGCCGGTGGCGCTGGTCTTCACCGATTTCGAAGGCGAGCCGATCGCCGACAACGGGCGCCATGACACCCCGCTGGCCATTGGGCCGGCCGACATGGCGTGGCTGCGCGCCGCCATCGCGGCCGGCAAGCCCGCCGCCAGGGTGGTGCAGGAGGGCGAAACCCAGTTCCTGCTGGCGGCGGAAATGCTGATCTATTCCCGCACCGCCTCGCCGGAAGGGGCGCTGCTCTACAAGGTGCCTCTCGACTCCCTGGTCCTGCATCCGGAGGCGGAGCTTCTCCACGGCAGCGGGCCGCCCCCGCCGGTTCGGCCCGACATGATGGCGGTGACGGTGCCGCTGACCGTGCCGGAACGGCTGGCGAAGCTGGGGTTGAAGCTGCGGCTGGAGGCGCCGGATACGCCGACCACGGCGCACCTGTCCTGGATGCTGCCCGCCTATGGTCTGGTGGCAATCCTCGCCCTGCTGGCGATCTATATCGGCAGCCGCGCCGTCGGCAACCATATGACCCGGTCCCTGCGCGAGCTGGAACGGCTGGCCGGCGCCATCGCCACCGACGGCTTCACCGGGCAGCGCGCCCGGGTGCGCGGCAACGACGAGGTTTCGGCGCTGGCGCGCGGCTTCAACGCCATGCTGGACCACATCGCGGCGATCCAGCGCGAGCGCGAGATGCGCGCGGCGGAGGAGATCACCATCCAGCGCACCTTGGCCGAGCGCGCCGAACAGGCCCGCGCCGAGGCGGAAAGCGCCCGCAACGAGGAGGAACGCTCGCGCCAGGAGGCGGTGATGGCGCTGATGGTGGCGGAGCGCGCCAACGCCGCCAAGACGCATTTCCTGGCGGCGGCCAGCCACGACCTGCGCCAGCCGGTGCAGTCGCTGGTCCTGCTGACCTCCGCCCTGGCGATCCGGCTGGGCGACCATCCCGCGGCATCGCTGGTCGGCAGCATCGAGGCGTCGATGGACGCGCTGTGCCGCCTGCTCGACGCCATCCTGGACATCTCCAAGCTGGATGCCGGCACGGTCTCCCCCAACATCCAGGCGGTGTCGCTCGGCACCATCTTCGCCCGGCTGGAGGGAGAATACCGGCTGCGCGCCGCGGAGAAGGGCGTCGCCTTCCGCAGCGTCCCCACCAACGTGACGCTGAACGCCGACCCGGCGCTGCTGGAACGGATCATCCGCAATCTGGTGGAGAACGCGCTGCGCTACACCGACCACGGCCGCATCCTGCTGGGCTGCCGCCATCGTCCGGGGGCCTTGCGCATCCAGGTCTACGACACCGGCATCGGCATCCCGCCCGAGCATCTGGAGCGGATCTTCCACGAATTCTACCAAGTCTCCAACCCCACCCGCGACCGCGGCAAGGGGCTGGGGCTGGGGCTGGCCATCGTCGACCGGCTGGCGCGGCTGCTGGGCTACCGCGTGCATGTCGCGTCCCGGCCGAACAAGGGGTCCTGCTTCACGTTGGACATCCCCATCTCCGCCCTGCCGGCGGCCACGGCGGCGTCCGGGGCACCCCATGCGGAACAGGCACCGGAACCCGGACGCGGCACCGCCCTGGTGATCGACGACGATCCGCTGGTGCGCGAGGGGCTGACCCTGCTGATCGAGGATTTCGGCTGGCGCGTGACCGCGGCCGACAGCGCCGCCGATGCGCTCCGCCTGCTGCGGGACCAGCCGCGACCGCCCGATCTGGTGATCGCCGATTACCGGCTGGAGGCGGGCGCCACCGGGCTGGAGGCCCTTCGTGCGGTCGAAGCCGCTCTGCGGGAGCGGGGATTTCCCGCCCCGGCCTGCGTCGTGCTGACCGGCGACACCGCACCGGAACGCATCGCCGATGCCGAGGCCAGCGGCTACCGCATCCTGCACAAGCCGATCGCCGCCAAGGAGGTCGCGCAATTGTTGAGCGATTCCCTGACGGACCAGCCCACCGGCCGGCCGCAGACCGGCGACCGGCGGAATTCGACCATCCTGCAGGACTGATCGCGCCGGTTCGCCCGTACCCGTGCGTCAGCCACGACCGTAGTGGCCGGCGGCGTCCACCTGAAGGGCGAGACGCTCGATGAAGCGTACCGCCAACTCCTGACGCAGGCTTGCCGGTTCCGGCATTTCCTGCCGCAGATGGGCGGCAGCGGCGTCCTCGAGCACGCCCCGTGCCTCCTCGACCGTGAGGAGGCCCTTTTCGACCATGGCGATCACCAGCGATTCACAAATCGAGAGAGCGGCCATACCCGCCGCCTCTTCCTCCGACGTCATCATGCCCCCCGTCCGATTTGGTTCTCCACCCCGCCCGGCCAAACCGCCGGTAGGTCCAATTGCATAGGGAACAACACACGGGTCGGCTGCGCGTCACAGGCCGTTCGAGAAAAATATCGGGCCGATTAACCTATGTTGTGGCTGCCTAGCCTGAAAACCCTAAACGTTCGAGACATCGCGGAACCGGTTCAACGGCGCGCCCGTTTATCGAAACGCCAATATTAGGACAAAGAAGGCAAAGAGACGACCATGACTCGCGCCCCGGCGAGCCGCGCCCTAGAGTCCACTCCATTGTGGCTCAAATTGAGCAGCTACCTCGTCCTGTCGGATGAGGAAAAGATGTATCTTGCCGATCTGGAAAGGACGATCGATCGCGTGTCGCCACGCACCGATCTTCTCCAGCAGGGCGAAAGATATCGCGACGTCCGCGTCATGAGGGAGGGATGGGCGATCCGCCACAAAGCCTTGCCGGACGGACGGCGCCAGGTCGTCAACTTCGTGTTGCCGGGCGACATCATCGGCATGTACTGCACCCTGTTCGAATCGGCCGACCACAGCGTCACCACCCTGACCCCGGTCGAGGTGGCGAGCTTCCCGCCGGAGAAGATCGGCGAGCTGTTCCGGTCCTTCCCGCGCCTTGCCGCCGCGCTGGCCTGGTCCGGCGCGCGGGAGGAGGCCATCGTCGCGGAACGGCTGCTCAGCCTGGGCCGCCGCACCGCGCTGGAGCGCACCGCCCATCTGATCGTCGAGCTTCTGCGCCGCCTCAGCATCGTCAACATGGTGACCGACGGGCATTTCGTCCTGCCGGTGACGCAGGAGATCCTGGCCGATGCGCTGGGTCTCAGCATCGTCCACATCAACCGCACCCTGCGGCGGCTGCGCGACAGCGGCCTGATCGAGCTGAACGGCCAGCGGATCACCGTCAACGACGTGCGCCAGCTCGCCTCCGTCGGCCAGTTCGACGAGCTGTACCTCCACCTGATCCGCGCGCCCCGCCGCCTGGAACGCGCCTTCTCCGGCGCCCACCACCACAACGGCGCCAAGATGGACGGCGAAATCCGCACGAAGGCGTGACGGGTGTCCGGTGCGGTGGGGGGGCCGGCGCCTTCCACCCCCCGAAATTCCCCCCGCCACCCCTGGCCCTTCCCGGGTCCACGCGCCATCATCCCCGTCGATCAACAGCCACGACCGACAGCCATGGAAGGCCCGACGCGATGAAACAGGTGATGTTCGTGGAACTCGGCATGGGGGTGGATCTGCATGGCCAGGACGTGACCAAGGCCGCCATCCGCGCCGTGCGCAACGCCATAGAGCGCAACTCAATGCCCGGCATGCGCGCCCTGGTCGACGGCGACACCGGCAGGATGCAGGTGCGCGTCCACCTCGCCGTGCCGGCCGATGCCGACCGGCTGGACCACGAGGCGGTGAAGGCCGTCTTCCCCTATGGCGCCGTCAGCATCCACGTCACCAGCGGCGGCATGCTGGCGCCGAGCGGCATCTTCCTGGCCGACAAGAACGACCGCAACGAGCAGATCTACGTCGTCAACGCGGCGGTGGAGGTCGGGATCTGAACCGGCACCGTCAGCCGCGGCTGTTGCGCATCCCGGCAACGATGTTCAGGTCCGCATGGCGGCTCAGGTCGCGGTAGGCGTCGCTCTCGGCCCCATAGGCGGCGACCCGGCCGTCGCCGTCATGGTGCAGGCCCCAGCCATACTGCTTGACCAGCGGCGACGCCCGCAGGCAGGCCTGCGGCTTGCCGAAGAGCCGGTCGCGCGCCGCCTCGCGCTCTTCCGGCGGAATGCCGTTGCGGATCATGTGGACCTCCAGCAGCAGTTCGTCGCTGGTCATCGCATAGGGCCGTTCCAAGAGCAGCGAGAGCTGCAGCGCGCCGATCGTACCGGCTTTGGACGGAACGATGCCGGTCTTTGCCTTGCAGTCGGCCGCGGCGGTGATGAAGGTGTTGACGTAGTTCGTTGACATCCCGGCACCCCAAATGCCCCCAGGCAGCCCCCCAAGCGACGGTGCTGTCGGGACAATATAGGCGGTGCGGATGCCGGTTGCAGCCCTGCCCCCGCGCATCCGCGCGGGCAACGGGCCGAACCGTCTGCAGTGCGCCGCGAGCGGCCGACACCTTCCGGCCGTGGGTAATTTCATTCAATACCCGCCCCTGCCCGATCCACGACAGTCCCCGGCCTGACCCTCATCCAACAAAGGGAATGCCGGACGTGACACGCTGCGTCTTCATCATCGACCGCGCCCTGCCGCCGGGGCTGGTCGCCAACACCGCCGCCGCCCTGTCGATGACTCTGGGGAAACTGCGGCCCGAACTGGTGGGCTGCGACCTGCAGGATGCCGACGGCGTCGGCCATCCCGGCATCACCTCCATCGTGATGCCGATCCTGGTGTCGGACGCCGACGGCCTGCGCGCCCTGCGCCGGAACGCGGCGGAGCGCGAGGCCGAAGGGTTGGGCGTGATCGGCATGACCGACGTCGCCCAGCGCGCCAAGAGCTACGACGATTACAGCCGACGGCTCGCCGCCACCCGGCAGGAGGAGCTGCGTTATCTCGGCCTCTGCCTCCACGGCCCGGCGGCGCTGGTGCGCTCGCTGACCGGTTCGCTGCCGCTGCTGAAGTAGGGCGGTGGCAATGATGACGCTGTACCTGTCGATGGCCGGCTTCGCGCTGGCCGCCTCGATCTCCCCCGGCCCGGTCAATGTGGTGGCGCTGTCCAGCGGAGTTTCCCACGGCCTGCGCGCCACCCTGCACCATGTCGCCGGCGCCACACTGGGCTTCGTCCTGCTGCTGGTGCTGGCCGGGCTTGGACTGGCGGAGCTGTTGCGCGGCTGGCCCGCCGCCGCTGCGCTGACCCGCTGGGCGGGCGTGGCCTTCCTGCTGTGGATGGGCTGGAAGCTGTGGAGGAGCGACGGCGCGATCGCCGACGACGAACCACCCCGGGCTCCCTCGGTCTTTCAGGGCGCCGCCATGCAGTGGCTGAACCCCAAGGCCTGGGTCGCGGCGCTGGCCGGGGTCGGTGCCTATGCCGGGGACGATCCTGCCCGACTCTGGATCTTCGCCGGGCTGTATTTCGTCATCTGTTATCTGTCCGTCGGCTGCTGGGCCTATGCAGGCGCCCGGCTGCGCCATCTGCTGGCGGATGGTCGGCGGATGCGGCTGTTCAACCGTGCGATGGCCGCCCTGCTGGCGGCGAGCGCCGTCCATATCGGCATCGCCGCCTGATCGCCACCCCCGCCTTCGTGCCGGCCTTTCACTCCCGGCGCATGTACTGGCCGGGGGTGGCGGCGACATGCCGTTTGAAGGCGCGCTGGAAATGGGCCTGATCGGCGAAGCCGGCATCCAGCGCGACCTCCACGATCGGGCGGCCGCGTTGCAGCTCCCGCCGGCCGAACTGGATGCGGCGGTTGATCTGGTAGGCGTGCGGCGTCAGCCCGTAGCGCGCCTTGAATGACCGCACCAGATAGGACGGCGAAAGGCCCGATACCTCGGCGATCTCGCCCAGCCGCAGCGGCCGGGTGCAATAGGCTGAGATGAAGGCGGCGGCCCGTTCCAGCGCCGCATGCTCGCCGCCCCGATCCGCGCCGGCCGGCAGTCCGCCATATCGTTCACCGCCCAGCGCCTGCCGCAGCCCGGCGAAGAAGGCCCGGACCGCCGCCTCCTTCCCGGTGCTGTCGGGAAGCGGATCGAACAGCAGCCCGAACAGCCGCTCCAGCCGACCGGCCAATTCCGGATCGCGGCTCAGGTGCGGGGCGAAGGGCCGGAACGCCGCCTCCCCCTCCAGCGCCGCCAGCCATGCGGCATCGGCATGCAGCATGCGATAGGACCATGGCCGGCCGTCCAGCGGGTTGCAGACATGCGCCTCGTCGGGGTTCATCAGCACGACGGTGCCGGCGGCGATCCGGTGGCAGTCGGCGCCGATGCGGAAGTCGCTGACGCCGCCGGTGACCAGCCCGATGGAAAAGGTCGGGTGGCTGTGCCAGCCGTAACTGACCTCCTGCCCCTCCTCGATGCTCCGCGCCTCCAGATGCGGAAGCGAGGGGTCCCGCCAGAAACGGTGCCGATTCGTCGATGCGCGCGCCATGCCGGCCCTGTCCTGCCCCGGAAATTTCCCGGCATCGATCTTATGACAGGAGGCTCGCGACCGCCATCCGCCGCCGCTTCAGCCCTTGCCCCCGCGCATCATTGCCGGCGACGCGCCGAACCAGCGCCGGAAGGCGCGGCTGAAGGCGCTAACCTCCGAATAGCCGAGCAGGGCGCCGATGTCGGCGATGGGGACGTGGCGCTGGCGGATGTAGACGGCCGCCAGATCGCGCCGCACCCCCTCCACCAGATCGGAGAAGCTCAGGCCGTCGTCGGCCAGCCGGCGTTGCAGGGTCCAGCGGGCGATGCCCAGCCGGTCGGCGATGTCCTCGACATAGGGCGGACCTTCCGGCAGCCGCGCCCGCACCTCCGCCTTCACACGGTCGAGCAGCGGCGGCGTGCCGGTGCCGCGGGCGATGTCGATCAGCGTGCCGCACAGCCCGGTCAGCCGCGCCATGTCGCCGCCGGGCATGCGGCGGTCCAGATGGCGGTCGCGCAGCAGGATGGCGTTGGTGCGCTGGCCGAAATGGGCGGGCGCGTCGAACAGCGACTGATGCTGGCGCCAGCCCTCCGGCTTGGGATGCTCGAAATGCACCTCCTCCGGCATCCAGTTCGGACCAAGGCAGGCGCGCACCACATTGGCGAACATGCCCATGGTCAGTTCGGCATCCTGCCGCCGCTCGACGATACGGCCGTCGAGGATGCGGTATTCCAGCCGCAGCAACTCGCCCTCGCGGACGAAGCGGGTCTCGGTCGCCTGCTGGTGGAAGGGAAACAGCCGGGCCAGATGGTCCAGCGCGGCCCCCAGAGTCGGAGCGGCCAGCGCGATGGAGCCGATCAGCCCCAGCATTTCCGGCTGGAACTGCCGGCCGTAGAGCAGGCCGAAATTGTCGTTGCCGGTCTCCGCCGCCGCCACCTCCATCATCGCCACATAGGCGCGGAGGTCGAGCGCCACCGTCGGCTGGCCCAACGCCCGCTCCTCCACGCCGGCGCGGTGGAACACCCGGTCGGGACAGCCCCCCTGCCCGGCGATGAAGTTCGACACCCCGGACGCGGCGGCGGCCAGGATGTTGTGTTGCACAGAACCTGTGCGGCCATCGCCAAGCTGGCCGGCAGTCTGCCCAATAGTCGGTCGGTGCGGCGTCATGACACAGCCCCTCGCAGCCGTTTTGCCGCAGCGCAGCAAACATCGTGCCGGAGTTCAGCCTGCCAGAATTGGTTTGCTTAGGAAATTATACGATCGCCTTACGATCGCGCGGGAGAGCGACAGTCCCGTCAGCCCGGCGCCTGCCGGATCGCTTCGTAGGCAGCGTTCAACCGCTGCAAGACAGACTCCTGGACCGGCGAGCCGCTTGCATCGGCATTCAGGTGACGCGCGCGCAGTTCGCCCATCAGCGCTTCCCACAAGGGCGGGCCGCCCTCTTCGAGAAGCTGCGCGCGGATCGACAACTCTCTGGACGCAGGCGCATGCCGCCGCCCCCATGCGCCCATCTGGGCCAGCAACGGCACAAGCTGGATCGCCGGTTCGGTCAGGCTGTAGATCGCGCTCTGCCGGTGACGCGGGTCGTCGGACTTGGTCAGCAGGCCCGCCGCGAGCAGCCGCTTGAGCCGGTCCGCCAGGACATTGGAAGCGATACCCTCTTCCGAGCGGGTAAGGAGTTCGCGATAGCGGCGCCGGTCGCCGAAAATGATGTCGCGGATGACGATCAGGCTCCAGCGGTCGCCCAGGACCTCCAGCGTCAGGTTGATCGGACACCCCGATCGATGTGCGTCCTGCAAGACCGGTCTCCTTCCGCTTGCAAAGTAGGATCGGTCGCGGTAGCTTTCAACTGCTTGCAAATCGCAAGCAGTTGGAGGTGCCCCGATGTCGCTGACGCTCTATGCACACCCCTTCTCTTCCTATTCCCAGAAGGTGCTGATCGCGCTGTGGGAGAACGACATTCCCTTCACCTATCGGAATCTGGAGGATCCGGACGCGGCGGCGGAGCGGGCGGCGCTGTGGCCGCTCGGTCGCTTTCCCGTGCTGGTGGACGACGGCCGCACGGTCGTGGAATCCAGCATCATCATCGAGCATCTGGATCTCCATCATGCCGGGCCTGTCCGCTGGTTGCCCGGGGATGGTGACGCCGCCCTGGAGGTCCGGCTGATGGACCGCTTCTTCGACAACTACATCATGACGCCCATGCAGGCGCCGGTGTTCGAGTCGCTGCGACCGGACGCGACGCGGCTGGACGAGGTGAAGGAGAAGACCCGCCGGGATCTCGATACGTCCTATGCCTGGCTGGAGGAGAGGCTGTCGGGCCGACACTGGGCGGCCGGCGAGAGTTTCACCATGGCCGACTGCGCCGCGGCCCCGTCGCTCTTCTATGCCGATTGGGTTCACCGGATCGGCCCCGGTTTCCCGCGGCTGCGGGACTATCGCTCGCGCCTGCTGGCGCGGCCGTCCATCGCGCGCGCAGTCGACGAAGGGCGGCCTTACCGGTCCTACTTCCCGCTCGGCGCGCCCGACCGCGACTGACCGGCGGAGAGCGCATGCCGGCGACCACTGGGCAGGCGATCTCTGGGCAGGCGATCTCCGGGCAGGCGGTCTCCGGAAATGGCCGAGATCACGGGCTCAGACCGCCGCCGTCATCCCGCCGCCGCCCGGGGAGTTGTTCTCCCGATGGCAGTGCCGCAGCCGGAAGGCGGTCACCAGCGCCAGCACCCCGAAGGCGATCAGGTACGCCGCCACACCCCAGGCGAGCGCCAGCAGCCCCAGCGCCGGCAGCACCCACATGCTGAGCCCGAACAGGATCGACAGCACGCCGGCCACGCCCCAGGCCCATTTGCCATGGGTGCGGTCCATCCGCCAGGCGCCCATCACCTCGGCGAAGCCGGTGATGACCGACCATGCCGCGATCAGGAACACCAGCGCGAACAGGCTGGCGGCCGGCCACAGCGCGGCGACGATGCCGGCGATCAGGCTGACCACCCCCTCCAGAATGAAGGGCAGCGAGCGTTCATGATGGCGGGAGGCGCGGATGCCGGCCAGGATGGCGAAGACGCCGTCCAGCAGCAGATATGCGGCGAAGGTCAGCGCCAGGGTCGCCACCGTCACGCCCGGCATCAGCAGGGCCAGCACCCCCAGCAGGATCGCCGCCGCCCCGCGCAGGGCCAGAGCCCACCAGTTGCGCGCCAGCGCCATGTTCATGCTGCGCAGACGATTCGCCGGGTCTACCCGCGGCTGGCCGGCCCCAGTCGGGTTTGCCTGATCGATGGACATGGAACGCCTCCTGTTGCCAGTCACGCGAAATGACAACAGAAGGCGAAGGGTTTTGTTGCCCGGTTTGGAAGGCCGGTCAGTTGTTGCGGCCGAAATCCGACCCGCGCTGCGGCTCCTTGAAATAGAACATGTCACGGTCGAAGGTGACGTCGGTGCGCGGGTTCAGCAGCGCCACCTCGGTGGTCGTGCCCTGGGCGTCCAGCACCCGCCACTTGCGCAGCTGGAACGGATGATCCTCGAACACCAGGGTCAGGGTGCCCTTGCCGGGATCCTTGCTCTCCAGCAGGCTGACCTCGATCACGCCGGGTGCCTGGAACACGTCGGTGACGGTGACATCGCCCGACAACCGGATGTTCTTGCGCAGGATGAAGTCGGCCAGCGTCGAGCCGATGGGCGCGCTCGACTGCTGGCGCATCTCGCCGTCCCAATAGAAGACGAAGGTGCCGTCGGCGACGATGAAGTCCTTCAGCGGCCGGTCATATTCCAGCCGCATCCGGCCGGGCCGCCACAGATAGAAGGTGCCGGTCGCCTGCCGCCCGTTGGGGGCCACCTGCAGGAACTTCGACTGCAGGGTGGTGATGCCGTTCAGATACTCCTCCACCTTGGCGACGACCGCTTGGTCCTGCGCCGACAGCGAGACGGGAGTGGCCGGGGCGGCGATGGCGGACGGGGCGAAAGCCGCCGGCAGCGGGGCCAGAAGGGTGGCGAACAGCAGGGCGGCGGAAAGGCGGCGAAGCACGGTCTTCATCCTTGGTCGTAGTGGCCCGTATTGCTTGGCCGGGCAGTGTGGCGGACATAAGGCGTCCGCCCCCCGCTGCCAAGGAGCACCAAAGGCGGGACCACGGAAGTGAGGTCAGGCAGGCTGCGGATTTTCAGGGGCTTTTCTCGACCGTCATCCCCGCGAAGGCGGGGATCCAGGAAACCTCGCAGTTCAGCGGCTGAACCGGCTGGATTCCCGCCTTCGCGGGAATGACGGCCGAAAGACGCTCGTGATGGGAACCAATTTCACAATGGCTGCCCCTTGATCATCCGCGGCAGGTCGCCGACCACGCCCATCGCGTGCTTCATGAAGAAGCGCTTGACCGGCGGCAGCCGGTTGATCACCGCCATCCCCAGGTCGCGCGCCAGCTTCACCGGCGGGATGTTGTTGGAGAACAGATGGACCAGCCCGTCGCACACCGCCGCCAGCAGCACGGTGTCGAAGCGGCGCCAGCGCTGGAAACGGGCCAGCACCTCCGGCCCGCCGACGTCGAGGCCGAGGCGATAGGCGTCGACCACCACCTCCGCCAGCGCGGCGACGTCGCGCATGCCCAGGTTCAACCCCTGCCCGGCGATCGGGTGGATGGCGTGCGCCGCCTCCCCCACCAACGCCAGACGGTCGGCGATGAAGCGGTCGGCCAGCAGGACCGACAGCGGCCAGGCCTCGCGCTTGGTCAGAAGCGTGATCTCGCCGAGATAGCCGCCGGACCGGCGCTGCAGCTCGTCGACGAACTGGTCGACGGGCAGCTTCAGGTAGGTTTCGACCAGCGAGGTCTTCTCGCTCCACACGATGGAACAGCGGTTGTCCGTCATCGGCAGGACGGCGAAGGGGCCGTTGGGCAGGAAATGCTCGACCGCGACGCCCTTGTTCGGCTCGGTGTGGCGGATGGTGCAGATGATGGCGCTCTGGTCGTAGGACCAGCGCCGCACCTTGATGCCGGCACTGTCGCGCGCCATCGACCGCCGCCCGTCGGCGCCGACCAGCAGCCGGCCGCGCACCGTGCGCCCGTCGGCCAGCCGCACCGTCACGCCCGACCGCGTCCGCTCCACCGTCACCGCCTTGGCCGGCGCCAGATGGACCAGCCCCGGCAGCTCGGCCGCGCGGGTGAACAGGGCGTGGCGGATGTCCTTGTTGTCCAGGATCCAGCCGAAGGGCTGGTGCTTGCCCTCCATCGCCAGTTCGGTGTGGTCATAATGGATGAACAGGGGCGAGAACTGGTCGGCGATGCGGATGTCCAGCATCGGGCCGGCCTGATCGGCCATGTGGTGCCAAACCCCCGCCGCCTCCAGCACCATCTTCGAGGCATAGGAGATCGCGGTGGTGCGGATGTCGAAATCGCCGCCGCCCATGCGTTCGGGGCTGTCCTGGTCGATGCAGACCACCGGCACGCCGGCGCTGGCCAGCGCCGCCGCCATGGTCAGCCCGGCCAGACCGCCGCCCAGCACCACGACCTCCGTGGTGATGTCGCCGCCCTGCGGCGGGACGGTCGCGTTGCCCGATTCGGTGCCCGGTACGGCCATGATGCTCGCTGCCCTCTCGCCTTCGATGCCTGTGGCGCGGTCGTCGGCCGGAATTGAGCCTTGTGCCCAAGCCTTGCCGGCGCCGCCACGCGACCAAACAATTGTCGCACGGGCGCGTCCTGTCCAGTGTCCTGTCCCCGGCCGGGCGCGGCCGGCCACCGGACAGATTGTCGCTGAATGTTTTTTGGGCAGATGCCGCCCTTTTGGGCGCCCATTCGACAGGCATATTCCCATCCTTTCAGCGCAATTCAACCGGCACGATTCTTGTAATCGTTGATTTTTGCGGTCGACGCGAACAGGCTTGGGCCATCGGCGGAAGGACGGTACGGTGACAGGCCGGACTGGAACCGCAACGGGGCGGCCACAGCCTTACACGCGGCCGGAACAACGCTTTAAGGGGAAGCCACATGAAACTGGTTATGGCCATCATCAAGCCGTTCAAGCTCGACGAAGTGCGCGAGGCGCTGACGTCGCTCGGGATCCAGGGCCTGACCGTCAGCGAGGTCAAGGGCTTCGGCCGCCAGAAGGGCCAGACGGAAATCTACCGCGGCGCCGAATATTCCGTGAGCTTCCTGCCCAAGGTGAAGGTCGAGGTCGCCGTGTCCGACGACCAGTACGAGCAGGTGGTGGAGGCGATCCAGAAGGCCGCCAACACCGGCCGCATCGGCGACGGCAAGATCTTCGTGCTGGAGATCGCCCAGGCCGTGCGCATCCGCACCGGCGAGACCAACTCCGAGGCGCTGTAAGGCTTCTAGCCCCAGATTGCCGGCCATTACGGGTCCGCTCCTTCCGGCGGGAACGGACCCGATGGGCGCGCAGGCCGCGCGCCTTCCCGTTTTTCAGCCGCCTTCGTTCAGATTGACGAACGCCTCCGCCGCCAGCGCACGGGCATAATCGCGCAGGTCGGCCGGCCAGTCCGCCGTCAGCGCGTCGAACCGCGCGCGGTCCGCGGCATAGAGCGCCCGCACCGCCTCCTCGTATCCCGGCCGGTCGCCGGCAAGTTCCAGCATGACGCGATAGGCGGCCTCCTGCGCCCGGCGCACGCGGTCCTTCGTCTCGCTCCCTTTGCGCGCCTCATCCACCAATTTGCGCAGCGCCACCGACGCCCCACCCGGCTGGGCGTTCAGCCATTCCCAATGACGCGGCAACAGCGTGACCTCCCGCGCCACCACCCCCAGCTTCGGCCGCCCCGGCCCGCGCGGCAAGGGAGGCGGCGGCGGAGCAAGACGCCACGCGACCTCCTCGTCGCTTCCCCGCAGATCGAGGTCGACCCTCTTGCCGGTGGCATCGTCGAACACCAGCACCGGCGGTCCATCCGGCGCCGCGTCCAGTGCGGCCTGCAACGCCCGCGCAACGCTCAGCGCATCCCCGGCGGCAAGCCGGCGCTCGCCCCGGAAGGCAGTACAGAGGGTCTCGGCGGTGACGGGCATGATCGGAACTCCGGTTGTGAGGCCGGATTTATACCCGGATAAAATAGGCGCGTCAATATCACCCGGATGAAAAGGAGAAGTGCCCTCCTCCTCCCCCTGTGACCGTTCGGCCACCTGCCGCGCTCAGCCGCAATCAAAGGCTTTGTGCGCTTGTGCCCCCCGTGCCGCGCCGATAGGATCGGCCCTTCACGAGACGTGGCCGCCTCCCCGCGCCGGGGTGCGGCATCCGGGGTGCGAAGAGGGTTGCGGTCGCCATGGTCCTCACCGATTTCAGCGTCAACAGCGGTGCCGTCTTCACCGAGGCGATCGGCAACGACCGGCTCGACCTGCTGACCGACTATCCGTTCACCCGGCTGGCCAACCTGTTGGCGCCGATCACCCCGCGCGCCAACGTCGCTCCCATCCTGCTGACGGTCGGCGAGCCGCAGCACACCCCGCCGTCCATCATCGAGGAGACGCTGCGCGCCACCGCGTCCGGCTGGAACAAGTATCCGCCGGTCGGCGGCACGCCGGAGTTCCGCGCCGCGGTCGGCGACTGGCTGACCCGCCGCTACGAATTGCCGGCCGGGCTGCTGCATGCCGACAGCTCCGTCCTGCCGCTGTCCGGCACGCGGGAGGCGCTGTTCATGCTGGCGCTGCTGGCGGTGCCGACGCAGAAGGCCGGGCGGCAGCCGGCGGTGCTGATGCCGAACCCCTTCTACGCGCCCTATGAAGGGGCTGCGGTGATGGCGGGGGCGGAGCCGGTGTTCCTGTCGGCGACGCGCGAGACCGGCTTCCTGCCCGACCTCGACGCCCTGACGCCGGAGCTGTTGGAGCGCACCGCCCTCTTCTATCTCTGCACCCCCGCCAACCCGCAGGGCGCGGCGGCGACGCCGGCCTATCTCGCCAAGGCCATCGGGCTGGCGCGGCAGTACGGTTTCGTGCTGGCGGTCGACGAATGCTATGCCGAGATCTGGCTGGACGCCCCGCCGGTCGGCGCTCTCCAGGTCGCGGCGGGCCTTCACAAAGCCAATGGGCCCCACGAGGACGGCAAGCCCTGGGCCAACCTGCTGGTCTTCCATTCCCTGTCCAAGCGGTCGAGCGCCGCCGGCCTGCGTTCCGGCTTCGTCGCCGGCGACCCGGCGCTGATCGGCCGCTTCTCCCGCCTGCGCAGTTACGGCTGTGCCGGCATGCCGCTGCCGATCCTGGCCGCCAGCACCGCGCTGTGGCGCGACGAGGCGCATGTGGAGGAGAACCGCGCCGCCTACCGCGCCAAGTTCGCGGCGGCGGAGGCGGAGCTGGGCGGCCGCTACGGCTATTACCGCCCGGCCGGCGGCTTCTTCCTGTGGCTGGAGGTCGGCAACGGCGAGGAGGCGGCGAAGCGGCTGTGGGCGGAGGGCGCCGTCCGCGTCCTGCCCGGCGCCTATCTGTCGCGCAACAATCCCGGCGAGCCGAACCCCGGCGAGGCCTTCATCCGCGTGGCTCTGGTGCAGGACGCCGACACCGTCGCCCAGGCCTGCGCGTCCATCGTCCGCATTCTCGGCTGACCGGCCCCGGCCAACCAGGTCCGATCAGCTCCCTGTATTTTCGGTTTCTACAGCACGAGGTTCCCGCCCCATGGCCCGACCCGCCGGCCCCTCCTCCGCGCGCCCCCGGCCCAGCCTGGGACGGCCCGCCCCCAGCCCGCGCAAGGGGGCGCCCCGCGACGGCATGAAGGAACCGACGAAGGACCGCATCCGCGCCGGCCGCGGCCGGCAGGAGAAGCCGCCCTTCTTCTCGCCCGCCATGCGCGCCTTCGTCGTCGCCCGCGCGCGCGAGGCAATGGGGTTCGTGCTCGGCCTGTTCGGCCTGCTGCTGATGGTGCTGCTGGGCAGCTACGACCCGCATGACGCCTCGCTGAATTCGGTCCCCGCCACGGCGGGCGGCACGCACAACCTGTTCGGGCTCCCCGGCGCCTATGCCGCCGACCTGCTGATCCAGTCGCTGGGCTGGGCCGCCTTCGTCATCGCGCTGGTGCCGATGTTCTGGGGCTGGCGGCTGGGTGCCCAGCGCAAGCTCGGCAACCCGCTGTTCCGCACCGTGCTGGCGCTGTGGGGCGTGTTCCTGGTGTCGATGGCGCTGGCCGGCCTGACCGACGCCTCCACCGATCCGCTCGCCCCGCTTCCCGGCGGCAGCATCGGTCAGGTGTTGCTGCGCGGGGTCGGCAACCTGTTCGGGGCCGAGCCGATGGTGGCGACCGCCGCCGCCGTCGGCGGCGGGCTGGTGCTGTTCCTGGCCGCCGGTCTGACCATCGGCGAATGGATCGCCAGCGTCCGGTCGCTCGGCCGCGGCACGGTGAACGGCCTGCGCATGATCCGCCAGGGCGCCCGCAACGGCGTCGATGTCCTGCGCCGCCACGGCCGCACTGCCGCGCAGGCCGCCTCGGTCGCGGTGGACGATGCGTTGCGCGGCGACGATGCGCCGAAACGCAGCCGCCCGCGCTTCGACGAGGCCGTTCAGGTGACCCCGCTGCCCCCGGCCGGCCTCGACGCCGGCCCGGTTCCCGTGTCCGCCGGCCCGGCTGCCGCCCCGAACGCCGCCGACAAGCCAGTACGCGCCGTTCCGATCATCGCCCCGCCGAAATCCGCCGCGTCGGAGCGCGAGGCGGCCAAGGCCGACCCACGTCAGAGCCGCCTGCCGCTGGGGGAGGAGGACGGCCCGCCGGGCTACGAGCTACCGCCGCTCGACCTGCTGCAGGTGCCGCCCACCGGCATCCGCGGCGAGCAGTTGGACGAGGCGGCGCTTCAGCGCAATGCCGGCCAGTTGGAAGGCGTTCTGTCCGACTTCGGCGTGCGCGGCGAGATCCAGAAGGTCCATCCCGGCCCGGTCGTCACCCTCTACGAGCTGGAACCGGCCCCCGGCACCAAGTCGTCGCGCGTCATCGGCCTTGCCGACGACATCGCCCGTTCGATGAGTGCGGTGTCGGTGCGCGTCGCCGTGGTGCCCGGCCGCAACGTCATCGGCGTCGAGCTGCCGAACGCCAAGCGCGAGACCGTGCTGCTGCGCGAGCTGATGGCGGCGGAAGGCTTCGACAAGCATGGCGGCAAGCTGGCGCTGGCTCTCGGCAAGGACATCGGCGGCCAGCCGGTGGTCGCCGACCTCGCCCGCTTCCCCCATCTGCTGGTCGCCGGCACCACCGGCTCGGGCAAGTCGGTGGCGATCAACACCATGATCCTGTCGCTGCTCTACCGGCTGCCGCCGGAGCGCTGCCGCTTCATCATGATCGACCCCAAGATGCTGGAGCTGTCGGTCTATGAGGGCATCCCCCATCTGCTGACGCCCGTCGTCACCGACCCCAAGAAGGCGGTGGTCGCACTGAAATGGACGGTGCGGGAGATGGAGGACCGCTACCGCAACATGTCCAAGCTGGGCGTGCGCAACATCGAGGGCTACAACGCCCGCCTGCGCGAAGCGCGCGAGGGCGGCGAGTCGTTGACCCGCCGCGTCCAGACCGGCTTCGACCCCGACACCGGCAAGCCGCTGTTCGAGGAGCAGCCGCTCGACCTGACCGAGTTGCCCTACATCGTGGTCATCGTCGACGAGATGGCCGACCTGATGCTGGTGGCCGGCAAGGACATCGAAGCGGCGATCCAGCGCCTTGCCCAGATGGCGCGCGCCGCCGGCATCCACCTGATCATGGCGACGCAGCGCCCGTCGGTCGACGTCATCACCGGCACCATCAAGGCCAACTTCCCGACCCGCATCAGCTTCCAGGTCACCAGCAAGATCGACAGCCGCACCATCCTCGGCGAACAGGGCGCCGAACAGCTGCTGGGCCAGGGCGACATGCTCTATATGGCCGGCGGCGGCCGCATCACCCGCGTCCACGGCCCCTTCGTCTCCGACCACGAGGTCGAGCAGATCGTCAGGTTCCTCAAGGCGCAGGGCGAGCCCAACTATGTCGACGCCATCCTGGAGGACGAGGAGGGCGAGGAGTCCTTCGACGACGGCAGCCTGCCCGGCACCGGCGGCGGGTCCGGCGACGACCTCTACGACAAGGCGGTGGCTGTGGTCTGCCGCGAGCGCAAGGCCTCGACCAGCTTCATCCAGCGCCAGCTCCGCATCGGCTACAACTCCGCCGCCCGCCTGATCGAGCGGATGGAGACCGAAGGGGTGGTCAGCAAACCCAACCACTCCGGCAAACGCGAAGTGCTGGCGCGCAACATCGACGAATAAGTGTTTTCGGGGTGCCCGTTGACAGCGGACGGGTGCCGCACCAATATCGGGGGTAGGCGGGCCGGAGACTGGTACTCCCCGGCCCGCCCGCCCGATCTTAGTGCATCAGAAGGTCAAGCAGCCGCTTGACGATCTCCAGCACCAGGATCAGGAGAGTGAGGATCTTCTCCATCCTCCAGCCCTCCGTTCGTGCGGCGGCGATGGCGGCCCTTCCGCCATCGCGTCCGCCCGCGGACTATGGCGCAGGCGGATACGTCCGCAAACGGGAAATCAATACGGTCGTGTTCTTTTCCTGATTGCGGTCAGCGCCGCACTTCAGCGCCGCAAGGGCACCAGCGATCCCAGCAGGAACAGGGCGGCGGCGGCCACCACCACGCTCGGCCCGCCCGGCAAATCCCAGTTCAGCGAGGCCAGCAACCCGGCGGCCACCGCCAGGATGCCAAGGACCGACGCCAGTACCGCCATCCCTTCCGGCGTGCGGGCGAAACGGCGGGCGGATGCCGCCGGGATGATCAGCAGCGACGTGATCAGCAGGATGCCGACGATCTTCATGGCGATGGCGATCACCAGCGCGATCAGCAGCATGAAGGCCAGCCGCAGGGCGTCGACCGGCATGCCCTCCACCCGCGCCAGATCCTCGTCCACCGTCACCGCCAGCAGCCGGCGCCACAGCAGCGCCAGCCCGGTCAGCGCCACCGCGCCGCCGCCATAGATCGCCATCAGGTCGCCGTCGGTCACCGACAGGATGTCGCCGAACAGATAGGCCATCAGATCGACGCGCAGCGTTTCCAGAAACGCCAGCGCCACCAGCCCCAGCGACAGCGAACCGTGCGACAGGATGCCCAGCAGCGTGTCCGCCGCGAGGTTGCGCCGCCTCTGCAGCGCCACCAGCGCCAGCGCCAGCGTCACGCACACCACCATCACGCCGATCATCGGATTGACGCCCAGCAGGAAGCCCAGCGTCACGCCCAGCAACGCCGAATGGGCCAGCGTGTCGCCGAAATAGGCCATGCGCCGCCACACCACGAAGGAGCCCAGCGGCCCGGCCAGCAGGGCGATGCCGCCGCCGGCCAGCAGGGCGCGGATCACGAACTCATCCATGGCAGCAGCCCCCGTCATGCTCCGGAACCACCTTGCCGTCCTCGGCATGGGCATGGTCGTGGTGATGGACATAGACGGCGAGGTCACGGGCGTGGCCGCCGAACAGCGCATGGTATTCCGGGTGCCGGCTGACGTCCTCCGGCCGGCCGGAACAGCAGACATGGCTGTTCAGGCAGATCACCCGGTCGGTGCGCGCCATCACCGTGTGCAGGTCGTGACTGACCAGCAGCACGCCGCAGCCGCGCCGCTGCCGCACCTGGGCAATGCGGTTGAACAGTTCCGCCTGTCCATGCACGTCCACCGCCTGGTCCGGTTCGTCCAGCACCAGCAGGTCCGGTTCGCCCAGCAGGGCGCGGGCCAGCAGCACCCGCTGCATCTCGCCGCCGGAAATGGTCTGCACCGCCGAATCGGCCAGCCGCGTCACCCCGGCCTCCTCCAGCGCCGCCTCCACCTTGTCGGCGGTCACCGGCCGCCACAGCGCCAGGAAGCGGCGCACGGTCAGCGGTAGCGTGCGGTCCACCGCCAGCTTCTGCGGCATGTAGCCGACGCGCAGGTTCGGGCGTCGCAGCACCCGCCCGCCGTCGGGCGCCACCAGCCCCAGCACGGCGCGCACCAGCGTCGTCTTGCCGGCGCCGTTCGGGCCGATCAGCGTCACCACCTCCCCCGGCTGGACGGCGACGTTGACGCGGTCCAGCACGGTGCGTCGGCCGAAGCGCACGGTCAGATCCTCGGTCCAGGCGAGCGGACCGGCGAACAGCGTGGACTCATCCCGTGAAAGAGTGGGTGTTGACATGTTATGTTATAACGTGACACCAGTTGAACTTGACTTCCCTATGCGCTGAAACCAGCGACCTGTCCAGCAAGTCGAGAGGATCCCTCCCATGCGCCTTACCGCGCTGTCCGCCATTCTGACCGCGGCCCTTGCCGCAACCGCCTCCCTGCCGGCCTTGGCCGAGGCGCCGAAGGTGGTGGTGTCGATCAAGCCGATCCATTCCCTCGTCGCTTCGGTGATGCACGGGGTGGGGGAGCCGACGCTGCTGGTCCGCGGCGGCGCCTCTCCCCACAGCTACACGATGAAGCCCTCGGACGCGAAGGCGCTGTCGGCCGCCGATCTGGTGGTCTGGGTCGGCCCCGAACTGGAAGGTTTCCTGGAAAAGCCGCTGCAGGCCAACGCGCCGAAGGCGACGCGGCTGACCCTGATGGACCTGAAAAGCCTGACCCTGCTGCAAGCCCGCGAGGGCGGCGCCTGGGAGCCCCATGACCACGGCCATGAGCATCACGGTCACGACGGTCATGACCACAAGGACCACGCCCAGGACGACCAGGATCATGGGGACCATGACGAACTGAACAGCCACGTCTGGCTCGATCCCGCCAATGCCCGCGCCATCGTCACGGCGACGGCCGACGCGCTGGCCGCCAAGGACCCGGCCGATGCGGAGGCCTACCGCACCAACGCCGACCGCACGCTGCAGGCGCTCGACGCGCTGGACGCTGAGCTGAAGGCCACGCTGGCGCCGCTGAAGGACAAGCCCTTCGTCGTCTTCCACGACGCCTACCAGTATTTCGAGGCACGTTATGACCTGTCGGCGGTGGGATCGATCACCGTCAGCCCGGACCGCCGGCCCTCGGCCAAGCGACTGTCCGCCATCCGCGCCAAGATCGCCGGGCTGAACGCCGCCTGCGTCTTCTCCGAGCCGCAGTTCGAGCCGACGCTGGTCCGCACGGTGGTGGAGGGCACCAAGGCCAAGACCGGCGTGCTCGACCCCGAAGGCGCCGACCTGCCGGAAGGCGAATCGCTCTACCCGACCCTGATGCGCAACCTCGCCGCATCGCTGCGCGGCTGCCTTGGCGCTTAAGCCCAGGCCGGGCCTGTGCTAAACCGCTGGGAGGGCGGGAAGAAAGCCGGCCGGCAGAGTTGAACAGAGGATGGGCGTCATGAAGATCGGTATCGTCGGGTGCGCGGGGCGCATGGGCCAGATGCTGGTGCGCGAGATCGCGGCGACCGCTGGCTGCACGGTGGCCGGCGGGACCGAGCGGGTGGGCGGCCCGGCGCTGGGCAAGGATCTGGGCGTCCTGGCCGGGATCGACCCGCTGGGGGTGACCGCCATCGACGACCCGGTCGCCCTGTTCGCGGAGGCCGACGCGGTGATCGACTTCACCAGCCCCGAATCGACGGAGCGGCACGCCGCGCTGGCCGCCCAGTCGGAAACCGTGCTGGTCGTCGGCACCACCGGCCTGAACCCGTCGCAGCAGGCGGCCATCGCCACCGCCGCCACCCACACCGCCATCGTCCAGTCGCCCAACATGTCGCTGGGCGTCAACCTGCTGCTGGCGCTGGTGGAACAGGTGGCCCACACGCTGGGCGACGACTTCGACATCGACATCCTGGAAATGCACCACCGCCGCAAGGTCGATGCGCCGTCGGGCACCGCGCTGGGCCTCGGCCGCGCCGCGGCGGCCGGGCGCGGGGTGGCGCTGGAGGATGTCTGGCAGAAGGTACGCGACGGCCACACCGGCGCCCGCCCGCGCGGGGAGATCGGCTTCGCCACCCTGCGCGGCGGCGACGTCATCGGCGACCACACCGTCATCTTCGCCAGCGACGGCGAGCGGGTCGAACTGACCCACAAGGCCTCCGGCCGCCAGATCTACGCCAAGGGCGCCGTCCGCGCCGCCCTGTGGGCGCAGGACAAGACGCCCGGCCTCTACAGCATGCGCGACGTGCTGGGCGTATAAGCGCCAAAGGGGCGGCGGGACCTACACCCCCGCCCCGTCGCACTCCAGCACCGCCAGGAAGGCGTCGACCACGCGCGGGTCGAAATGGCTGCCCGACTCCGCGCGCAGCAGGTCCAGCACCTCGGCGATGTCCCACGCCTTCTTGTAGGGGCGGCGGTGCAGCAGCGCGTCGAACACGTCGGCGACGGCGACGATGCGGCCGGCCAGCGGAATGGCGTCCCCGGCCAAGCCCCGCGGATAGCCGCTGCCGTCGAACTTCTCGTGATGGCTCTCGGCGATCTCCGCCCCCATCGACAGATAGCCGCGGCGGTCGCCGCCGCAGGCGTCGCGCAGGATGCTGCCGCCGATGGCCGCGTGGTCGCGCATCACCGCCATCTCCGCCTCGTCCAGCCGGCCCGGCTTGCGCAGGATGGCGTCGGGGATGCCGACCTTGCCGACGTCGTGCAGCACGCTCGCCAGCCCGATGGTGTCGCAGAACCAGTCGTCCAGCTCGTCCGCGAAGGCGTTGCGGGCGTAGAGTTCGCGGGCGATGGCGGTGGCCCAGCGGCCCAGCCGCTTCACATGGTCGCCGGTGACCTCGTCCTTGTATTCGGCCAGCTTGCCCAGCGCATGGACGGTGGCGATCTGCGCCTGGTTCAGCCGTTCATAGAGCCGCAGATTGTCCAGCCCGACCGCCGCCTTGGTGCAGAGCAGTTCCACCAGCGGCCGGTCGCCCTCGGCAAATGGGCCGCCGAGCAGGCAGAGCGCCAGCGGTGCGACATCGCGGCCGCGCAGAACCGTCACCCCATGCCGGCTTCCCCAGCGCGCTCGACCATCGCCCAGCGCCGCCACGATGTCGGCCACAACCTCCGTCGGCAGGTCGGCCGGCAGCCCGGCCTCCGCCACGATCGCCGGCCCGCCGCCCTCCCCCGGCCCGCACAGCAAGGCGGACTGTACGCCGGTCAGCAGCGCTGCCGCCCGCCCGACCAGCCCGGCGAGAAATTGCGAGCGCGAGCGCAGGCCGGCCAGATGGTCGGCCGCCTCCATCACCCGCTCCAGCCCCTGCCGGCCGCGTTCGATGGTGGCGATGTGCTGGTAGGAACGCAATGCCGCGACGGCGGCGGTGTAGAGCTTCTGCGCCGTCAGCTCGCTCTTGGCCTTGTAGTCGTTGATGTCGTAGGCGGCGATCACCTGCCGTTCCGGCGCCTGCCCCGGCTGGCCGGTGCGCAGGATGATGCGGACCTGCCGGTTGCCCATCTCCTCGCGGATGTGGCGGACCAGCTTCAGCCCGGCGTCGTCGGTCTCCATCACCACGTCCAGCAGGATGGCGGCGATGCCAGGATGCTCGACCAGCAGCGACCGCGCCTGCCGCGCGGTGTAGGCCGACAGGAAACGGACCGGCCGCTCCTCGAAGCTCATCTCGCCCAGCACGACGCGGGTGATGGCATGGACCTCGTGGTCGTCGTCGACGATCAGGATCAGCCAGGGCGGATTGCGCCGCCAGCCGTCTCCATCACCATCGGCGGCGTCCTCGGTCTCGGCGGCGAATTCCAGCACGTCGCTTGCGGACTCCCGCCGGCGGTCATCCGTGCCGTCGCCGTTCCCGCCCCTGTCGCAGCCGTCGGCCATCACCGCCCCCGCGGTTCGATTCGCTCGGCCGGCGTCCCGAAAATTACCGGCGCGTGCATCCCCAGATGCGCCGGCAATTTTCGATGAAGCCATCATGATCTGTCAACAAACCGGCGTCCGCGTCAGGCCGTCCGCTTCCAGGCGACGGTCAGCAGCCCGGCCCCCATCAGCAGCGACCCGCCGACCCGGTTGACCGCGCGCTGCACCGACGGCCTCCGCACCGCGCGCCGCGCCGCCGAGGCCAGCATGGCGTAGCCGGCGGCGTTCAGCGTCGCCAGCACCAGGAAGGTCGCCTCCATCACCACCATTTGCCCGGCCAGTGGCCGGCCGGTGTCGAGGAACTGCGGCAGGAAGGCGACGAAGAAGACGATGCTCTTGGGGTTCAGCGCGGTGACGGCATAGGTGTGCAGCATCATGCGCCAGGGCCGCACCGCCGATTCGTCGGCCACCGTCTCCACCCCCTTGACCGGCGCCCGCCACAGCTTGATGCCGAGATAGACCAGATAGGCGGCACCGGCCCATTTCAGCACGGTGAACAGCGCCGCCGACGTCGACAGCAGCACCCCCAGCCCCAGCATGGAGGCGGTCATCGCGGTGAAATCGCCCAGCGCCACCCCCGCCACCGTCGCCATCGCCGATTGCCGTCCGTGGCCCAGGGCATAGGACACGACGATCAGCACCGTCGGTCCGGGGATCATCAGCATGATGGCGGACGCGGCGGCAAAGGCGAGCCATAGATCGGGGGACATCGGACGGGTCTCCGGTTGGTGCCAGGAACCCGTCCATCAATCCACAGCGCGGCGGCCGGCGCAATGGCTTGCTGGCGGCCGCTTGGCGTCAAATCCGCCGCAGCGGACGCCGGGCGCTCCACACCCCGGCCAGGAAGGGCAGAGCCAGCAGGATCTGCAGGGCCGCCCAGCCCAGCGCCTCCCAGTTCGGCCGCGTCCAATCGACCTCGTGCAGCGCCTCCATGAAGGGCAGCTGGCCGTAGATCAGCGATTCCAGCGGCACGAAACCCTCGGCCAGCACCGTCAGCAGCGCCCCCAGCAGCAGCCCGAAGCCCAGGACCGCTTCGACCGGCAGGCGGCGGACGGCGCCGCACAGGCCCCGCGGTTCGCCATCTGCGGTGGGCACCGCCGGGCGGAACAGACTGGCGATGCCCAGCGCGTTGCGCGTCTCCGTCCCGACCGGCCGGCGGGCGGCGCGGATCAGCCCCAGCGCCGGCAGCGCCACCGCCGGGATCAGCAGGTACGGGTTGGGAAAGTCGCGATAGCGGCCGTCGAAGACGATCAGCAGCGACCAGACCAGCGCGGCGACGCCCAGCGCCACGGCGCTCCACCGCCCCACCCGCTCGGTGCGGGTCAGGGCCGGGCGGGCATGGCGCAGGCCGACCAGCGGCTCGCGCGCCAGCCCGCCGCTCGCCAGCGTGCGATGGGCGGTCAGCAGCACCGCCAGCGCCAAGGCGGCGGTCAGCGCCAGCATGACCACGGCCAGCGTGGTGTCCTGCCAGTAATGCTTGCCATGCTCCGCCACGAAGGCGGCACGGACATAGAGGGTGGACAGCGCCTGCGCCAGCAGGATCAGCGCCACCCAGCCGGTTCCCGGCAGATGGCGGCGGAGCCCCGCCAGCCCGCCCAGCAGCACCAGCGCCAGCCCGCTCGACGCCGCGAACAGCCAGGGCCACGCGACATTGCCGACGACCGGCCCGGCCAGCGAGAATTTCGGCGTGCGGTCGGCGTTGTAGAGGCCCCAATGGCCGCCGACGGTGCCCTCCAGCTTCGCCTTCCATTCCTGGTCGAAGGCCTCGATCACGTTGTAATCGAAGCCCTCCTGCTCGGCCATGCGGACGAAGGCGTTGACGAACTTCGCCTTGTTGACCAGCCCCGGCACGGCGGCCCCGCGCGAGCGCCCCTGCGTCGGCCAGCCGGTCTCGCCGACCAGGATCGGCTTGCCCGGAAAGCGGTGGGCGATGGTGCGGTAGCTCTGGCGGATGCGCTCGGCCGCGCCCTCGACGCCGGCCGGCACGTCCTCCCAATAGGGCAGCAGATGGATGGTCAGGTAATCGACATGGTCCGCGATCTGCGGGTATTTCAGCCACCATTCCCACACGTCGGCATAGGACACCGGCTGCTTCACCGCCGCCTTGACGCGGTCGATGTAGCCGGCGACCTGCTCCGGCGTCAGTTCGCGGCGCAGCAGAACCTCGTTGCCGACGATGACGCGGGTGATGACGTCGGGATAGCGGTTGGCGAGGTCGATCAGCGAGGCGATCTCCGCCTCGTTCTTGTCGGTCCGCGAGGACAGCCACGCCCCCATGGTGACCTGCATGCCATGCTTGCGCGCCAGTTCCGGAACCACCTGCAACCCCTCCAGCGAGGTGTAGGTGCGGATGCCCGCCACCTGCGGCGCGAGGGCGACGATGTCCTCCTCGATCTGGGCGGTGGAGGGCAGGACGCCGGTCAGCGGGCTCTGCCCGTCGCGGAAGGGCGCGAAGGACACGCTGCGCAGCTTGCCGCCGGGCGGCGGGTCGAGCGGCACCGGGCGGTTCGGCAGGGACCAGACGGCGAGATTCGCGAGGCCGGCGACGATCATCGCGGCGAGGATGAGGATCAGGCGCATGGGCGGGATGTCTACACCAAAGGCTTGACGGTTTGAACGGTGACCGTCGCACCAACAGGCCGGACGGTGATTTTATTCACCGGCCCCACCGGAAAATCGGAGGACAGAAAATGGGCGCGCCCCCCGGAGGAGGCGCGCCCAGTCGGTCAAGGATTGAGTGACGTGCCTTCGTCACGGATTGGTAAACGGTCGGGAGGGGGAGTTTATTCCATCGGGAGGCGTGACTTTATGGGGGAAGTGCTCGGCCCCCTCCCTAACCCTCCCCCGCTAACGCGGGAGAGGGAACTCCGCCGCACTTCCCGCAAAGCTCCTACCCCCTCTCCCGCGGAACGCGGGGGAGGGATGGGGAGGGGGCATTCGTAATGCCGATACCCCCACCATCACCGCTCGACGAACGCCTTCTCGATGACGAAGCCGCCCGGCTCGCCGTTGGTGCCCATGACGAAGCCGCGGCGCTCCATCATTGCGGTGGTCTCGGCCAGCATCGCCGGGCTGCCGCAGATCATCACGCGGTCCTTGTCGGCATCCAGCTCCGGCAGGCCCAGGTCGCTGTACAGCTTGCCGGTCTCCATCAGCGTGGTCAGGCGGCCCTGGTTGCGGAACGGCTCGCGCGTCACCGTGGGGTAATAGAGCAGCTTTTCCTTCACCTGCTCGCCGAAGAACTCGTTCTCCGGCAGGCTGTGGTGGATCAGGTCGTCATAGGCCAGCTCCGCCACGGTGCGGGTGCCGTGGGTCAGGATCACCCGGTCGAACTTCTCGTACATCTCCGGGTCCTTGATGATGCTGAGGAACGGCGCCAGACCGGTGCCAGTGCTCAGCAGATACAGGTTCCGCCCGGGAAGCAGGTTGTCGGTGATCAGCGTGCCGGTCGCCTTGCGGTTCACCAGCAGCGTGTCGCCTTCCTTCAGGTGCTGCAGGCGCGAGGTCAGCGGGCCGTCCTGCACCTTGATGCTGAAGAACTCCAGCGTCTCCTCGTAGTGCGCGCTGACGAGGCTGTAGGCACGCAGCAGGGGCCGGCCGTCGACCTCCAGCCCGATCATGGTGAACTGCCCCGGCAGGAAGCGGAAGGACGGATCGCGCGTGGTGGTGAAGCTGAACAGCGTGTCGGTCCAGTGGTGAACGGTCAGCACGCGCTCTTTGATCAAGTTGCTCATTTGGGCGTTCCAGAAAGGGGGGCGTTCCAAAACCCGTCGAGGCCAAGTTCGGTTGGCGGTGTTCAATACCAAAGTCCGGGACGCTGCGTTCAGGTGGCCGGCGCGGGGACGCGAGCGGAGCTGCCGCGACGCAACGGCCGAAACCTATCAACAATCCCGGTCGAAGGCCACGGATTTCTACCAGTCGAATGACGGGCTTTCCGGCAAACAACACAAACGGCGCCGTACAACATTGATCCCGGTCAATTCGCCCGCTATCGCCCTCCTATTCCGCACTGGGCGGCGCGAACAGGTAGGGAGAGAGGCCGCGCAAATTCTCGTCGACGATAAGCCGATGATTCAGCGGCGGAAACGCCCGCTGCGAGCAATCCAGCCGCGGGCAGAGCCGGCAATTCACCCCGATCGGCGTCGCCGCATCGGTGTTCGACAGGTCGAACCCATCCGCATAGGTGACCTGAGCCGCATGCTGGACATCGCACCCCAGCGCCACCGCGAATTGCTGCGGCGGGCTGCGATGGCCGCCGCCGGCCTTCACCACCGTGCGGGCGATGGAGAAATAGGCGGTGCCGTCGGGCATCTCCGCCATCTGGCTGTGGATCTTGCCCGGCGTGCGGAAGGCCTCATAGACGATCCAGCGCGGACAGCCGCCGCCGAAACGGGCGAAGTGGAAGCCGGCGCCGGAAAAGCGCTTCGACACGTTGCCGGCGCTGTCCACCCGCATGAAGAAGAAGGGCACGCCCTTGGCCCCCGACCGGTGCAGCGTGGTCAGCCGGTGGCAGACCTGCTCGAACGACGCGTCGAAGCGCCGCCGCAGGATCTCGATGTCGTAGCGCAGCTGGGTCGCCGCCTCGTGGAAGCGGTCGTAGGGCATCAGCACCGCCGCCGCGAAGTAGTTGGCCAGCCCGATCCGCGTCAGCCGCCGCGCCTCGTCGTCGGACAGGTTGGCGGCGTCGACGATGCCGTTCAGCAGGTCGCGGTGGCGCAGCAGCGCGATCTGGCAGGCCAACTGGAAGGTGCGGCCCGACGGCGCCAGCATCTCCGACAGCAGGATGCGCCGGCTGTGGCGGTCGAAGCGGCGCACGGCATAGCCCATCACCTCCGACGGCAGCAGGCGGACGCGCACGCTGTGCTGGGTGTTCAGCCAATCGACCAGCCCGCGATAGAGATCGCCGCGCTCCAGCTTGCCGTCCTGCCACAGGCTTTCCGCCGCCGCCTCCAGTTCCGGGAAGTGGTTGGAATGGGTCTGGAACAGGTCGCGCACCTCGTCCTGCGGGAAGCCGGTGGCCTGCACCAGATGCAGCTTCTCGCGGTCGGCCACCCGCTCCGCCAGCGCCTGCAGGTCGTCGCGCGCCCCGCGGAACCCGCGATAGAGCGCCACCACCGCCTGCCCCAGCGTCGGCGCCACCGCCGCCAGTTCGCGGAAATCCTGGTTCTTGATGTCGGAACCGTCGAACAGCGGATCGGAGAACACCTCGCGCAGGCCCGCCACCAGCCGGCTCTCCTCATCCTCGGCGAAGGCCTGCAGGTCGACCCCGAACTGCTGGCCCAGCTTCAGCAGCAGCGGCACCGTCACCGGGCGCTGGTTGTGCTCGATCAGGTTCAGATAGCTGGGGGAGATGCCCAACTGCTCGGCCATCTGCGCCTGGGTCAGGGCGTGGTCGCGACGCAGGCGGCGGACCTTCGGACCCAGCATCGCCTTCTTTTCCATGGTCGCCACGATCAGTCCCCCAACCAGTTCTCTGACTTTCAGTTTTCTGGCTTTACAAGATTTACGGATTTACAGGATTGTGAAGACGGCAGTTTACAAACGGACCTTTTTACAAACAAGGGCTTATTGCAACGCACTCAGGCGCGGTTTAAGTCTTGGTTCACGGCCGCGCTGTAAAGCGCAAGCGGCCCCGAAGACGGCAAAGTGCAGTCGATTACGGCGGGAGGAAACGCCGCTGCACAACAGCCGCTGGGACCGACAAAAGGCCCGCCCCGAGACCCCAGTTCCGCCCCGATCAACCGGGCGCACCGGACAACAAGGAACCTGACCCATGTCGCTCGATGAAAAGACCAAGGCCGCCATCCACGCCGCCCGCTACGAGGGCATCCGCCGCGACTACACCATGGACGACGTCAAGCGTCTGAGCGGCTCGGTCAAGATCGAGTACACGCTGGCCGAGCTGGGCGCGCGCCGCCTGTGGGAGCTGCTGAACACCGAGCCCTACATCAACACGCTGGGCGCGCTGACCGGCAACCAGGCGATGCAGGCGGTCAAGGCCGGCCTGAAGGCCATCTACCTGTCGGGCTGGCAGGTCGCCGGCGACGCCAACACGGCCGGCCAGATGTACCCGGACCAGAGCCTGTATCCGGTGAACTCGGTCCCGGCGGTCGTCGAGCGCATCAACAACACCTTCAAGCGCGCCGACGAGATCCAGACCTCCGAGGGCAAGGGCGACACCTACTGGTTCGCGCCGATCATCGCGGATGCCGAGGCCGGTTTCGGCGGCCCGCTGAACGCCTTCGAGCTGATGAAGTCGATGATCAAGGCCGGCGCCGCCGGCGTGCACTGGGAAGACCAGCTGGCTTCTGAAAAGAAGTGCGGCCATCTCGGCGGCAAGGTCCTGATCCCGACGCAGCAGCACATCCGCACGCTGAACGCCGCCCGTCTGGCCGCCGACGTCTGCGGCACCTCGACCCTGGTGATCGCCCGCACCGACGCGGAGTCGGCGCAGCTCATCACCTCGGACATCGACGAGCGTGACCATCCCTTCATCGACTTCGACAGCGGCCGCACCACCGAGGGCTTCTTCCGCCTGAAGAAGGGCATGGGTGTCGATCACTGCATCGCCCGCGGCCTGTCCTACGCGCCGTATTCGGACCTGATGTGGTGGGAGACCTCCAAGCCGAACCTGGACGAGGCGCGCCGCTTCGCCGAGGCCGTGCACAAGCAGTTCCCGGGCAAGATGCTGGCCTACAACTGCTCGCCGTCCTTCAACTGGAAGGCCAACCTGGACGACGCCACCATCGCCAAGTACCAGCGCGAGCTGGGCGCCATGGGCTACAAGTTCCAGTTCGTCACGCTGGCCGGCTTCCACAGCCTGAACTACTCGGCCTTCACCCTCGCCAAGGGCTACGCCGAGCGCGGCATGGCCGCCTACTCCGAACTGCAGCAGGCCGAGTTCGCGGCCGAGAAGGACGGTTACACCGCCACCAAGCACCAGCGCGAAGTCGGCACCGGCTACTTCGACGCGGTCGCCACGGCGATCTCCGGCGGCACCTCCTCGACCACCGCGTACAAGGACTCCACCGAGGCTGACCAGTTCCATTGATCGCAGGTTCCGATCATCGGGATTGGTCCGTGATCCAGTGTGCGAGCTGGATCTTTTCGAACGGCTGATGCTTTGACTTGCCGACGGCCGGGGGCCTTCCCCCCGGCCGCTTTTTTGTGCCCAAACGGATCCCGCAAGGGTCATCGGGGATAATTCCCCGGCGAAGCCACGCCCCTATGGTATGGCAGCTCTGCGCCGCATCAACCGGTGGTACGGCCCGGCTGGCCCGAAAGTCTTGAACTGGGCTGGAAAATACCGGCAAATCCACTGTCGGGGCCGGTTTCGGGGCGGCGGCGGTCTTGGGTGCGCCGCGGAATCCCTTGTTGACTTGAAACGGCATCGGGACCAATTAAGTCCGCATGCTGAAAACAAACCGATCCGGGACGTAAAGGTCCCACACGCCGGCACCCGACCTCGGGCCACCGGCGGGCGGAACTGGCCGCCGCGCATCCCCGTGCGCGGCGATGACCGTTTCCCGACCGCCTCTTGCCCCGGCGGGTTCTCCCCTGGCCGACATGCCATCGGAGATGTTCCGGCGTTCTTTGGTGAAACGATGAAAGGACAAGACAGTATGGATCAATCGCTCGCAGGAAAGTCCATCGCCATCCTCGTCTCCAACGGCTTCGAAGAAGCGGAGATGACCGAGCCGCAACGCGCCCTCATCAAGACCGGCGCCACGCTGCGTACCATCTCCACCGAGACGGGTCTGGTCAACGGCTGGCACGGTAAGTCCTGGGGCCATTACTTCCCGGTGGACAAGCATCTGAGCGAGGCGCTGGGCGCCGACTTCGACATGCTGCTGCTGCCGGGCGGTGAGCGCAGCGTGGCGAAGCTGCAGCAGTCGGCCCACACCCGCCGCATCGTCGGCCATTTCCTGGATGCCGGCAAGCCGATCGCCGCCATCGACCAGGGCATCCAGCTGCTGGCGATCCCCGGCAAGCTGCGCGGCCGCCTGCTGGCCGCCCCGGAAGCCTACCGCGCCGACCTGACCGCCGCCGGCGGCCGGATCAGCGACGAGGCTCTGGTCGTCGACGACATCACGGTCTCGGCCCTGGGCCAGGATCAGCTGAACGAGTTCGTCGAAGCCGTGGTGAAGCTGTTCACCGAGCTGGGTTCCGTTCGCAAGGCCGCCTGATCTCCATCCTCAGCCGGTCCCGAAACGGCCGCCGCACCAACCGGGTGCGGCGGCCGTTTCGTTTTGGGGTCCTTTTTCAGGCCCGCCGCCTTCCCCGACTGTGACCATTGCCCGGCCCCCCTGTGATCTCCAACCATTTCACTCACCTTCCGCGTTGATAATTTTAAACATTCGGATTAGTAAGATTGAGGGTCGAATAATTCCTTCGGGCGGGATGACGTCTTGCCGGAAGCTTGGCGGGGGTGCGGGCAAATTGGCTAAAATTCGTGCATTCGGACGTCTCACCATCCGCGCCAAGATCATCGTCGCCGTGCTTGGCACTGTGGTGATGGCCGCCGCCTTCGGAGTGTTCACGCTCAGCCGGCTGGAAATCCTAAACAACGCCGCCGAAACGATGCGCAGCCGCTCGCTGCCGGCGACCCAGTTGGCCGGTCAACTGACCTCCGCCGCGCAGGGCCATCGCATCGCCGAGGCCGCCTATGCGCTCGCCACCAACGAGATGCAGGTGAACCAGGCCGAAAAGGGCTGGACCGACGCGGAGGCCGAGGTGAAAGCCCGCCGTCAGGCCGCAGGATCCCGCTTCACCAGCGGCGAGGGTGCGGCGCGGCTGGCGGCGTTCGACGAAGCCTGGACCGCCTACGCCTCCAACGCCGAGCGGGTGCGCGCGCAAGCCCGCGACGGCAACGCCCAGTCCGCCGTCAGCGTCTTCAAACGTCCCAGCGCCGTCGCCTTCACCCGCGTGCAGGAGGCTCTGGACGCGCTGGTCGACGGCACGATGGCCGATGCCGGCGCGGTCGCCGACCAGGGGGCGGCGGTCTATAGCAGCGCCCACGGCATGGTGCTGGGCGGGGTGACGCTCTGCACGCTGCTGGCGCTCGGCTTCGGCGCCGTGCTGGTGCGCGGCATCTCCCGCCCGATCCTCGATGTCGCCAGTTCGCTGGAACGGCTGGCCGCCCGCGATTTCACCGCCAGTTTCGAGGAGGGCCGCCGCGACGAGATCGGCCGCATGGCCACCGCCGCCCGTGTCTTCCGCGACACCATGCTCGACACCGAACGCCTGCAGCAGGAGCAGGAGCGGCTGAAGACCGCCGCCGCCGAGGAACGCCGCCGCGAGCTGCGCACGCTTGCCGACGGCTTCGAGGCGACGGTGAAGCGCCTTGTCGAGGCGCTGTCCGCCTCCACCGCCGAGATGACCGCCGCCGCCGCCGCGATGGCCGATGGTGCCGCCGAGACGGCGCGCCATTCCGACGCGGTGTCTTCGGCGGCCGGCCGCGCTTCGGCCAATGTCGACAGCGTCGCCGCCGCCACCGCCGAACTGTCGGCCAGCTTCGCCGGCATCTCGCAGCTGGTCGCCGATTCAGCCGGCATCGCCGCCGACGCCACCCGCGACGCCGAACGCAGCACCGCCGTGATGGGCAGCCTCGCCGAAGCCGCGGAAGAGATCGGCAAGGTGGTGGACATGATTTCCGGCATCGCCGGCCAGACCAACCTGCTGGCGCTGAACGCCACCATCGAGGCCGCCCGTGCCGGCGAGGCCGGCAAAGGCTTCGCCGTGGTGGCGAGCGAGGTGAAGCAGCTCGCCGGCCAGACCGCCAAGGCGACCGCCGAGATCCAGGCGCGCATCGCCGAAATCCAGAGCGCGTCGGGCACCGCGGTCGACACCATCGGCGCCGTCACCCGTACCATCGCCCGCCTGAACGAAATCGCCGGCGAGGTCGCCGCCGCGGTCGAGCAGCAGTCCGCCGCGGTGGGCGAGATCGCCGCCAACATCCAGGACGCGGCCGACGGCACCCGCAGCGTCTCCGACAACATCGCCGCCGTCACCGCCGCCGCCGCGTCCGCCGAGCAGGCGAGCAGCGTCATGGTGCGGTCGGTCGAGACCGTCACCGGCGACGCCGGACGGATGCGGCAGGAGGTGGATGGGTTCCTGGGGGCACTGCGGGCGTCGTAACCCCCCCGTCGATCCTCCTCTGCCGACGACGCGCCCGAGGGCCGTCGCGACTACCGTAAAGCAAGCCGGATACCCCTCGGACATACATGGATCCGGCGGGCGGGCGTGGCGGAATCGTGCCGCCCCCTGCCCAATCCAGAGCGCCGCAGTCGGTTATGTACCCGGCAGCGCCCCTGCCCCTTCGCCTTGCCTCTTCTGCATCGCACAAAATCGGAAAAACTGCGCCGACAGTGTATCGGGGCATGCCCATGCGCGCCCGTATCCGGCGGAGCGCGGCTCAAGCCATGCCCTGAATTTTCAAAGCAAGCGTCTGTTTTTCAAAAGATTTTTTGAGGTCAACCCACCCACCCCGAAAGCGACACACAATTCCGCTTTACAGTCTTTGATCTGTATCATATTTTGCTTTCAGAAAATGTTCGCTGGACGCGCAATCCATCTCGGGGATGCCGATGTACACGCAAGGTTTGGATGCCAAGACCGAGCAGGGCGCTCAACCGTCTCCCCGCCTGGTGACGGAACAGGAAGCCGCTCTCCAGGGCCGCTTCCAGGAGCGCGTCGATGCCGAGGAGAAGATCGAGCCGCGCGACTGGATGCCGGAGGGCTACCGCCGCACGCTGGTCCGCCAGATCTCGCAGCACGCCCATTCGGAAATCGTCGGCATGCTGCCGGAAGGCAACTGGATCACCCGCGCGCCGACTTTGCGCCGCAAGGTGGCCCTGCTGGCCAAGGTGCAGGACGAGGGCGGGCACGGCCTCTACCTCTACAGCGCCGCCGAGACGCTGGGCGTGTCGCGCGACGAGCTGGTCGGCCAACTGCTGTCGGGCAAGGCCAAATATTCGAGCATCTTCAACTATCCGACCCCGACCTGGGCCGACATCGGCGCCATCGGCTGGCTGGTCGACGGTGCGGCGATCATGAACCAGGTGCCGCTCTGCCGCTGCTCCTACGGGCCCTATGCCCGCGCCATGGTCCGCATCTGCCGGGAGGAGAGCTTCCACCAGCGCCAGGGCTATGAGCTGATGCTGGCGCTGGCCCAGGGCACGGCGGAACAGAAGCGGATGGCGCAGGATGCGCTGAACCGCTGGTGGTGGCCGTCGCTGATGATGTTCGGCCCGTCGGACGACCAGTCCGCCCACTCCGCCCAGAACATGGCCTGGAAGATCAAGCGCTTCTCCAACGACGAGCTGCGCCAGCGCTTCGTCGACGCCACGGTGCCGCAGGCGGAGTTCCTTGGCCTGACCATCCCGGACCCGGAGCTGCGCTTCAACGCCGAGACCGGCCATTACGAATTCGGCGCCATCGACTGGACCGAGTTCAACGAGATCCTGAAGGGCAACGGCCCCTGCAACCGCGAGCGCATCGAGGCCCGCCGCAAGGCGTGGGACGACGGCGCCTGGGTGCGGGAAGCCGCCGTCGCCCATGCCGCGAAACGCAAGCAGCGCGCCATGAAGAAGGCCGGCTGAGCCAAGAAATCCGAGGGAACGAGACCATGGACCGTAAAGACTGGCCGCTGTTCGAGATCTTCATCCGGCCGAAGAACGGGTTGTCGCACAAGCATGTCGGCAGCCTGCACGCCGCCGACGCCCGCATGGCGCTGGACAACGCCCGCGACGTCTACACCCGCCGCGGCGAGGGCGTCAGCATCTGGGCGGTCCCAGCATCCAGCATCGCCGCCTCCGATCCGTCGGAGAAGGCCAGCCTGTTCGATCCGGCCGACGACAAGGTCTACCGCCACCCGACCTTCTACGACATCCCCGCAGACGTCAAAAATATCTAGCTGGAAGACCATCTGATGAGCACGGATCTCAAGGATGCCCTGTTAGGCTACGCGCTGCGGTTGGGCGATACCTCGCTGGTGCTGGGGCACCGGCTGTCGGAATGGTGCGGCCATGCGCCGGAGCTGGAAGAGGACATCGCGCTGACCAACGTCGCGCTCGACCTCGTCGGCCATGCCCGCATGCTGCTGACCTATGCCGGCGAGCTGGAAGGCAAGGGCCGCGACGAGGACCGTCTGGCCTACCGCCGCGACGTCTTCGACTACCGCAACCACCTGCTGGTCGAACAGCCGAACCGCGACTTCGGCCACACCATCGTCCGTCAGTTCCTGCACGATGCCTGGTCGGTGGAGCTGTATGAGCGGCTCTGCGCCTCCAAGGACGAGACTCTCGCCGGCATCGCCGCCAAGGCGGTGAAGGAGGTGCGCTACCATGTCCGCCACAGCGGCGACTGGCTGGTGCGGCTGGGCGACGGCACCGACGTCAGCCATGCCAAGGTCGCCGACGCGCTCGGCCGCCTCTGGCCCTACACCGGCGAGATGTTCGAACGCGACGAGGCCGAACAGGCGCTGGTCGCCGCCGGCATCGTCCCCGACCCGGCCGAGTTGAAGGCCGGCTGGACCGCCCGCGTCGAAGCGGTGCTGGAGGAGGCCACCCTCGACCGCCCGGCCGACGGCTGGATGCAGAAGGGCGGCCGCCGCGGCGAGCACAGCGAGCATCTGGGCTATCTGCTGGCCGAGATGCAGTTCCTGCCGCGCGCCTATCCCGACGCGAATTGGTGAGGCCGAGATGCCGGATGCAGCAGGCTGCTGGGGACCGGAGCCGGGCGCCGATGCGGTCGTGAAGGCCGCCTGGGACGCGCTGGCCGGGGTGATGGATCCGGAGATCCCGGTGCTGAGCATCGTCGATCTCGGCATCGTCCGCGCGGTTTCCACCGATGCGGAAGGCCGGCTGTCGGTGGCCCTGACGCCGACCTACTCCGGCTGTCCGGCGACCGGCGTGATCGTGCTGGAGGCGGAAACCGCGCTGGCCCGCGCGCGCCTCGACGCCCGCGTCTCGGTGGTGATCGCCCCGCCCTGGACCACCGACTGGATCAGCGACACCGGCCGCGCAAAGCTGGCCGAGGTCGGCATCGTCCCGCCGCCGCATTCCGGCAAGCGGGCGCTGACGGCGCCGGACGAGGTGATCGCCTGCCCGCGCTGCGGATCGCAGGATACCCGGCAGATCAGCCGCTTCGGCTCCACCGCCTGCAAGGCGCTGCACGCCTGCAACGCCTGCCTCGAACCGTTCGACGTGTTCAAATGCCATTGAGTGGAAGCGCCGGCCGCGAATGCCCCCTCCCTAACCCTCCCCCACCTTCGGTGGGAGAGGGAACTAGCGCCGCTTCGCATAAGGCACCCTCTCCCGCGAAGCGGGGGAGGGTTGGGGAGGGGGCAACCGCCGCGGCCACTCCACCGGCACGACCCCAACCGGCCCGACCGAGGACCACCCCATGACCAGCCCCAGCTTCCACCCGCTGACCATCCGCGAGTGCCGCCGGGAGACCGCGGACACCGTGTCGATCGCCTTCGACGTGCCGGCCGATCTCGCCGACCGCTTCCGCTTCGTCCAGGGCCAGTACCTGACCCTCAAGACCCACATCGGGGACGAGGAGGTGCGGCGCTCCTACTCCATCTGCTCCGGCGTGGGCGAGGGCGAACTGCGCGTGGCGGTGAAGAAGGTCGATGGCGGCCTGTTCTCCACCCACGCCAACCAGTCGCTGGCGCCCGGCGCGGTGCTGGAGGTGATGACGCCGATGGGGCGCTTCCACACCCCCATCGACCCGGACGCGACCCGCACCTACGTCGCCTTCGCCGCCGGCAGCGGCATCACCCCGGTGATGTCGATCCTGAAGACCGTGCTGGCGCAGGAGCCGAAGAGCCGCTTCGTGCTGGTCTACGGCAACCGCACCGTCACCTCCATCATCTTCCGGGAGGAGCTGGAGGACCTGAAGAACCGGTACATCGGCCGGCTGGTCATCCACCATGTGCTGAGCCGCGAGCCGGAAGAGGCCGGGCTGCTGGGTGGCCGCATCGGCGCCGGTCTGGTCCGCGAACTGTGCGCCGGGCCGCTCAAGGCGGAAGACATCGACGCCGCCTTCCTCTGCGGCCCCCAGCCGATGGTGGAGGAGGTGCGCGACGCGCTGGCCGCCTGCGGCACGCCGCCCGCCAACATCCATGTCGAGCTGTTCGGCACCACGACCGCCGCGCGTCCCGCGGTCAGGAAGGTGGCTGCCGACACGCCGACCGACGCGGCCACCATCGCCATCCTGCAGGACGGCAAGCGCAAGGAGTTCACGCTGCCCTATGACGGCGAGAGCATCCTCGACGCCGCCCACCGGCATGGCGCCGACCTGCCCTATTCCTGCAAGTCCGGCGTCTGCTGCACCTGCCGCGCCAAGGTCCGCGAAGGCAAGGTGGAGATGGCCGAGAACTACTCGCTGGAACCGTGGGAGGTCGAGGCCGGCTATGTCCTGACCTGCCAGTCCCGCCCGCTGACCGAACGGGTCGTCATCGACTTCGACGCCGCCTGATCAACGAGAAAAAGGAAACGCCCCGCCATGACCACCACCCCGCAGAGCCTGTTCGAGACGCACGAGGCGACACTGCAGAAGGCCGTCGAGGCCTGCCGCAGCCGCGCCTACTGGTCGGCCTTCCCCGAAATGCCGAGCCCGCGCGCCTATGGCGAGACGGCGGCGGCGGATGGCGAAACGGCCTTCGCGGCCTACCGCGACAAGCCCTTCGAGCTGGACCAGCCGGGCGTGACCGGAACGGCGGGGGGCGAGCGCTCGCCCTTCGGCTTCGACCTCGGCATCACCTATCCGGTGTCGGACGTCGATGCGCTGGTGAAGGCGGCCAAGGCGGCGATGCCGGGCTGGCGCAAGGCCGGGCCGAACGGCCGGGCCGGCGTCTGCCTGGAAATCCTGAAGCGGCTGAACGCGCGCAGCTTCGAGATCGCCAACGCGGTGATGCACACCACCGGGCAGGCCTTCATGATGGCCTTCCAGGCCGGCGCCCCCCACGCGCAGGACCGCGGGCTGGAGGCAGTCGCCTACGGCTGGAAGGCGATGACCGACCAGACCCCGGCGGCGCGCTGGGAGAAGCCGCAGGGCAAGAACCCGCCGCTGGTGATGGACAAGCGTTTCGAGGTGGTCGGCCGCGGCGTCGGGCTGGTCATCGGCTGCGCCACCTTCCCGACCTGGAACGGCTATCCCGGCCTGTTCGCCAGCCTCGTCACCGGCAACGCGGTGATCGTCAAGCCCGGCCCGACCGCCATCCTGCCGCTCGCCATCACCGTGAAAATCGCGCGCGAGGTGCTGGCGGAGTGCGGGCTCGACCCCAACCTCGTCACGCTCGCCATAGGCGATACCGTCGCCAAGGATCTGGCGCTGCGGCCCGAGGTGGCGGTGATCGACTACACCGGCTCCACCGGCTTCGGCGACTGGCTGGAGCAGAACGCCCGTCAGGCCCAGGTCTACACCGAGAAGGCCGGCGTCAACACGGTGGTGATCGACGGCACAGACGACCCCAAGGGCATGGTGCGCAACCTCGCCTTCACGCTCAGCCTCTATTCCGGGCAGATGTGCACAACGACCCAGGTCATCTTCGTGCCCAAGGACGGCATCCAGGCCGGGCCGGAACGGATGAGCTTCGATCAGGTCGTCTCCGCACTCGCCGGCGGCGTCGACAAGTTCCTGTCGGACCCGGAACGCGCGGTGGAGGTGCTGGGCGCCATCCAGTCCGACGCCACGCTGGCCCGCATCGACGAAGCCGCCAAGCTCGGCACCGTCGTGCTGCCGTCGCGCGCCATCACCCATCCGAAATTCCCCGACGCCCGCATCCGCACGCCGCTGATCCTGACCATGGATGCGGCGGACGAGGACAAGTACGGCCATGAGCTGTTCGGCCCGATCTCCATCATCGTGAAGACGGACAGCACCGCCGACAGCCTGGAGCGCGCCGCCCGCCTGACCCGCACCAAGGGCGCCCTGACCACCGGCCTCTACAGCACCGACCCGCAGTTGATCGAGCAGGCGACCGACCTGTTCGTCGAGGCCGGCGTCGCCCTGTCGGTCAACCTGACCGGCGGCGTCTTCGTCAACCAGTCGGCGGCCTTCAGCGACTTCCACGGCACCGGCGCCAACCCGGCGGCCAATGCGGCGCTGTGCGACCTCGCCTTCGTCGCCAACCGCTTCCGCGTGGTGCAGAGCCGCGTTCCGGTTCTGGAGGCCGCCCAATGAGCGACAAAACCATCCTCCTCGACATCGCCGACGGCGTCGCCACCATCACGCTGAACCGGCCGGACCGGCTGAACAGCTTCACCGCGGCGATGCATGAGGAGCTGCGCGAGGCCGTCGGCGAGGTACGCGACGACAAGGCCGTGCGCTGCCTGCTGCTGACCGGTGCCGGGCGAGGCTTCTGCGCCGGGCAGGATCTGTCCGACCGCGCCGTCGCGCCGGGCGCCCAGGGTCCCGATCTCGGCGTGTCGATCGAGACCAACTACAACCCGCTGGTCCGGTCCTTGCGCGCCCTGCCGATGCCGGTCATCTGCGCGGTGAACGGCGTCGCCGCCGGGGCCGGGGCCAACATCGCTCTCGCCTGCGACATCGTCCTGGCGGCGCGGTCGGCCAGCTTCATTCAGGCCTTCTGCAAGATCGGGCTGATCCCCGACAGCGGCGGCACCTGGACCCTGCCGCGTCTGGTCGGCCATGCCCGCGCCATGGGCCTCGCCATGCTGGGCGACAAGGTGTCGGCCGAGCAGGCGGAAGCCTGGGGCATGATCTGGAAGGCGGTGGACGACGACAGGCTGATGGCGGAGGCCGGCGCGCTCGCCCGCCAGCTCGCCACCCAGCCGACCCGCGGTCTGGCCCTTATCAAGCAGGCGCTTAACGCCTCCTCGGCCAACGACCTCGACACCCAGCTCGACCTGGAACGCGATCTCCAGCGCGAGGCGGGCCGCACGCATGACTATCGCGAGGGCGTTTCCGCCTTCGTCGAGAAGCGCGCGCCGAAGTTCGAGGGGCGGTGATGGCGGCGCTCGATCCCTCCATCACCGTCGCGGTGGTCGGGGCCGGGGCCATGGGCCAGGGCATCGCCCAGGTCGCGGCCCAGGCCGGCCACCCGGTCCTGCTGGTCGATACCCGCCCCGGCGCCGCGCAGTCCGCCGTGGAGTCCATCGCCAAGGCGCTGACCGCGCTGGTCGACAAGGGCAAGCGCACGGCGGCGGAACGCGACGCCACCGTCGACCGGCTGCGCGCGGTGAACGGCCTGTCCGACCTCGCCCCCGCCGGTCTGGTGGTGGAGGCCATCGTCGAGGACCTCGACGTCAAGCGCCGCCTGTTCGCCGAGCTTGAGGGCATCGTCGGCCCTGACGCGATCCTCGCCACCAACACCTCGTCGCTGTCGGTCACCGCCATCGGTGCCGGGGTGCAGCGGCCGGAACGGCTGGCCGGCCTGCATTTCTTCAACCCGGCGCCGCTGATGGCGCTGGTGGAGATCGTCAGCGGGCTCGCCACCGACGCCGCGGTGCTCGACACGCTGTTCGACACCGCGAAGGCGTGGGGCAAGAGCCCGGTGCGCTGCCGCTCCACCCCCGGCTTCATCGTCAACCGCGTCGCCCGCCCCTTCTACGCCGAAGGGCTGCGGCTGGTGCAGGAACAGGCGGCCGATCCCGCCACCATCGACGCCATCGCCCGCGAGGCCGGCGGCTTCCGCATGGGGCCGTTCGAATTGATGGACCTGATCGGCCATGACGTGAACTTCGCCGTCACCCGCTCGGTCCACGCCGCTTATTTCGGCGACCCGCGCTTCCAGCCCTCGCTGATCCAGCAGGAACTGGTCGAGGCCGGCCGTCTCGGCCGCAAGACCGGCCGCGGCTTTTACGACCACAGCCCCGGCGCCGCGAAACCGGTGCCGCGCAACGCCGAACCGGCGCCCAAGCCGCAGCGGGTGACCGTGCAGGGCGACCTCGGCCCCGCCGCGCCCCTGGCCGGGCTTCTGCGCGAGGCCGGCATCGCGGTGGAGGAGACCGCCGGCCCCGGCGTGCTCGTCGCCGATGGCGTCACGCTGGCCCTGACCGATGGCCGCACCGCCACCGCCCGTGCGGCAGAGGACGGCATCGCGCCCCTGGTGCTGTTCGACCTCGCGCTGGACTACGTCAAGGCCACCCGCGTGGCGCTGGCCCCCGCCGACGGCACGCCGGCCGAGGCGGTCGCCGTCGCCGCCGGGCTGTTCCAGGCGCTGGGCAAGGCGGTGTCGGTGATCGACGACGCCCCCGGTCTGGTGGTGATGCGCACCGTCGCCATGCTCGCCAACGAGGCGGCGGACGCGGCGATGCAGGGCGTCGCCAGCGCCGCCGACATCGACATCGCGATGACCAAGGGCGTGAACTACCCGCTGGGTCCGCTGGCCTGGGCCGACCGCATCGGCCTGCCCCATATGCTGGCCGTGCTCGACGCGCTGGCCCGCACCTATGGCGAGGATCGCTACCGCGCGTCCGCTCTGCTGCGCCGCAAGATTTCCGCAAGCCGGATCCCCTCTCCCCCCCGGGGAGAGGGTCAGGGTGAGGGGGTCGCATCGCGTGGCTCAACAAGCAGCGGAAACCCCAACGCCACCACCGACACCACGCCGCGCATCCCCCTCACCCCAACCCTCTCCCCGGGGGGGAGAGGGGGTAAGGAGCCGACCCTATGACCACCGATCCCCAAAGCCTCGCCGAAGCGGTCGGCCGCGGCATGTACGAGCGCGACCATTGCGCCCAGGCCCATGGCATCGAGCTGCTGGAGATCGCCCCCGGCTATGCCCGCATGGCGATGACCGTGCGCAAGGACATGGTGAACGGCCATGACATCGGCCATGGCGGCATGACCTTCACGTTGGCCGACACCGCCTTCGCCTATGCCTGCAACGCCGCGAACGAAGTGACGGTGGCGGCAGGCTGCTCCATCACCTTCCCGGCTCCGGCCAGGCTGGGCGACGTGCTGACCGCCGAATGCCGCGAGGTGCACAAGCGCGGCCGCTCCGGCGTCTACGATGTCACCGTCACCAACCAGGACGGCACGGTGGTCGGCCTGTTCCGCGGCCAGTCGGCGCGCATCGCGGGGGCAGTCATTTCGGTGGAGTGATTCCCGTGGACTAAACGCCTCTGGCGGCCACGGTCACGATCCCCATCTGTTAGTTTCTGGAGCGAACCATGCGTGAAGCCTACATCTGCGATGCCGTCCGCACCCCCTTCGGCCGTTACGGCGGCGGGCTGGCCCCGGTGCGCCCGGACGACCTCGCCGCGGTGCCGCTGAAGGCGCTGATGGAGCGCAACCCCGGCGTCGAATGGTCCGCCGTCGACGACGTGATCCTCGGCTGCGCCAACCAGGCCGGCGAGGACAACCGCAACGTCGCCCGCATGGCAACATTGCTGGCCGGCCTGCCCGACACGGTGCCCGGCACCACGGTCAACCGTCTCTGCGGCTCCGGCATGGACAGCATCGGCATGGCCGCCCGCGCCATCAAGGCGGGCGAGGCAGAGCTGATCGTCGCCGGCGGCGTGGAGAGCATGACCCGCGCCCCCTTCGTCATGGGCAAGTCCGACAGCGCCTTCTCCCGTCAGGCCGAGATCTTTGACACCACCATCGGCTGGCGCTTCGTCAATCCGCTGATGAAGGCGAAGTTCGGCATCGACAGCATGCCGGAGACGGCGGAGAACGTCGCCGCCGACCACAACATCTCCCGCGTCGACCAGGACGCCTTCGCCGTCCGCAGCCAGCAGCGCGCCGGCCGCGCCCAGGAGTCGGGGCGTCTGGCCCGCGAGATCGTCCCGGTCTCCATCCCCCGCCGCAAGGGCGAGCCGACCATCGTCGCCGCCGACGAGCATCTGCGCCCCGACACGACGCTGGAGGCGCTGGCCAAGCTCTCCACCCCCTTCCGCAAGGAGGGCGGCAGCGTCACCGCCGGCAACGCGTCCGGCGTCAATGACGGCGCCGCCGCGGTGATCGTCGCCTCGGCCGAAGCCGTCAAGCGCTATGGCCTGACCCCGCGCGCCCGCGTCGTCGGCACCGCGGTGGCCGGCGTGCCCCCGCGCGTCATGGGCATCGGACCGGCCCCGGCGACGCAGAAGCTGCTGGCCCGCCTCGGCCTCTCCATCGGCGACGTCGACGTGATCGAGCTGAACGAGGCTTTCGCGGCCCAGGGCCTCGCCGTGCTGCGCATGCTGGGCCTGCCCGACGACGCCGAGCATGTGAACCCCAACGGCGGCGCCATCGCTCTCGGCCACCCGCTGGGCGCCAGCGGCACCCGTCTGGTCGCCACTGCCGTCATGGAGTTGGAAGACCGCAAGGCGACCCGCGCGCTCTGCACCATGTGCATCGGCGTCGGCCAGGGCATCGCCATGATGGTGGAGCGGGTCTGAACGAAAATCGGCAACACCGGCCGTCAAGCGCCGGGCATCAGTACGAAGGGAGAAGCGCACCATGTCCATCATGACCGATACCGGCGTTAACCAGGGCGCGAAAGCCGGCATGGACCGCTACGAGTTCGCCAGCCGCGACGAGATCGTTGCGATGCAGACGGAGCGGCTGGCATGGTCGCTCCGCCATTCCTACGCCAACGTCCCCTCCTTCCGCGCCAAGTGCGAGGCGAAGGGCGTCCATCCCGACGACTTCAAGGAACTGAAGGATCTGGCGCTGTTCCCCTTCACCGTGAAGGACGATCTGCGCCAGGCCTATCCCTTCGGCATGTTCGCCGTGCCGATGGAAGACATCGTCCGCGTCCATGCCTCCAGCGGCACCACCGGGCGGCCGACGGTGGTCGGCTATACCAAGGGCGACATCGACGTCTGGGCGGAGGTCGTCGCCCGCTCCATCCGTGCCGCCGGCGGCACGCGCGGCGACCGGGTGCACATCGCCTATGGCTACGGCCTGTTCACCGGCGGCCTCGGCGCCCATTACGGGGCGGAGCGGCTGGGCTGCACCGTCATCCCGATGTCGGGCGGCCAGACCGAGAAGCAGGTCCAGCTGATCCAGGACTTCAAGCCGACCATCATCATGGTCACGCCCTCCTACATGCTGAACATCGCCGACGAGATGCGCCGCCAGGGCATCGACCCGCGCAGCACCAGCCTGCGCGTCGGCATCTTCGGCGCGGAGCCCTGGACCGGCGCATTGCGCGAGGAGATCGAGCGCACCTTCAACATCCACGCCGTCGACATCTACGGCCTGTCGGAGGTGATGGGGCCGGGCGTGGCGTCCGAATGCGTGGAGACCAAGGACGGCCCGGTGATCTGGGAGGACCATTTCTATCCCGAGATCATCGACCCCGAGACGGGCGAGGTGCTGCCCGACGGCTCATACGGCGAGCTGGTCTTCACCACCCTGACCAAGCAGGGCATGCCGGTCATCCGCTACCGCACCCGCGACCTGACCCGGCTGCTGCCGCCGACGGCGCGCGGCATGCGGCGGATGGACAAGATCACCGGCCGGTCGGACGACATGCTCATCATCCGCGGCGTGAATGTCTTCCCGACCCAGGTCGAGGAACTGATCTGCAAGATCCCGGCGCTCGCCCCGCACTATGAACTGGTGGTGAGCCGCGACGGCCACATGGACAACCTCGCCGTCCGGGTGGAGATGCACGAAGACATCCACCCGTCGGAATGGGACGGCCATGCCAAGCACCTGCAGCACTCGATCAAGTCGCTGATCGGCATCAGCACCCGCGTCGAGGTGGTGGAGCCCGGCGGCATCGCCCGGTCCATCGGCAAGGCCAAGCGCGTGCAGGACCTGCGTCCGAAAGCTTGACCCCCTCAGCCCTTCTGCGACAGCAGCGGGAAGGCGTCCAGAACACCGGTCAGCAGGATCTGGACGCCGACGCAGAACAGCAGGAAGGCGAACAGCCGCGTCAGCACCCGCACCCGCGTCGGACCCAGGAAGGCGACGATGCGGTCGGCGGAGCGGTAGGACAGCCAGACCAGGGCGGCGATTGCCAGCGCCGCCCCCGACATGCCGATGAAGAACTCCATCAGCCCGCCGGCCCCGCGCGTCGGGCGGGTGGATCCCAGCGCGATGGCGACCGAAATGGTGCCCGGCCCGGTGGTGAAGGGGATCGTCATCGGGAAGAAGGCCGATTCGGCAAGCCGGTCGTTGTCACCGGTCGGGGCGGCCTGTTCCTGCTTGCGCGCCTCGTGCCGTTCCGGCGCGGTCAGCAGAGCCCAGGCCCGTTCGGCCACCACGAAGCCGCCGGCGATCCGCAGCGCCGCCATCGACACACCGAAGAAGTTCAGCACATAGGCACCCGCCCACAGCGCGGTCAGCATGACGATGGCCGAATAGACGCTGACCAGCCCGGCCAGCCGCGCCCTGTCGCGCGGACTGCTGTCCGCCGTCACCTGACTGAAGATCAGCGCCATCGCCAGCGGATTGACGATGGAGAACAGGGCGGTGAAGGCGAGCAGGAAACTGTCGAACATGGGACCCGTGCGTTTGTCGGCCGTCCGAACAGTTAGCGGGGACTGGGCAGGACTGGCAAGGGGGGTTTGATCATCCTCTCCCGACGCCCAATCCCCTCTCCCCCCCGGGGAGAGGGTTAGGGTGAGGGGGGCGCGTGGCGAGGATTCCCGGAAAATCCGGCATGTGCATCCCCCTCACCCCGACCCTCTCCCCGGGGGGGAGAGGGAGATTTCCCCACCTCTGCCCGAAAATTCACCACCGATACGGCCTCAGCCCGAAAATTGTGCGCACCGGATACAGCATCCCCACCCGCACACTGTCCACCCCGTCAATTCCTGTCCCAACGGACAAGTTTTAAAGCAACGAAATCAATCCACTACCCACCAACCTCCCCGCCCCCGCGCCATCTGGCTCGCTTCTTGCTCCCGTCCTCCGCGACAGACGACAACGCGAAGGGACGACCGCCGTGCCAGCCGCCCAGCCCGCACCGCTCACTCTGGTTCCGCCGGCCGCAGACACGGCACCGCGCACCATCGTCGACATCCGCAACCTGACCCTGACCTATCAGGCGGCCGACCACCCGGTCTACGCGCTGAGCGACGTCAGCCTGTCGATCGCCAAGGGCGATTTCATCTCGCTGATCGGCCCCAGCGGCTGCGGCAAGACCACCCTGATGCGGGTGGTCGCCGACCTCGAACAGCCGACCTCGGGCGAGGTGACGGTCAACGGCATGACGCCCGAACAGGCACGGCTGAAGCGCGCCTATGGCTATGTCTTCCAGGCCCCGGCGCTCTACCCGTGGCGGACGGTGGAGCGCAACGTCATGTTGCCGCTGGAGATCATGGGGCTGCCCAAGGCCGACCGGCAGCAGCGCGCCCGCGAGCAGCTGGAGCTCGTCGGCCTGTCCGGCTTCGAGCGCAAATTCCCCTGGCAGCTGTCGGGCGGCATGCAGCAGCGGGTGTCCATCGCCCGCGCGCTGGCCTTCGACCCCGACCTGCTGCTGATGGACGAGCCGTTCGGCGCGCTCGACGAGATCACCCGCGACCACCTGAATTTGCAGCTCACCCGCCTGTGGCTCAGCACCCGCAAGACCTGCATCTTCGTCACCCACTCGATTGCCGAGGCGGTGTTCCTCTCCACCCGGATCGTGGTGATGAGCCCGCGCCCCGGCCGCATCCTCGACGTCATCGACTGCGACCGCGACCTGCCGCGCGAGCGCACGCTCGACATCCGCGAAAGCCCGGAGTTCCAGCGCATCGCCCACCGCGTCCGCGAAGGGCTGATGGAGGGCCACAGCTATGACGACTAAGAACATGCTCCCCGTCGCCGTGATGGCGCTGGCGGTGCTGGTGCTGTGGTACGCGGGCGCGGTCTGGCTGAACGCGCCGATGGCGACGGACGCGCTGAACCGCGCCGGCCACGACTGGACGACCGCCGACCTGATCCGCGCCACGCTGGCGATGAAGCGCCCGATCCTGCCGACGCCGGATCAGGTGGCGCTCGACCTCTACACCTCCCTGACCGGCTATCCGGTGACCAGCATCCGCAACCTGCTCTACCACACCGGCGTCACCGCCGGGGCGGCACTGGCCGGCTTCGGCATGGGGGTGGTGCTGGGCGTGGCGCTGGCGGCGGGGATCGTCCAGGCGCGCACGCTGGAATCGAGCCTGCTGCCCTGGGTCATCGCCTCCCAGACCGTGCCGATCCTGGCGATCGCGCCGATGATCGTGGTGATCCTCGGCAACCTGGGCTTCACCGGCCTGCTGCCCAAGGCGATCATCGCCGCCTATCTCTGCTTCTTCCCGATCACCATCGGCATGGTGAAGGGGCTGCGCTCCGCCGATCCGCTGACGCTGGACCTGATGCGCACCTACAGCGCCGGCACCGCCCAGACCTTCCGGCTGCTGCGCCTGCCGGCCTCCCTGCCCTACCTGTTCACCAGCCTGAAGATCGCGGTCGCCGCCAGCGTCGTCGGCGCCATCGTCGCGGAGTTGCCGACCGGCGGACAGGCGGGGCTGGGCGCACGCCTGCTGTCCGGGTCCTACTATGGTCAGACCGTCCAGATCTGGAGCGCGCTGGTGATGGCTGCCCTGCTGAGCGTCACGCTGGTCGCCGCCGTCGGCCTCGCCGAGCGGGTGCTGGTGCCGGGTGGCCGGGGAGGTGCGCGATGACTCGGTCCAACATGGCCCGCCCCGCCATGGCGCCTTGGCCGCTGGCGATGCTCGCCGCCCCGCTGCTGCCCTTCGCCACGCTCGACGGCACCACCCTGTATTTGCCGCAGATACCGGCGGCCCTGGCCCTCTTCGCGCTGACCGTTGCGACCATTCTGGCGAGGCGACTGCCCAATTCCGCCCTTGGCGAGGCCGTTCTCCTGCTGGCCGGAGTCGCCGCCGCCTATGCCACGCCGCTGGTGCTGCTGACGCAGGGCCACGCCCTCGCCCAGGGCGGTGGGCTATGGCTCTATCTGGCCGGCGCCACGCTGCTGCTGTGGCGGGTGCTGGCCCTGCTGGCGGGGATGAGCGGCCCGGCGCGGCTGGCCGGTCCCGCCCTGTTCGGGCTGGCGCTGGTCATGCTGTGGGAGATCCTGACCCGCGGCTTCCAGGTGCCGACCATCCTGCTGCCGCCGCCCAGCCTCGTGGCAACCGCCTTTGCCGCCAATGCCGCCGATCTGTGGGACGATTTCCGCCAGACGGTGCTGATCTCGGTCCTGCGCGGCTATCTGATCGGCTGCGGCGCCGGACTCATTGTGGCGATCCTGGCCGACCGGGTGCCCTTCCTGGCGCGCGGGCTGCTGCCGCTGGGAAACCTCGCCAGCGCCGTGCCGGTGGTGGGCATCGCGCCGATCATGGTGATGTGGTTCGGCTTCGACTGGCAATCGAAGGCCGCGGTCATCGTCGTGATGACCTTTTTCCCCATGCTGATCAACACGCTGGCCGGGCTGCAGAGCGCCGAGCGCATCCAGCTCGACCTGATGCGGTCCTACGGCGCCGGCTACTGGCGCACGCTGGCGATGCTGCGGCTTCCCTGCGCCTTGCCCTTTTTGTTCAACGGACTGAAGATCAACTCGACCTTGGCCCTGATCGGGGCCATCGTCGCCGAGTTCTTCGGGACGCCGGTGGTGGGGATGGGCTTCCGCATCTCCACCCAGGTCGCCCGCATGAATCTGGACATCGTCTGGGCGACCATCGCCGTCGCCGCTCTGACCGGATCGCTGCTCTACGGTGCGCTTGCACTGGCGGAGTGGCATGTCACCGCCTGGCACCCGTCTTTGCGCAAACGCTGACCGCCTTTCTTCAAGCCAAAACAAACTCCAGCCAGAAGAGGATCGAACGCGATGAAGACCCTTGCCTCCGCCGTCCTGCTCGCCGCCACCGCGCTCACCGGCCTCGCCGGCTGGGGCGCGCCGGCCGCCGCCGCCGATCCGCTGACGCTCCAGCTGAAATGGGTCACCCAGGCCCAGTTCGCCGGCTATTACGTCGCGGCGGCCAAAGGCTTCTACAAGGACGCCGGGCTGGACGTCACCATCAAGGCCGGCGGCCCCGACATCAACCCGACCCAGGTCATCGCTGCCGGCGGCGCCGACGTGATCGTCGATTGGATGCCCTCGGCGCTGGCCAGCCGCGAGAAGGGCGTGCCGCTGGTCAACATCGCCCAGATGTTCCAGAAGTCGGGCATGATGCTGACCTGCCGCAAGGACGCCAACATCAAGGATCCGAAGGACTTCAAGGGTCACACGCTGGGCGTCTGGTTCTCCGGCAACGAATATCCCTTCCTGTCCTGGATGAGCAAGCTGGGCTACTCCACCTCCGGCTCCAGCCCGGACGTCAAGGTGCTGAAGCAGGGCTTCAACGTCGATCCGCTGCTGCAGAAGCAGGCCAGCTGCATCTCCACCATGACCTACAACGAATATTGGCAGCTGATCGAAGCCGGCATGAAGGCCGACGAGCTGACCGTCTTCAAGTATCAGGACCAGGGCGTCGCGACGCTGGAGGATGGCCTCTACGCCACCGAAAAGGCGCTGGCCGATCCGAAGGTGGTGGAGAAGCTGGCGAAGTTCGTGAAGGCGTCGGCCAAGGGCTGGGAATACGCCGCCAAGAACCAGGCGGAGGCGGTGAAGATCGTGCTTGAGAACGACACCACCGGTGCCCAGACCGAGGAACACCAGACCACCATGATGCAGGAGGTCGCCAAGCTGATCGACGGCGGCGCCAAGGGCACCGGCTATCTCGACCCGGCCGACTTCAACCGCACGGTGGACATCCTGATGTCGGGTGCCTCGACCCCGGTCATCTCGAAGAAGCCGGAAGGCGCCTACAGCCACGCAGTGTTCGACGCCGCGGCCAAGCTGTAAGGCGGTTGTCAGTTGGGGAGCGGGTGCCTCGCGTGCCCCCTCCCCGACCCTCCCCTATGGCATTCATACGTCTCAGCGTCAGGTAAGGCATTGGAATAAAATTCCTTTCTCGGCCGTCATTCCCGCGAAGGCGGGAATCCAGACGGTGAAAGCGCTTGCACTGGAAACTCTGGATCCCCGCCTTCGCGGGGATGACGAAAAGTTCTTTTTATTCCAGAGACTTAATAGCGCCCGAAAATATATGAATGCCACAGGGTAGGCGCCGCGGTTACAGCACTGCCCCTACCCCCGCGCCGCCATCAGCGTGCGCAGCATCCGCTCGAACCGCGCGCCGGCGAGCGAGACCTGATCGAGCAGCCCCTCGTCCAGCTCGTCCTCCATGATGCGGCCGGCGTCCATCGACTGGCCCTTGCCGTATTTCAGCCGGTCGACGGTGCCGCGCAGGCGGTCGGCCAGGAAGATCGCCAGGGCCTTGTAGAAGCGCCCGGCGAAGCCGCCGTCGCTGCGCAGCCGCGCCTCGATTTCCCGCTTCGCCAGCGCCAGGACGATGCAGCGCCCGTCCGCCGACACGGTGGCAGAGGGCGGGGCCGAATCGACGAAGGACACCTCGCCGACCACCTCGCCGCTGCCCAGCCGCGCCACCGTCCCGACCCCGGCGACATCGACGGTGGCGTGCCCCTCCAGCACAATGAACAGCGAGTCCGCCGCCTCCCCCTGGCGCACCAGCACCTGCCCGCCGGCCAGATCGAGCCTCCGGCCGGCGCGGGCCATCCACTCGATGTCCTCGTCGCTGAGATTTCCCAGAATATACAGGACCTTACGCATAATCCCCCCTAAAGCAGCTGCCGGCTGGCCAGCGTCCGGAACGGCCCGTCCACCGCCATCAGATCCTCATAGCGCCCGGACTGCACCAGCCGGCCGCCCTCCAGCACCAGGATGCGGTCGACGTCGCGGATGGTGCTGAGCCGGTGGGCGATCACCACGCGGGTGACGCTGAGCTTGGCGAGCGACGCCGTCACCACCGCCTGGGTGCGGTTGTCGAGCGCGCTGGTCGCCTCGTCCAGCAGCAGCACGCGCGGGCGGTGGACCAGGGCGCGGGCGATCATCAGCCGCTGGCGCTGGCCGCCCGACAAGGTGCCGCCGCCGTCCATCAGCACCGTGTGCATGCCCATCGGCATCTGTTCGATGTCGCGGTCCAGCCCGACCAGCCGCGCCGCGTGCCACGCATCGTCCAGCCCGAGCGGCGCGGTGCCGGCGATGTTCTGGAACAGGCTGCCCGAGGTGATCCGCCCGTTCTGCAGCACCACGCCGATCTGCCGGCGCACGGCGGCGAGGTCGAGCCGTTCGGCGGCGCGTCCGTCGAAGAACACCTCCCCCTGGTCCGGCCGCTCGAAGCCCAGCAGCAGGCGCATCACCGTGGATTTGCCGCTGCCCGACGCCCCGACGATGGCGACGAACTCCCCCGGCCCGATCGACAGGCTGAGGTCGTGCAGCACCGGCGGCGCATCGGGGGCATAGCGGAAGCCGACGCGGCTCAAGGTGATGCCGCCCTGCAATTCGCCCGGCGCGTCGCGGCCGGCCTGAACCTCGGGTGCGGTGTCCAGGATCGGGCGGGCGCGCTCCAGCAGCGGCAGGACGGTCAGGCTCTTGGTCAGGGCATGCGCCATCTCGGTCAGCGCCGCCAGCAGCTGGCCGAAGGCGGTGATGAAGGCCAGGAAACTGCCGGTGGAGAAGGCGGCCGGCGCCTCCTGCCCCGGCGTGGCGGCGAGCGCCTGGAGCGCCTGCTGCTTCGCATCCGATTCCATCAGCAGCGCCACCGCCAGGAACACCGCGATGGTCGCCAACGTCGGAAAGGCGGCGTGGAAGGTCTCCAGCGCGTTGCCGTAGCGCTGGGCGGCCACCGCGCGGGACTTCTGCGCCGAGAAACCGCGCGCCCATTCCGCCATCGCCCGCGGTTCCGCCCCGGCGACGCGCAGCTTGCCGATGCCGACGATCAGCTGCAGCACCAGCCCGTCCAAGCGGCCCTGACGGCGGATATGCTCCCGCTCGTGCCGCAACTGGCCATAGGACAGCGCCCCGGTCACCAGCGCCGACAGCAGCGCCAGCCCGGTGGCGATCAGGGCGAGGCGCCAGTCATAGACCGCCAACAGCCCCAGGCTGACCGATCCGAACAGCCCGCCCAGCAGGCCGGTCACCGTGCTGGCGGCCAGGATCTCGCGCACGGTCTGCAACCCCAGCGCCCGGTCGGCGAGGTCGCCGGCGGTGAAGCGGCGGAAGAAGCCCACCGGCAGGGCGAACAGCCGGTCGATGAAGGCCGCCTGCATCACCCCGTCGATCCGGCTTTCCAGCCGCAGCACCGCCATCACCTTGACGATGTCGAACGCCGCACCGCCGATGGCGGCGGCGACCAGCCCGGCGATGATGAAGAACAGCTGCCCGGTATCGGCGCGCGGGATGGCGCTGTCGAACAGGAAACCGGTGGCGACCGGGACCAGCAGCCCCAGCACCGCCGCCGCCAGCCCGCACAGCCCCAGCCGCATGCCGTCGCCGCCCAGGCCGCGCAGAGGAAAGCGGATCGCCTCCGCCGCACCCAGCGCGCGGGCCGGCAGCGGGCGGTAGAGATGCAGCGCCTCCGCCGCCATGCCGTCGGCCAGCGCCTGCGTCACGCGGCGGCGGCCGCCGGGGCCCAGCATCTCGAAGCCGGCGGGGGTGGGCAGCAGCGCCACCGGCACCCGGCCCTCCTCCAGCCAGCCGAGCATCGGCGCCCCTTCGCTCCGCCACCAGCCGTCGCGCAGGATCACCCTGCGACCACGCAGGCGCGCCCCGGCCAGCATCCGGTCCAGCATTTCCGAGGCCGGCTTGCCGGCGGCATCGATGCGGGGAAGCGGCTCCTCCAGCCCCATATGCGCCAGCAGTGCGGCCAGCGCGCCCGACAGCGGGTCGCCAAGGACCGGAGCGGCCGTGGACGCCTGCCCGTCGACGAGGTCGGACAGGCCGCCCAGCGCCTGTGCCAGCGACTCCCTTGCCGATTCCCGGCTGCGCAGGGCGCGCTTCGCCTCGCCTTCGGACTGGGCGGCGATGCGGCTGCCGATGCGGTCCAGCACCAGCCCATGGAAGCGGTCGAGGGCCGGCCACAGCGTATCGGCGTCGGGCCAGGCCTCGGTGACCGAAACGGCGGCCCCGCCAGCGCCCTCGATCCTACCTTCTATCCAGGCGCGGTCGGCCATCGGCAGCGGCGGCTCTCCCGCCGCCGTCGCCGGGCCTCCCAGCCACGCGGCTTCCCCCTCCGTCACGATCAGCCACAGCGGCCGGCGCGGGTCGGCGTGGAGCCGTTCGCCGGGGCCGAGCGAGCGCTCGCCCGGTTCCGCCACCCGGTCGGGCCAGACCGCCTCGCCGCCGGTCGCGGCATCGGTCAGGCGCAGGATCCAGGCCTCGGCATGGGGCAGGAAATCCTCCGCCCCGGCCAGCGCCTCCCGCTCCACCCCGCTGAGGCGCGAGCCGATGGACCCGACCGCCACCAGGGTGGCGTCCTCCCGCTTGCCGACCCCGAACAGCAGCGCCCCGGTTTCCGCCCGGAACAGGTGGCGGCGCCGGCCGCTGTTTCCCGCGAGGTGGAACAGGTCGACATAGCCGTCCTCCACCCGCCAGCCGAGCCGCGGGTCGTCCAGCGTCAGCGGCCGGTGGTTGCCGCCCTCCACCAGAATGGGGGCCCGCAGGGTCGTGGGACTGTCCAGAACGTCCATCGCCTCACCCCGCCGCGATCAGCGAGGCATACTCGCCGCCGCGCGCCAGAAGGTCCTCGTGGCTGCCGCGCTCCACCACCCGGCCCTGGTTCAGCACGATGATCTCGTCGCAGTCGCGGATCGTGCTCAGCCGGTGGGCGATGATGATGCAGGTGCAGCCGCGCCGCCGCAGATTGTCGTCGATCAGCTTTTCCGTCGCGACGTCCAGCGCCGCCGTCGCCTCGTCCAGCACCAGGATTGACGGGTTGCCGGTCAGCGCGCGGGCGATCTCCAGCCGCTGGCGCTGGCCGCCGCTGAAATTCACGCCCCCTTCGGCGACCGGCGCGTCGAGCTGGCCCTGGCGCCCGGCGACCTCGCCCAGGATGGCGGCATCCTCCAGCGCGCGGGTCAGCGCCGCTTCCGGCACCGTGCGGTCCCACAGGGTCAGGTTGTCGCGCACCGAGCCGTCGAACAGGAAGACGTCCTGGTCGACATAGGCGATGGAGGCGGCGCGCAGCCCCACCGGGATCTCCGCCGGCGGGCGTCCGTCGAACAGGATTTGCCCCGACCAGGGCTGGACGAGGCCGCAGATCAGCCGGCCGACGGTGGATTTCCCGCTGCCCGAGCCGCCGACCAGCGCCACCCGCATCCCCGGCGCCAGCGCCAGCGACAGCCCCTCGATCAGCGGCGCGTCGAGCACGCTGTAGCCGAAGGACACGTCGACCAGCTCCACCGCCCCGCTCAGCCGCGCCGGCCCGTCAGCACGCTCGTCGCCCGTGGCGGCAAGGCCGGACTGCGGGTCGGGCGCATGGTCCAGCGTGTCGTTCAGCCGCTGCAGGTCGGCCTTCACCCGCTGCAGCGTCCCGCCCATGCCGACCAGCTTGGCGACCGGGTCGGAGAAGCTGGCGGCCAGGCTCTGGAACGCCACCAGCGCGCCGACGGTCAGCGCCCCGTCCATCACCCGCACCGCACCCAGCCCCAATATCGCCGCCGTGCCCAGCGCGTTGAGAAAGGCCGGCGCCACCGCCAGCATCGCCGAATGCACCCCCAGGGTCTGGCGCACCGACAACAGCCGCGCCTGATAGCCGGCCCAGCGTTCGAACGCCTGCCCCTCCAGCCCGGCCGACTTCAGCGTCTCGATCGCCTGGATGCTGCCGATGGTGACGGCGCCCAGCTTGGCCTGTTCCGACAGCAGGCGCCGCCCGGCATCCTCCCGCCCGCGCGAGGCGCCGCGCAGGAACAGCACGTTGCCCAGCACCAGCAGGATGGTCACCGCCGCCAGCGCCACGTCGTAGGTCAGCATGACCAGCCCGAAGAAGACGACCGTCAGCAGGCTCATCGCCGCGGTCGCCATCTCGCCCGACAGCAGCCGCGCCACCCGGTCGTTGGCGGCGACGCGGCCGGCGATGTCGCCGGGATGGCGCTGGCCGAAGAAGGGAACCGGCAGTTGCAGCAGCCGCCAGACATAGCGGCTGGCCATAACCATGGCGAATTTGGTCTCCAGCTTCAGCAGGGCCGACTGCTGCAACGCCGTCAGCGCCGCCCGCAGCAGCGCCGTGGCGCCCATCCCCAGCAGCAGCGGCACCAGCCAGCTGCGCTGCCCACCGATCAGCACCTCGTCGACGAAGGCCTTGGTGAAGGCCGGCAGGGCGATGCCCGGCAGCACCAGCGCCAGGCTGGCGGCCAGCGCGAATCCCACCGCGGCGCGCGACCGCTTCAACTGCCGCCCCAGCATGCCGGCAAGGCCGGGCGGCCGGGCTCCGGCGACGAACTCCGGACCTTTCTCGAAAGCCAGCGCCACGCCGGTGAAGGCCTCGGAGAACTCTGCGCGGGTGACGCGGCGCGGGCCGGTGACCGGATCGTTCAGATAGGCGTATTCGCCCTTGAAGCCTTCGAAGACCAGATAATGGTTGAAGTTCCAATGGACGATCAGCGGCCAGGGCATGTCGGCCAGCGCGTTGGGCTCCTTCTTGAAGCCCTTGGCGGTCAGGCCGTAGCGCCGGGCGGCGCGCAGCAGGTTGCTGGCCTTGCTGCCGTCGCGCGACACGCCGCAGGCGACGCGCAGTTCCTCCAGCGGCACCCAGCGGCCGAAATGGGCCAGAACGATGCCGAGCGAGGCGGCGCCGCACTCCACCGCCTCCATCTGCAGAAGCGTGGGCGTGCGGACTCTGGTCTGACGACGAACCGGCTTTTCTCGGCTCACAGGCCGGTCGCCTTGCGCAGGGCCGGGATGACGAAGGCCATCGGCGGCTGTTCGCGCACCGTCACCTCGCCCTCGGCCAGGGTGCCGCTGGTGATGGTCATCGCCGGCCCGGCGCCGGACGACCAGCGATAGCCGGACGGCGTGCCGGCCTCCGGCACCAGATCGACGCGCACGGCGAAGGGCGGCCCCTTGGCGGAGAACTGCGTCACCAGCCGGTCGTTCTGCAGCACCGCCTGCATGCCCTGCGGGGTGGAGGGGAAGTCCGACACCCCGGCGACCCGGCCGACCAGCGTGCCGTATTCCTCCTTGCGCACCGTCGACGGCGCGATGCGGACATCCATGCCGGGCTTCAGCTTCTTGCCATGCTCCGGCGGGACATAGAGCACCAGCTGCAGGCCGCGCGATCCGCTTTCGATGCTGACCACCGGGGTGCCGGCGGCGACCCGCGCGCCCTCCGCCACCTTCCATTCGGTGACGCGTCCGTCGGTCGGGCTGAGGATCCGCGTGTCCTGCTCCAGCTGCAGGGCAAGCTCGTCCACCCGCCGGCGGGCGTCGGCGACGCGGTCGCGCCCCTCGGTCAGCGTCTGCTCGGCCCGGCTGGCCATGTCCAGCTCCTCGGTGTCGATCTGCAGAAGCTGGCTCTTGGCGTCGCTGACCTTCTGGCGGGCGGCGGCCAGCTCCTGCCGCGTGTCCTCCACCCGCTGGCGGGTGGTGAAGCCGCGGCTGGCGATGTCCTCCTGCCCGCGCAGCAGGGTGTCGAGGAACTGCACGCGCGTCTCCGCGGCGGCCACCACTTGGCCCAGGGCGGCGCGGCGGGCGGCGAAATTGGCGCGGCGGGCCTGCGCCTCGCGCTCCAGCTGATTGGTGCGGCGCGCCAGATCCTGCTCCCGCTCCCGCACCACCGCCCGCGCGTGGTCGAGCGTCTGTTCAAGCTCCGCCTTGTCGACGCGGGCCAGCAGCTGGCCGGCGGTCACCGTGTCGCCCGGCTTCACCAGCGGCGCGACCAGCGCACCGGATGCGCTGGCGACCGCGTCGAACACCCGGCCGCCACTGCTGACCAGCAGGCCGGAGCCGGTCACCCGCGTCGCGATGGTCCCCACCACCGCCCAAATCAGCGCCAGCGCCAGCAGCCCCAGCAGCACGGTCAGGGCCAGCCAGCCCCGCGGCGTGGTCAGCGTGACCAGCCGGTCCAGCTCCTCCGGCGACGACAACCGGTCGAGCGCCGCCTTGCGGAACAGCCGTTCCGACGGCGAGGGAGTGGTCGGCGCTGCGGTCATGCGGATCGGGCTCGCGATGGGCGGTGTAAAGGTGGGTATACGAATGGGTAGGTTGTGGAGAGTGAAACAAGCAGCGGGGCCAATGCAACCCTGCTGAACCGCCCGTCCCAAGCTGTCACAGGAACCGTTACTGGACGGCCATGAATTTCCGGCGGCAAAAGGCTTTTCGCTCACGGAAGCACAGCGATATATTAGTAACTGCGGCATCAGGCCGAAGGACATGAACGGGACGACCATGGATTCCAATGCGGGCGATTCGAATTTGGTGGCCGTGGCCGCACCGGCGCGCCGCCGCCGTCGCCGGCCCGCCAGCGCCACCGCAAGGCCCGCGCATCGCGGCGCCACCGTGTCGGGCACCATCTATCGCGACCTGCGCGACGACATCGTCTCGCTGCGCCGCAAGCCGGGCGAGCCGGTGATCGAGAAGGAGGTGGCGGAGGCCTATGGCGTCAGCCGCACGCCGGTGCGCGAGGCGATGCTGAAGCTTGCCGACGAAGGGCTGGTGGAGGTGTTTCCGCAGTCCGGCACCTTCGTCGCCCGCATCCCCCTCAGCGCCCTGCCGGAGGCCATCGCCATCCGCCGCGCGCTGGAGGAGGCGACGGTGCGCTACGCCGCCGAACAGGCGACCGGCAGCCAGATCGCCCGCCTGCGCGCCAATCTGGAACTGCAGCGCGAGATGAAGGAGGCCGGCAATTTCGACGGCTTCCACGATGCCGACGAGGCGTTCCACGCGCTGCTGGCGGAGATCTCCGGCTATCCCGGCTTCTGGGCGGTGACCCAGCAGGTGAAGCGGCAGATCGACCGCTACCGCCACCTGACCCTGCCGGCGGCCGGCCGGATGGACAAGGCGCTGGGCGAACACAGCGCCATCGTCGAGGCGGTCGCCGCCCGCGACCCCGACCGCGCGGTGGGCGAGTTGCGCCACCACCTGACCGACCTGCAGCTGGGTATCGCCGACGTCCGGCAGACCTATCCGCAGTACTTCACCGCATGACGACGGCGGGACGCGCTCATACCTTGCGCGTCTCATAAGCCGTGAAGCTGGCGGCGCGCGGGGCGTAGCCGCTGGCGAAATGGGCGGAGGAGACGATCATGTCGGCCGTCGCCTCGTTGCAGGCCATCGGGATGTTGTAGAGCGTCGCCAGCCGGGTCAGCGCCTTCACATCCACGTCGTGCGGCTGGGCGGTCATCGGATCGACGAAGAAGACCAGCAGGTCGATCCGCCCCTCCGCGATCATCGCGCCGATCTGCTGGTCGCCGCCCAGCGGGCCGCTCTTCAGCGGGGTCACGTCCAGGCCGGGATGGGCGTCGTGCACCTTCTGGCCGGTGGTGCCGGTCGCCCAGAAGGCGTGGCCGTCCAGCGCCGCGATGTTGGCGCCGATCCAGGCGATGAGGTCCGCCTTGCGGGCGTCGTGGGCGACGAGGGCGATGCGCTTGCGGGGCTGCTGGCCAGATTGGTGGGTGGACATGACTGGACACTCCGGACGAGGAGCGTCCACTAATATATTACTCTGGTCGCCAGCGCAACGCGGGGACCCCGGCCCGCCACGGTTCGACCGCCCCCGGCGTCTTTGTCGCACCCTCCGCTGGATGAAATGTCCGGATTTCCATCATTAAGCCTTGCCCTGCTTACTAGTATATTAGTATGATGGCGCCAGACCCGCCGGACAGCCGGCTGCACAGATTTGAAAGGACCACCCCATGAAAATCTCCGTCCGGCACGCCTCGCACCCCGATGCCGTCCGCGCTTTCGACACCGAGACGCTGCGCGACCATTTCCTGGTCCCGACCCTGTTCGAGGCCGACGAGACCGTCTTCACCTACAGCCACATCGACCGTTTCGTCGTCGGCGGCGCCATGCCGGTCGCCGGCCCGGTGAAGCTGGAATCCTCCAAGGAGATCGGCTCGCCCAACTTCCTCGATCGGCGCGAGCTGGGCGTGGTCAATGTCGGCGGCGCCGGCCGCGTCACCGTCGACGGTGCCGTCTATGAACTGGCGCCGCGCGACGCGCTCTATGTCGCGATGGGCAGCAAGGACGTCACGTTCGAAAGCCTGGACCGCCGCGAGCCGGCCAAGTTCTACCTGAACAGCACCCCCGCCCATGCCCGGTTCGAGACGATGAAGATCTCGATCGGCCAGGCCAAGGCCGTGCATCTGGGCGACCCGGCCCAGTCGAACGAGCGCACCATCTACCAGATGATCCACCCGGATGTGGTCCGCACCGCGCAGCTGGTGCTGGGCATGACGGTGCTGAAGCCGAACAACATGTGGAACACGATGCCGTGCCACACCCATGACCGGCGTTGCGAGGTCTATTTCTACTTCGACCTGCCCGATGACGCCCGCGTCATCCACATGATGGGCGAGCCGGAGCAGACCCGCCACATCGTCGTCGCCAACGAACAGGCGGTGATCTCGCCGCCCTGGTCGATCCATTCCGGCGTCGGCACCCGCAACTACACCTTCATCTGGGCGATGGGCGGCGACAACCAGGACTTCACGGACATGGACTTCGTCGCCATGGACCGCCTGCGCTGACGCGCCGCCGGATTTGAAACCCCGGATTTGAAACCAACGTATAAGAACGGAAACCGACCATGAGCATTTCGTTCGACCTGACCGGCAAGGTGGCGCTGGTCACCGGCGCCAACACCGGCATCGGCCAGGGCATCGCCGTGGCGCTGGCGCAGGCCGGCGCCGACATCGCCGCCGTCGACGTGGTATCGCTGGACGAGACCAAGGGGCTGGTCGAGGCGGCCGGCCGCAAGTTCCACGGCATCCACGCCGACCTGACCTCCATCGCCCCGGTCCAGGGGCTGGTGGAGGAGACGGTCGGCAAGTTCGGCCACCTGGACATCCTGGTCAACAACGCCGGGCTGATCCGCCGCGCCGACGCCGTCGACTTCAGCGAGGCCGACTGGGACCTCGTGATGAACATCAACATCAAGACGGTGTTCTTCCTCTGCCAGGCCTTCGGCCGCTACGCCATCAACGAAGGCCGCAAGGGCAAGATCATCAACATCGCGTCCATGCTGTCCTTCCAGGGCGGCATCCGCGTGCCGTCCTACACCGCGTCCAAGAGCGGCGTCGCCGGCATCACCAAGCTTCTGGCCTGCGAATGGGCCGGCAAGGGCATCAACGTGAATGCCATCGCGCCGGGCTATGTCGCCACCAACAACACCGCCGCTCTGCGCGCCGACGAGAACCGCAGCGCCGAGATCCTCGGCCGCATCCCGGCCGGCCGCTGGAGCATGCCGTCCGACATCGGCGGCCCGGCGGTGTTCCTGGCCTCGGAGGCCGCCGACTACATCCACGGCACCATTCTGCCGGTCGACGGCGGCTGGCTGGCGCGCTGAGGGAAAACGGCCCTCTTCGGCACCCAAGGACTGCGTGACGTTCGCATCATGGCCGATGTAACGCACTGGAAATGAAAGGTTTCTTTGGCCGTCATTCCCGCGAAGGCGGGAATCCATCCCGCTCGGCGGCTCAACCGCGGAGCTTCCTGGATCCCCGCCTTCGCGGGGATGACGCAAAGTTCCTTTGATCCCGGACGTGCGGTCATTCCCGAAAATGCGTGCGTCACGCCGGGGCCGGAACGGGCATTTGATGGGAGGGGAACGGAAAATGACCACCGACGTGTTCGTGACCGCGGGCGACATTCCGTGGCAGGATCTCGGCGACGGCGTGCGCCGCAAGATTCTCGGCTACAACGACACGATGATGATGGTGCGGGTTGAGTTCGAGGCCGGCGCCATCGGCGCGCAGCATCGCCATCCCCATGTCCAGTGCGCCGTGGTCGAGAAGGGGTCCTTCGACGTCACCATCGACGGCCGCACGCAGCGCCTGAACACCGGCGACGGCTATATGGTGCCGTCCAACATCCTGCATGGCGTGGTGGCGCTGGAGCCGGGCGTGCTGCTCGACATCTTCACGCCGATCCGCGAGGACTTCCTGGGCGAGCCGGTGGCCTACGCCGCGGAAGCCGACGCGAAGTAACCTTCAGACCGGATCCCCCGGCGCGGTGAAGTAACGCGGATAGTCGCGCCGGATGTCGGCGATCGAGATCTGCAGGTCGTCCAGATGGTCGTCCAGCGCCTTGATGGCGGCCGCGGGATCGTTGGCCGCCACCGCTTCGAGGATGGCGGCATGCTCCGCGATCACCTCGGCGATGCGGCCGCGCACCGGCAGGGTCAGCAGGCGGTAGCGGTCGATCTGCACCTTGGTCTGCTGGATCAGCGTCCAGAATCCGGGATAGCCGGCGATCTCCGCGATCAGCGCGTGGAACGCCTCGTCGGCCTGATGGAAACCTTCATAGTTGGCGGTTTCCTGCATCTCCCGCTGCAGTTCCAGATTGGCGCGGAGCGCCGCGATCTGGCTGCGGCTGGCCCGCGCCGCCGCATAGCGCACCGTCGCCTCCTCCAGCGCCTTGCGGATGGCAAAGGCCTCCGGCAGGGCATCCAGCGGGATGCGCGACACGAAGGTGCCGGACTGCGGGAAAATCTCGATCAACCCTTCGTCGGCCAGCTTCAACACCGCCTCGCGCACCGGCGTGCGGCTGACGCCATAGGCCTCGGCGATCTGCTTCTCGGCGATGGCGTCGCCGGGCTTGCGCTTGAGCGAGACGATCTCCGCCCGCAGATCGCGGTAGATGCGCGACGCCACGGTCGCGGCGCGGCGCGGCGGACGGACCGCCGCGGCCGGGGCCGCCGCGCGGCGCACGGTTGCGGAAACCAGGCCGCCTTCATCCTCTGTCGTCGCGACCTTCTTCACCGATGGCTCCATTCCGGCAGGCATGTAACCGGGCGGCGCTCCGCCACCCGTGGGAAATTCGTCATACCCGTCAATCTACCCGTCCCTCTTCACCAAGGTCAAATCCATCGCCGTCCTCGCAAAAGGATCGGGTGCGGCGACTGGGCGCAGGCTGCAGGGCCGCCGAAGCCGCGGAGCGGGAACGATTGGGCTTGCAATCTAATCTGATATATTAATATTATACAGCCAGCCGGTAGGGACGGTCCCCCGCACGGACCCCGCCTTCTCCCCACCCTGCTTTTGCCCTTTTCTTGCAGCGTAGAGGCTTCCGATGCTTCACCCCGACCGTCTTTTCCCGAGCGACCCGACGCAACGCGACATCGCGCGCCGCCTGTATGGCGAAGTCGCCGCCCTGCCGATCGTCAGCCCGCACGGCCACACCGATCCGTCCTGGTTCGCGAAGGACGAAGCGTTCCCGGACCCGGCCAGCCTGTTCGTCAAGCCTGACCATTATGCATTCCGCATGCTCTACAGCCAGGGAATTCCGCTGGAGCAGCTGGGTGTTCCGCGCCGGGACGGCGGCGAGACCTCGTCCGATTCGCGCGCCATCTGGCGCCTGCTGGCCAGCAACTGGCACCTGTTCCGCGGCACGCCCACCTCGATGTGGCTGACCCACGCCTTCGAGACGGTCTTCGGCGTCACCGAGCGTCTGAGCGCCGCCAGCGCCGACCGCATCTATGACCAGATCGAGGACTGCCTGCGCAAGCCGGAGTTCCGCCCGCGCGCCCTGTTCGAGCGCTTCAACCTCGAAGTGCTGGCAACCACCGAATCGCCGCTCGACCCGCTGGTGCACCACAAGGCGATCCGCGAGAGCGGCTGGAAGGGCCGGGTCATCACCGCCTTCCGTCCCGACCCGGTCGTAGATCCGGAGTTCGAGGGCTTCCGCGACAACCTCGCCGAGCTGGCCCGCATCACCGGCAAGGACACCGCGACCTGGGACGGCTATCTCGCCGCGCTGGCCGACCGCCGCCTCTATTTCAAGAGCTACGGCGCCACCTCGACCGACCACGGCCACCCGACGGCGGCGACCGCCGATCTGGCCCGCGCGGAAGCCGAGAAGCTGTTCGACATCGTGCGCCGCGGCGGCGCCACGGCCGAGGAATCCGAGCTGTTCCGCGCCCAGATGCTGACCGAGATGGCGCGGATGAGCCTGGAGGACGGTCTGGTCATGCAGATCCACCCCGGCAGCTTCCGCAACCACAACGACCTCGTGTTCCAGCGCTTCGGCCGCGACAAGGGCGCCGACATCCCGAGCGGCACCGAATATGTGCGGGCGCTGAAGCCGCTGCTCGACCGCTTCGGCAACGAGCGTGACCTGACCATCATCCTGTTCACGCTGGATGAGGACAGCTACGCCCGCGAACTGGCGCCGCTGGCCGGCCATTACCCGGCGCTGCGCGTCGGCCCGGCCTGGTGGTTCCACGACAGCCCCGAGGGCATGCGCCGCTACCGCGAGATGATCACGGAGACCGCCGGCTTCTACAACACGGTGGGCTTCAACGACGACACCCGCGCCTTCTGCTCGATCCCGGCCCGCCACGACGTGTCGCGCCGCGTCGATTGCAGCTTCCTCGCCCGTCTGGTCGCCGAACACCGGCTGGCCGAGGACGAGGCCGCGGAACTGGCCGTCGACCTCGCCTACCGCCTCGCCAAGAACGCCTACAAGCTGTGATTGGTTGGCTGTAACGCCTCTATCCCCCTCTCCCCCCCGGGGAGAGGGTCGGGGTGAGGGGGATGCACGGCGTGGCTATCCCAAGAATCCTCGCTGTGCGGCCCCCCCCCCCCCACCCCCCCCCCCCGGGGGGGGGGGGGGGGGGGCCCGGCGCAGTCCCCCCCCAGGGGCCGCCCCGGACGGCCGTCACCACCCGCCCCCCCCCCCCCCCCCCC
>NZ_VTTK01000027.1:0-95964 GCF_008365135.1 Azospirillum sp. Sh1 | reverse complement strand
GGTGTAGCTCAGTTGGTTAGAGCGCCGGCCTGTCACGCCGGAGGCCGCGGGTTCAAGTCCCGTCACTCGCGCCACTTTGCGGGCGTAGCTCAGGGGTAGAGCACAACCTTGCCAAGGTTGGGGTCGAGGGTTCGAATCCCTTCGCCCGCTCCATTACTGGAGCGACAGTTTTGGGTTCCCGTGGTCTCGTAGCTCAGCGGGAGAGCACTACGTTGACATCGTAGGGGTCACTGGTTCAATCCCAGTCGGGACCACCATTCATGAAGGCCGCCAACCGCAACGGGTTGGCGGCCTTCGCCATTTTGGACCCGCGTATCGACCGGCATGGCGCCGGCAACCGGAAGACGATAGAGTCGTCGATAACTCATCTTTTTTGCCTGGGCGGAAATTCGAAAACGCTGTACGAAGGTCGAAGCGTTGAGCCGATTGGAGCCGGCCTGTAGAGCGGGGAGAGCAGTGTTGGCGGCGAAGAAGATGCGATCCAGGCGCGCCATTCTGGTTTTCGAAGGCGGCGGTGCGAAGGGGCTGGTGCATGTCGGTGCCTTGCGGGCCATTGAAGAACTGGAGCCGGACATCCTGGGTGTGGCGGGAACCTCGGCAGGCGCCATCCTGGCGGCGCTCGTCGCCGCCGGCTATCGTTCAGAGGAGCTGTTCGCGCCGGATGGTTCCCATACGATCCTGAAAGATCTGCACCTCGGCCGCGCAACAGAGCTTTTTGGCGACGCCTGGAGCATAATCCGCGGATTCCGCTGGTGCCTCGACCATTGGAAAATGCTGCTCGCAGGGCTGGGGACGTTTTTCTTCCTGTTCTCTGCCTGCGTGGGATGGCATCTGGATCGTGAGAATGGAGGTCTGGCACCGGTTTTCGGCGTGCCGCTGTTCATGTTGACGGTGATTGCGGTTGCGGTCTCCATTTTTCGTTGGCTATGCGCCGGGCTTTGCTCGACGGACACCTTCACCATCAACATGGATCGTGCGTTACGCAGGAAGATTCCCAGCGTCGGGCCGAAAGGCCGGGTCTGTTTCAAGGATCTGCCCCGACCGCTGAAGATCGTCGCCACCAACCTGGAGAGTGGCGAGCTGACGCTGTTTTCGCAGGAGCGCACGCCGCAGGTGGCGGTCGCCGACGCGGTTGCCGCGTCCATCGCCATTCCGGTCATCTTCAGTCCCAAGATCATTGCCGGCGTCCCCTATTACGATGGCGGTCTGGTCAGCAACCTGCCGGCCTGGACGTTCGACGAGGAGCGCGCTCTCGATCCCGACGCTCATACCATCGCGATTGAAATCGTCGAGAACGAGCGCCGGAAAGACGGCGGGCCGACGGCCTTGCTGACGCCTTTCCACAATCTTGCCGCCGCGACGCGGGCCGCCCTCTTCGGGGCCGGAATCCTGAACAAGAGGGCGGCGGCCGGCCTGTACGTCCTGCCGATCAGGACCGATGTCAGGGTTCTGGATTTTGATCTGGGGGCGGATCAGGCGGCAAAGGTGGTTGGCGCGGCTTATCAATGGGCATCGGCCAACGTCATCTATGAGCTGGAGACTCGCCCCCGTCTGCTGCGCCGGGCATGCCGCAAACTGCATGAGGTTGTCGTCGATCTGCTCAAAGCGGGCGGTCATAGCAATGCGGGCGAGGTTCGGGTGTGTCTTGCCATGGCCGAACCCGGCACCCACCGCAGCCTTCGCTATCTTCATTGTTATAACCGTTCCCGTCATCCCGACGAGACCTTGACCGTTCCAATCGACGGCTCTCTGGCGGGGCATGTCTTCTGCACGGGGAAACCGACCTTCGATGCCGCGCCTTTCACTTATCGGCTGGCAGGAGACGCCAATCGCCGCCTCCGCCGTCTGCTGTGGAGGGGAATGACATGGCAGCTTGCCATCCCCATATATTCGTCGGTAGACGACGGGCATGCGCGGCCCGCCATGGTGCTGCTTCTGGACGGGAACGGCGATGCGTCCTACATTAAGGGCGTGCTGAACGACGATTTCGCCCGTTTCGCCTCCAGCATGCTGTCTGAGCTTATCGATTTTGCCGACAGCGGGAGACCCCATGGAGAGAGACAATGAAGTTGTTTTCCAAAGCCATACGGAACAAACCCTTCGCCAAGGCCGATCCGTTGGAGCAGAAGCTGCGCATCGAGTCGGACAGTGCGCCGGCCAAGAAGGGCGCCGCGGCAAGGCTCGCAAGACTGAAGCTTGATGACGGACTTATTGCCCGCTTGCCGGAAAGCAGGGTCGTCAATCTGGGAAAGATCCAATATACGGGCGGCGCGTCGGAGCTTACGGGGGTTACCCTGCAAAATGTTTCGGGCGACGTGATGAAACAGCTCTTCCAGAGCAAATTGAAAAACACCATCAACGAGGCCAAGCAGATCGGCCGGAAACGGCGAGAGCAGCTTTCCTCGATCACAGATTCCCAGATGGTCACCCTCAAGCTGCGGTGACGTCCGGATCCTGACCTTGGTGGGGTGGGCCGGACAGTCGCGAAGTCCGGCGCCCTCCCGTCGGCTTCCCTCAAATCATCGCCAGCGGCTGCTTGCGCTTCGGCGGCGGGAAGGCCTTGTCGATCTCCGCGATGTCCTCGCCGGTCAGGGTCAGTTTCACGGCCTCGGCGTTCTGAAGAGCGTGCTCCGTCGTTCCCGCCTTGGGAATCGCGATCACGCCCTGCTGCCGCAGGGCCCAGGCAATCGCCACCTGCGCCGGGGTGGCGTCGTGGCGTTTCGCCACCGCCAGCAATGCTGGGGAGCGCAGCAGGCGGCCGCCCTGGCCGATGGGGGAATAGGCCATCAGCGGCATGCGCGCAGTGTGCTGGAAGGGCAGCAGGTCGTATTCGATGCCGCGGTGTTCGGGGTTGTAGAGCACCTGATTGGCGGCGCAGCCGTGCAGGTCGGTGATCTCCGCCAGTTCTTCCAGGTCGTCCACGTCGAAGTTGGACACGCCCCAGCGGGCGATCTTGCCGGCCTGGATCAGCGTTTCGAAGGCCTCGACCGTCTCCTCCAGCGGCACGCCCCCGCGCCAGTGCAGCAGATAGAGGTCGATGCGGTCGATCCCCAGCCGCTTCAGGCTGCGTTCGCAGGCCTTGACCGTGCCGATGCGGGACGCGTTGCTGGGCAGGACCTTGGTGACGATGAACAGGCCGTCGCGGCGGCCGGCGATGGCCTCGCCGACCAGTTCCTCCGACGCGCCGTCGCCATACATCTCGGCGGTGTCGATCAGGGTCATGCCACGGTCGATGCCCGCCCGCAGCGCGGCGATCTCGGCGGCGCGGTCGCCGCTCCCCTCCGCCATCATCCAGGTGCCCTGGCCGAGAGCCGGGACCTCGGTGCCGTCCGGCAGGGTCACGCGCTTCATCTCCGTCTCTCCCGTCTGTCTTGCCGAAAGACAACAAGCTGGTCCCGCGGGACCAGCTTGTCGATACGTCTTCGGTGGGCTTTCCGGGGAGTGAAAGCGGTCACGCCGCCTTTTTCGGCACTCCGGCATGGCCGCCTTCCAGGAAGTTCAGCAGCTCTTCCCGATAGTCGTAATAGCGCGGGTGCTCCAGCAAAGCCTGACGGGTGCGCGGGTGGGGGATGTCCACCTTCAGGATGTGGCCGATCTTCGCGTTGGGGCCGTTGGTCATCATCACCACCCGGTCGGCCAGCAGCAGCGCCTCGTCCACGTCGTGGGTGACGCAGACCGCCGTCACCTTGGTGCGCGCCCACACCTCCATCAGCACCTCCTGCAACTCCCAGCGGGTCAGGCTGTCGAGCATGCCGAAGGGCTCGTCGAGCAGCAGCAGCTTGGGCGACAGGGCGAAGGCGCGGGCGATGCCGACGCGCTGCTTCATGCCGTTGGACAGTTCGGACGCCTTGCGGTCCATGCTGTCGCCAAGCCCGACGCGGGCGAGGTAATAGCGGGCGATGTCGGCGCGCTCGCCCTTGCTCGCGTGCGGGAAGACGCGGTCGACGCCGAGCATGACGTTCTCGTAAGCGGTCAGCCAGGGGAACAGGCTGGGGGCCTGGAACACCACGGCGCGGTCGGGACCGGCGCCGTCCACCTCCTTGCCGTCCAGCACGATGCCGCCGCTGGTCACGTCGGCGAGGCCGGCCACCATCGACAGCACGGTGGACTTGCCGCAGCCGGAATGGCCGATCAGCGAGACGAACTCGCCCTTGCGCATCTTCAGGTCGAAGCCGTCCACCACGGTCAACGGACCCTTGGGCGTGGCGAAGGTCTTGGTCAGGCGGGTGAATTCGAGATAGCGGTCCTCCATCCCGCGCCCGCCCATCGCCTCGATATAGGCCTTGGGCGGGGGCGAGGCGGTGATCGGCTTCACGTCCGGCAGGACGAGATCGTCGTCACCGCCGGTGCCGCGGGCGACGCCGACCTCCATCAGATAGGCGGTGACCTCGGCGCGCAGGCGCTTGAAATCCTCGTCATGGTTGACGGCGGTGCGGTCGCGCGGGCGAGGCAGATCGACGGTGAAGGCGGGGCCGAGCGTGGCGTTCGGGCCAGGGGTCAGCGGGATGATGCGGTCGGCCAGCAGGATCGCCTCGTCCACATCGTTGGTGATGAGGATGACGGTCTTGCGGTCCTTGCGCCAGATCGCCTCGATCTCGTCCTGCAGCTTGGCGCGGGTCAGGGCGTCGAGCGCCGACAGCGGCTCGTCCAGCAACAGCATCTCCGGGCTCATGGCGAGCGCGCGGGCGAAGCCGACGCGCTGGCGCATGCCGCCCGACAGCTCCTTCGGCCGGCGGTCGGTGGCGTGGCCGAGGCCGACCGTCTCCACCGCCCGGCGGGTCAGGACGCCGCGCTCGGCGCCGCCCTTGGCCTTGTGGACGGCATCCACCGCCAGGGCGACATTCTCCTTCACGCTGAGCCAGGGCATCAGCGAATAGGACTGGAAGACCAGACCGCGCTCCGGGCCGGGGCCGGTCACCGGCTTGCCGCGATAGAGCACCTCGCCGGCATCCGCCATCGCCAGACCGGCGATCAGGTTGATCAGCGTCGACTTGCCGGAGCCGGAGAAGCCGACGATGGCGACGAACTCACCCTCTTCGATCGACAGGTCGATGTTGTGGAGCACGGTCGTGCCGCCGTAGGACTTCGACACACCCTTCAGGTCCAGGATCGCCATGGTCGTCGTCTCCTCTGGTGAAGGGTCAGCGGGCGGGGCTGTGGCTGACGGCGGACTGCAGCGCCAGCATCACGCGGTCGAGCAGGAAGCCGATCAGGCCGATGGTGAAGACGGCGACCATGATCTTGGCGAGCGAGCTGGAGGAGCCGTTCTGGAACTCGTCCCAGACGAACTTGCCGAGGCCGGGGTTCTGGGCCAGCATCTCCGCCGCGATCAGCACCATCCAGCCCACGCCCAGCGACAGGCGCAGGCCGGTGAAGATGTAGGGCAGGGCCGACGGCAGCACGAGGCGGCGCACCATGGTGAAGCCCGACAGCTGCAGCACCTTGCCGACATTCATCAGGTCGCGGTCGATGGAGGACACGCCGACCGCCGTGTTGATCAGCGTCGGCCACAGCGAGCACAGCGTGACGGTGATGGCGGAGGTCAGGAAGGACTTCTCGAACAGCGGGTCGCTGCCCGACACGGTGGCGCTGACCACCATGGTGACCAGCGGCAGCCAGGCCAGCGGCGACACCGGCTTGAAAATCTGGATCAGCGGGTTGATCGCGGCGTTGACGGTCGGCGACAGGCCGCTCGCCACGCCCAGCGGCACCGCAATCAGGGCACCCAGCAGGAAGCCGGTGAAGACGGTCTTCAGGCTGGTGACGATCTGGTCGAGGTAGGTCGGCTTGCCGGCATAGGGCAGGGTCTTCACCTCCGCCGCCGGGTTCTTCGCCAGCTTTTCGGCGTTGCGCTTTTCCTGGCGTTCGTAGAAGGCGGCTTCCTTGGCGCGTTCGGCCTTGTGGTCGGCGTAGAGGTTCGTCGCCTGCTCCCACACCTGGGCCGGGCCGGGGATGGCGCCCAGGCTGGTGTGGACCTGCGGGGCGGCCCAGCCCCAGGCGGCGAGGAACAGCAGAATGGCGGTCAGCGGGACGCCCATCTGGCGCCACAGCTCGATCCCCTGCTGGCGCGGGTTCTCGCCGGCGGCAAGCCGCAGCAGCGGCGCCAGCCAGCCCAGCCCGACGGTGGTCAGGACGGCGGCGATGCGGTTGAGAGTATGGGCGCGGCGCGCCTTGCGCTGGGCGCGGGCGAGGTCGGCGGAGGTGTCGGTCAGGCTGGTCATGGCGGGGTGTCCCTTCGGCAAGGTCCCTTCTCCCCCCTGGGGAGAAGGTTAGGATGAGGGGGTTCGGCGCAGCCGAAGAGATCCTCGCAGCGGATCCCCCTCACCCCGACCCTCTCCCCGGGGGGGAGAGGGGGATTTGGCGGGTGGAAGTGCTGCGGGCGCTCAGCCCCCCACCACCTGACCGCCTTCGACCTTCTGGTCGCCCTTCAGGCCGATGGGCTGCTTGGCGAGGTAGTCGTTGGGCTTGTGGCCGTCGTAGGGGATGCCGTCGATGAAGCCGTTGTCGACCGGCTTGTAACCGTCGCTCTTCCAGGGGAAGTCGGCCTCCTTCGCCTTGCCCTCCTCGACCAGCAGCTTGGCGGCCTGCAGGTAGATGTCCGGCTTGTAGACGTTGCGCGCGGTCTGGTCGTACCAGCTGTCGGGCTTGGCCTCGGCGATCTGGCCCCAGCGGCGCATCTGGGTCAGGTACCAGACGGCGTCGGAATAGAAGGGGTAGGTCGCGTTGTAGCGGAAGAAGACGTTGAAGTCGGGGACATCGCGCTTGTCGCCCTTCTCATACTCGAAGGTGCCGGTCATGGAATTGGCGATGACCTTGGCGTCGGCGCCGACATATTCGGACTTGGCCAGGATCTTCACCGCTTCGGCGCGGTTGGCGTTGTTGTTTTCGTCCAGCCATTGGGCGGCGCGGATCAGCGCCTTGACGACGGCCAGATGGGTCTTGGGGTTCTTGCTGGCCCACTCGTCGGTGACGCCGAAGACCTTCTCGGGGTTGTTCTTCCAGATCTCGGTGTCGGTGATGACGGGGACGCCGATGCCCTTCATCACCGCCTGCTGGTTCCACGGCTCGCCCACGCTGTAGCCGTAGATGGTGCCGGCCTCCAGCGTGGCCGGCATCTGCGGCGGCGGGGTGACGGAGAGCAGCGCGTCGGCGCCGATCTGGCCCGACACGTCGGTCGGGCTGTAGAAGCCGGGGTTGATCCCGCCCGACGCCAGCCAGTAGCGCAGCTCGTAATTGTGGGTCGAGACCGGGAAGACCATGCCCATGTTGAAGGGCTTGCCCTCGGCCTTGTACTGGGCGATCACCGGCTTCAGCGCGTCGGCCTTGATCGGGTGGACCGGCTTGCCGTCGGCGCCCTTCGGCACGTTGGCCTTCATCTTCTGCCAGACATCGTTCGACAGCGTGATGCCGTTGCCGTTCAGGTCCATGGAGAAGGCGGTGACGATGTGCGCCTTGGTGCCGAAGCCGATGGTGGCGCCCAGCGGCTGGCCGGCCAGCATGTGGGCGCCGTCCAGTTCGCCGGAGATCACGCGGTCGAGCAGGACCTTCCAGTTCGCCTGTGGCTCCAGCGTGACGGAAAGGCCCTCATCCTCGAAGAAGCCCTTCTCGACGGCGATGGCCAGCGGCGCCATGTCGGTCAGCTTGATGAAGCCGAGCTTCAGCTGCTCCTTTTCCACGTCGAGCGGAGCGGCATGGGCAGAGACGCCTGCGGTCAGGGCGACGACCGCAGCGGCGGATGCGAGAAGGTGGCGGAGGGTGCGGGAGGTGGTGCGGGAGACGGTGTGAGAGGTTTGGGCCACGTCGGTTGCTCCATCTCTGAAATCCGGGCTCTGAAATCCGGGCCAGCGGCCGGGTGGGGCGACACCGGTCTCGAACCTTGGCGATTTTCTGGGCAAGTCCCGGACTGGCTGTTTTTCGGGCAGATGGCTCTTGCGCACCTTGGCCGTCGAAAGCGTCCAGCGGGATCGACCGGAAAAGCGTGTCGATACCGGGGTCGGCAACACTGCCGGGGGCTGGCCCATCATTGGACGCTTGGGATGCACGCACCGTCGTTGGCGCGTCTCTGGCCTCCCTCTTCGCAAGCCTCATGCCAAAGGATGGGTTTTGCCGGAAATCGGGCCATGGAGGTTGATTTTGCTGGCTATGACCCGGCGGAAGGTATGAAGCCCCCGACGGGGCCGCGGTGCTGCCTGCTGATTTTTGCGGCGCACACAAGCCTGTATGGTCATCCTTTGTGCAGCACCTAAGGATGACCCAAAAATAGGCACCTAGGTCTTGGTCGCGGATCCGGGCGGGACCCCGCGGATTCCCTGGAGTTTTCCCGCGCGGAGCTGCCGGCGCGGCGATTGGCACGCGGATTGCGAAGGGGTTGGCGAGACAACAGCGGGCGCCGGCAACGTCGCCAGTGCCCGCGACACCCGCCGAATCCCACGCGACGACGCGCGGATTTGGCTCTGGTTCGACGACGAACCGCCCGGACAACGGCGTCCGAACAGGTCTGCACCCGCCTTCGCGATCCTCTCGCAGGGCAGGGAGACGGCCCGTTCGGACGCCTTTCTTTTTGGCCCCGTGCCTGACTTTGCGGCAGGCCGGACACGATAGACGAGGCAGACGCGCCATGGACATGCATCTCTCATCGAACAACGGGCCCGCCGTCGAACTTAACGAGGCCGAACTGCGCAGCGCCGGCCCGGCCAGGGAGCGGCTGGTGGTCGTCGGCAACGGCATGGCCGGCATGAAGACGGTGGAAGAGCTGCTGGCCAAGGCGCCGGGCCGCTTTGACGTCACCGTCTTCGGGGCCGAGCCGCACCCGAACTACAACCGCATCATGCTGTCGCCGGTGCTGGCGGGGGAGAAGACCTTCGACCAGATCGTGCTGAACAGCCGCGAGTGGTACGACGCCAACGGCATCACCCTGCTGACCGGCGAGCCGGTGGAGGGCATCGACCGCGAGACCAAGACCGTCCTGTCGCAGTCCGGCCGCGTCGTTCCCTATGACAAGCTGCTGATCGCCACCGGATCGATGCCCTTCATCATTCCGGTGCCGGGCTCCACCCTGCCGGGCGTCATCGGCTTCCGCGATCTGGCCGATGTCGACGCCATGCTGGCGGCGGCGGCGAAGGGCGGGCGGGCCGTGGTGATCGGCGGCGGGCTGCTGGGGCTGGAGGCCGCCAACGGGCTGCGGGTCAAGGGGATGGAGGTCACCGTCGTCCACCTGATGCCGACGCTGATGGAGCGCCAGCTCGACCCGTCCGCCGGCATGCTGCTGCAACGCGAACTGGAGCGTCGCGGCATCGAAGTGCTGACCGGCGCCGACACGGCGGAAATCGTCGGCGAAGACTGGGTCAGCGCGGTGCGGCTGAAGGATGGGCGCGAGCTGCCGGCCGACATCGTCGTCATGGCGGTGGGCATCCGCCCGAACATGGCGCTGGGCAAGGCGGCCGGGCTGGAGTGCGGGCGCGGCATCCGGGTGGATGACCAGATGCGCACCAGCGACCCGTCGATCTACGCGGTCGGCGAATGCGTCGAGCATCGCGGCGTCACCTGGGGCCTCGTCGCGCCGCTGTTCGAGATGGCGAAGGTGCTGGCCCACGACCTCGCCGGTGGGGAGGGTGCGGCCTACACCGGCTCCGTCACTTCCACCAAGCTGAAGGTCACCGGCGTCGACGTGTTCTCCGCCGGCGATTTCTCGGGCGGGGAGGGGACGGAGGACATCGTGTTCCGCGATGCGGCGCGCGGCGTCTACAAGCGGCTGGTGCTGAAGGACGGCAAGCTGCTGGGCGCGGTGCTGTATGGCGACACCAAGGACGGCGCTTGGTACTTCTCGCTGCTGAAGGACGGCGCCGACGTGTCGGCCGAGCGCGACACGATGATCTTCGGCCAGGGCTTCGGCAGCACCGACGCCGGTGACCCGAACGCCGCCATCGCAGCATTGCCCGACTCTGCCGAGATCTGCGGCTGCAACGGCGTGTGCAAGGGCACCATCGTCAAGGCGATCACCGAAAAGGGCCTGACCAGCCTGGACGAGGTGAAGGCGCACACCAAGGCGTCGGCCTCCTGCGGCGGCTGCTCCGGCACGGTGGAGCGGCTGCTAGCGGTGACGCTGGGCGACGGCTTCACGGCGGCGCCGAAGGTCAAGCCGATGTGCAAATGCACCCACCACACCCATGACGCGGTGCGCGCGGCCATCGTGGACCGCGGGCTGAAGACCATGGCCGAGGTATTCCAGGCGATGGAATGGACGACGCCCGACGGCTGCGCGTCGTGCCGGCCGGCGCTGAACTATTACCTGCTGTGCGCCTGGCCGGGCGAGTACCGGGACGATTACCAGTCGCGCTACATCAACGAGCGCGCGCACGCCAACATCCAGAAGGACGGCACCTATTCGGTCGTGCCGCGCATGTGGGGCGGGCTGACCAATGCCGCCGAGCTGCGCGCCATCGCCGACGTGGTCGACAAGTTCGCCATCCCGACCGTGAAGGTCACCGGCGGCCAGCGTATCGACCTGTTCGGTGTGAAGAAGGAGGATCTGCCGGCGGTCTGGGCCGATCTGAACGCCGCCGGGATGGTGTCCGGCCATGCCTATGCCAAGGGGCTGCGCACGGTGAAGACCTGCGTCGGGTCGGAATGGTGCCGCTTCGGCACGCAGGACTCGACCGGGCTGGGCGTGAAGCTGGAGCGGATGACCTGGGGCACCTGGACCCCGCATAAGGTCAAGCTGGCGGTCTCCGGCTGCCCGCGCAACTGCGCCGAGGCGACCATCAAGGATCTGGGCGTGGTGTGCATCGACAGCGGGTACGAGCTGCATGTCGGCGGCAACGGCGGCCTGCATGTCCGGGCCTGCGACCTGCTGGTTCGCGTCGCGACGGAGGAGGAGGTGCTGGAATACACCGGTGCCTTCATGCAGCTGTACCGCGAGGAGGCCCGCTATCTGGAGCGCACCGCGCCGTGGGTGGAGCGGGTCGGGCTGGACCACATCAAGGCGGCGCTGGTCGATGATCCGGAGCGGCGGCGGGCGTTGAACGCGCGCTTCCTGTTCTCGCAGACCTTCTCGCAGGACGACCCGTGGGCGGAGCGCGCCGCCAAGGGCGTCGACCGTCACGAATTCAATCTGCTCGCCGAAGTGGGGTAACGGATCATGGACAGCATCATCATGGAAAACGCCGCCCCCGAAACCGCCATCTCGGAAACCGTCTGGACCCAGGTCGGCAGCGTCGACGACATCCCGGTGCTGGGGTCGCGCGTCGTCCGCACCCCCGGCGGCGACATCGCCCTGTTCCGCACGGCGGCCGACGAGGTCTTCGCGCTGGAGGATGCCTGCCCGCACAAGCAGGGGCCGCTGTCCCAGGGCATCGTCCATGGCCGCCGCGTCACCTGTCCGCTGCACAATTGGGTGATCGAGCTGGCGACCGGCGAGGCCGTCGCCCCCGACGAGGGCCGCACCGGCCATGTCCCGGTTCGGGTGGAAGGGCGCAGCGTCGCCATCGCGCTCGGCGAGGCTAAGCTGTCGCGCGGCGGTTGCCGCAAGGCCTGCGGCCATGTTTGACGGAGCGGAGCCGGCCAAGGGCCGTGAACGGGAGGTGAAGACCACCTGTCCCTATTGCGGGGTCGGGTGCGGGGTGATCGCGCGGGTGGCGGCCGATGGCGCCGTCACCGTACGCGGCGATGCCGACCATCCGGCGAACCGGGGACGGCTCTGCTCCAAGGGATCGGCGCTGGCCGACACGCTGGTGCCGGAGGGGCGGCTGCTCCATCCGGAGATCGATAACCGGCGCGTGTCGTGGGACGAGGCGCTGGACGAGGTGGCCCGGCGCTTTTCCGACACCATCGCGATGCATGGGCCGGATTCGGTGGCCTTCTACGTCTCCGGCCAGCTGCTGACCGAGGATTACTACGTCGCCAACAAGCTGATGAAGGGCTTCATCGGCTCGGCGAACATCGACACCAACTCGCGGCTGTGCATGGCGTCGTCGGTGGTCGGGCACAAACGGGGCCTGGGTGCCGACGCGGTGCCGGGGACCTACGAGGATTTCGAATGCGCCGATCTGGTGGTGCTGGTGGGGTCCAACCTCGCCTGGTGCCATCCGGTGCTGAACCAGCGGCTGCTGGCGGCGCGGGCGGAGAGGGGCACGCGCATCGTCGTGGTCGATCCGCGGCGGACCGACTGCGTCGATGCCGCCGACCGCCATCTGGCGCTGACGGCCGGCACCGACGCGGTGCTGTTCAACGGGCTGCTGGCCTGGCTCGACAGCCGCGGCCACCGCGACGGCGGGTTTGTAGACACCCATGCCGAGGGGGTGGAGGAGGCGCTGGCCGCCGCCCGCGCCGACGCGCCGGATGTGGCGACGGTGGCCCGCCGCTGTGGGTTGGAGGAGGCGGAGGTCGCCGCCTTCTATGCCGAGTTCGCGGCGACGGACCGGGTGGTGACGGTCTATTCGCAAGGCGTCAACCAGTCGTCCCAGGGCAGTGACACCGTCAACACCATCCTCAACGTCCATTTCCTGACCGGGCGCATCGGCCGGCCGGGCTGCGGTCCCTTCTCCGTCACCGGGCAGCCGAACGCCATGGGCGGGCGCGAGGTTGGCGGGCTGGCGAACCAGCTGGCGGCGCATATGGGCTTCACGGCGGAAGAGGTGGACCGGGTCGGCCGCTTCTGGACCGCGCCGCGCATGGCGGACAAGCCGGGGCTGAAGGCGGTGGACCTGTTCCGCGCCATCGAAGCCGGCACGGTCAAGGCGGTGTGGATCATGGCGACCAACCCCGCCGTCAGCATGCCCGACGCCGGCCGGGTCCGCCGGGCGCTGGCGAAATGCGAGACGGTGGTGGTCTCCGACTGCATCCGCGACACCGACACCGGCCGCTTCGCCCATATCCGCCTGCCGGCCAAGGGCTGGAGCGAGAAGGACGGCACCGTCACCAACTCCGACCGCACCATTTCGCGCCAGCGCGCCTTCAAGGATGGGGAAGGGGAGGCGCGGGCGGACTGGTGGATCGTGACGCAGGTCGCGCGGCGGATGGGCTTCGCCGGGGCATTTCCGTATGAGAGCGCCGCCGCGGTGTTCCGCGAGCATGCGGCGCTGTCGGATTTCGAGAATGGCGGGACGCGGGCCTTCGACATCGGAGCCTTGAGCGGGCTGGACGATGCCGGTTACGACGCACTGGCGCCCTTCCCCTGGCCTTGGCGTGCGGGGAGCGAGCCGCAGACGCGGCTGTTCGGCGATGGCCGCTTCTTCACCACGGATGGGCGCGCCCGGATGCTGCCGGTCACGGCGAAGCCGCTGCCGCGCACCGTGCCGGATAGGGCGCTGCTGCTGAACACCGGGCGGCTGCGCGACCAGTGGCACACGATGACGCGCACCGGCCTGTCGGCGCGGCTGTCGGCGCACGCGCCGGAGCCTCGACTGGACATCCACCCGGAGGATGCGGCGGCGCGGGGATTGATGGATGGCGGGCTCGCCCGCATCGCCACGGCGGCGGGGGAGGCGCTGGCGCGGGTCCGCGTCACCGATGCCCAAGGCGAAGGCACCATCTTCCTGCCGATGCACTGGACCGAGCGCTTCACCGGCGCCTGCGTCATCGGCCGGCTGATCGACGACGAGGCGGTGGACCCGGTTTCCGGCCAGCCGGACCTGAAGCGGATGCCGGCGACGGTCGAACCCTGGCGGCCGCACTGGACCGCCTTCCTGCTGACCCGCCGGCCGGTGGAGCCGGCCCATGGCGGCTATTGGGCGCGGCGTGCTGTGATCGGCGGGCATCTGGTGGAGATGGCGGGGATCGGGGCGATTCCCGACCTTGCGGCGTGGCTGCCCGGTCTCGATCCGGCGGAGGCGGCGGTGGAGTTCCGCGACCATGCGCGCGGCGGTCTGCGGATGGCCTGGATGGCTGGCGACCGGCTGGACGCCTGCCTGTTCGTCGCCGCCGACGGGCGCCTGCCGCCGCGCGGCTGGCTGGCCGGTCTGCTGGAGGCCGACGGGCTGGACGACGGCGCGCGGGCCGGTCTGCTCGCCGGGCGGGCGCCGGGCGCGCAGGCCGATGAAGGGCGGATCGTCTGCGCCTGCTTCAGCGTCGGGATCAACCGGCTGGTCGGTGCCATCCGCGACCGGCGGCTGACCAGCGTGGCGGAGATCGGTGCGGCGTTGAAGGCCGGCACGAATTGTGGTTCCTGCGTGCCAGAACTCAAGGAGGTGCTTCGTCATGCTCATCAGCGCGAAGTGGCGTGATGGCCAGACCCTCCCTCTCCCCCCTGGGGAGAGGGCCGGGGTGAGGGGGATGCGTGGCGGAGCCTCTTGGGATTGGCTGCGCGTTCCATTCTCGTTGTTCGCTCGTCTTTCCGAGAAGTTTTCCCCCTCACCCCAACCCTCTCCCCAGGGGGGAGAGGGGGATAATGGCGGTGTCGGCACCGTCACCCTCGTCGGCGCCGGCCCAGGCGACCCCGACCTGCTCACCGTCGCCGCGGTGAAGGCACTCGCCGCTGCCGAGGTCGTGCTCTACGACGCGCTGGTCGGCGACGGCATCCTCGACCTCGCCCATCCGCAGGCGGAGCGCATCTGCGTCGGCAAGCGGTCCGGCCGGCATTCGCTGCCGCAGGGGGAGATCAACGCGCTGATCGCCTTCCATGCCCGGCGCGGCAAGCGGGTGGTGCGGCTGAAGGGCGGCGACCCGATGGTGTTCGGCCGCGCCGGCGAGGAGATCGAGCATCTCGACAGCCTCGGCATTCCGGTTCGCGTCGTCCCCGGCATCACGGCGGCGCTGGGCTGCGCCGCCTCGACCGGGCTGTCGCTGACCAAGCGCGGGGTGTCGCGCGCCGTCACCTTCGTCACCGCCCATGGCCGTGACGGCGAACGGTTCGAACCCGACTGGGCGCGGCTGGCCGATCCGCAGGGGACGCTGGCGATCTATATGGGGCGCGAGCAGGCCCGCGCCGTCGGGCAGGGGCTGACCGGGGCCGGGCTGCCCGCGACGACGCCGGTCCTGGCGGTGGAGAACGGCTGCCGCCCCGACGAGCGGCGCTGCTGGACGACGCTCGGCGAGATGGCGGAGCAGGGGGTGGCCGCCGGCAAGGGGCCGACCCTGCTGCTGGTGGGAGAGGCGCTACGCCCGCGCAAAACTGGGGCGGCGGACTCCGTTGATCTCCGCGCGTTTGGCGACCTCGGCGAGCGGCTCGATCACGACTGACATGGTGAAGACGGTGGCGTGCAGCAGGTTCGTCCCGTCCACCATCAGCCCGACATGGCCGGGGAAGAAGACGATGTCGCCGCGCCGATACTCCACGTCGCGGCCATCGTCGGAGAGCCACGTCCCCAACCGCTCGTCCTTGCGCTGCATGCCGCTGCTGTGGTGGGAGACGACGCCCGCCGCAGCCATGGCGGTCAGCACCAGCCCGGAACAGTCGATGCCGAAGCTGCTGCGCCCGCCCCAGACATAGGGCGTCTCCAGAAAGCGCAGGGCGGTGGCGATGTGGTCGGTCGCCGGGGGCGCGTCCAGCGGCTCCAGCCAGCCGGCGAACAGCCAAAGCCCGTCGTCGGTGCCGACCCAGCCATTCTCGGCCCGGCCGTCCAGCGTCACCAGCGACCCGAAGCTGAGCGTCGCCACCGGCGGCGCCCGGTGCGTCGATCCGGGGTGCAGGTCGGCGCGCAAGGCCCGCACGCGGTGGGTGGGCGCGACCAGCTCCCGATGCGCGGTGCCCGGCGGCAGCCAGCCGACATGGCCGTCGAAGGCGTTCTCCGCCCGCAGCCAGCCGTCACGCTCCTCCACAACGCGGAAGCGCTCGCCGTGAATCATCTCGCTGGTCTGCGGATCGCCGTTTCGCGGCTCTTCCAGCAGGACGGCGTGCGGGGCGGTCAGTTGGCGGTCGGTCATGAGTGCGGGCCGGGCTTCGTGAAAACCGGCTGCGACGATAGCGCCGCTGCCGATGCTACGCGAGGGATAATGCGCGTCCGTCATTTCAACGGCATTTCCGTTATTTCGCCGGAAATCTCCGGCGTGACCGGCGCATTGCCCGGTTCTGCCCGGCCGCATCCGCCGACACCTTTTGTGTGCGAGCCAAATCGCCAACACAGATGGCTGAAACAGAGGAGCGGGAGACAATGGCAACGATGAAGGTTCTGGTTCTGGGTGCCGGCAAGATCGGGTCGATGATCGGCACGCTGCTGTCCGAAACCGACGATTTCGCCGTCACCATCGGCGACCGGGACGAGGCGCTGCTGTACCGCGCCGAACGGGCCGGACTGCGGGTGATGCGCGTCGATGTGGAGGATCCGCAGTCGCTGCGTGCCGCCATGGCCGGCCAGCACGCGGTGTTGAGCGCCTGCCCCTTCACCCTGACCCCGGCGATCGCCACCGCCGCCGTCGCGGCCGGCGCCCATTACCTGGACCTGACCGAGGATGTCGCCGCCACCCGCAAGGTGAAGTCGCTGGCGGAAACCGCCAACAGCGCGCTGATCCCGCAATGCGGTCTGGCGCCGGGCTTCATCTCCATCGTCGGCCATGACCTCGCCCGCCGCTTCGACGAGTTGCACAACCTGCATCTCCGGGTCGGCGCCCTGCCGCAGTACCCGACCAACGCCCTGAAGTACAATCTGACCTGGAGCACCGACGGGCTCATCAACGAATACTGCAACCCGTGCGAGGCCATCATCGACGGCCGTCCGCACGAGGTGATGCCGCTGGAGGGCGACGAGCGCTTCGCGCTGGACGGGGTCGATTACGAGGCCTTCAACACCTCGGGCGGTCTGGGATCGCTTTGCGAGACGCTGGCGGGCAAGGTGCGGAACCTCGATTACAAGACCGTTCGCTATCCCGGCCACCGCGACATCGTCCGCCTGCTGATCCGCGACCTGCGGCTGGGCGAGCGGCGCCACCTGCTGAAGGACGTGCTGGAGACCGCGGTGCCGCTGACCCTGCAGGACGTGGTTCTGGTGCTGGCGACCGCCACCGGCGTGCAGGAAGGCGAATTGCGGCAGGAGACCTTCGCCACCAAGATCTACAGCAAGTCCATCGCCGGCCGCACCTGGAGCGCCATCCAGGTCACCACCGCCGCCGGCATCTGCGCCGTGCTGGACCTGCTGCGCGAGGGCTCCATCCCGCAGGCCGGCTTCATCCGGCAGGAGCAGGTCCCGCTGGACGCCTTCCTGAACAACCGCTTCGGGCGGCACTACAAGGGCTGACCCCTGTCGCCCGGCGGGCTGATGATGAGCAGCGTGTCCTGGGGCTGGATGATGTAGCGGTTGCGTTCGGTGAAGGGGATGTCGCGGCCGTGGCTGTGGACCTGCACCACCATGCCGGCGGTGACCTCCGCCATGGTCAGGCCGACCTCGTCCGGTTCCGCCCGCCGCTCGCTCAGCACCATCTGCCCGCCGGTCGACATCAGGTCGCACAGGAAGGGGGTGGCGTGCCGCGTCTCGACCGCGTCGGCCATCAGGTAGCCACCGATCTTCGGCGGCGAAACCACCAGATCGGCGCCGCTGAGGTTGGCGAGCTTGATGTTTTCCTCCTGCTTGATGCTGGCGACGATCTTGGTCGCGGCGGACAGGTGGCGCACGGTCAGGACCACCAGGATGGTGGTGTCGTCGCGCCCGGTGCTGACGATCACCGCCTTGGCCCGGCCGACGCAGGCCTTGGTCAGCGTGTCCTCGCTGGTGGCGTCGCCGAGCAGGCCGATGAAGCCGCATTCGGCCGCCAGCTGGATGCGGTCCTCCGATTCGTCGATGACGACGATGTGGTCGGCGGGATGGCCCTTTCCGACCGTTTCCTGCGCCGCGATGAACCCGCTGTGCCCGAAGCCGCACAGCACGATGTGCCCCTGCAACTGCTTCTGAATGCGGCTCAATCGGAATTCCTCCACGATCCTTTGCACCACCAGTTCATAGGCGGTGCCGAGAAAGATGAACCAGATGAAGATGCGGATCGGCGTGACCGCGAAGGCGTCGATCAGGCGGGCGGTGTGGCTGACCGGCACGATGTCGCCATAGCCGACGGTGGTCACCGTGATCATGGCGAAATAGAGGATGTCGGGAAAGCTGATGTGCCCGTCGATCTGGTCCTTCAGCCCATCGCGGTCGAACCAGAACACCGCGATGACCAGCGCGATCAGGACGGCGACGATGCCGATGCGCAGCAGCAGGGTCTTTTCCGCCGACAGGCCGGAGCGGACATGCAACAGCCGCCCCTTGCGCAGGGACGGCTTGCCTCGTCTTCTGTCCTGGATTCGCCGCTCCACCGGGTCCTGTTTCCGCTGTTCGCCCGATAGTCTGAACGCGCGAGACCGCGATCCGGGCGCGGCGCCTCCGTCTTTAAAATTTGAAGACCGCTTCCATGCCGGCGAAGTGGATGGTCTTGGCCGGGCCGCTGTCCTTCAGGAAGGGACCGGGACGGAACAGCGAGTACGAGATCAGCCCCTCGAAGGAACGGCCGGAGCTGTAGGACAGCACCAGCTCGCCCTGCGTGCCGACATAGCGTGCCCGGGACGCGGCGCCGGAGCGCAGCAGCCCGCCGGTCAGGTCGTACACGCCGTCGTCCAGGCTCTCCCGCCAATAGGCGATGGCGGAGGCGGACAGGCTGAACTCGTCGGACAGCGCCAAATCCAGCGACGGGTGCAGGTTCATCAGGTTGTAGGGACCGATCGGCGTCAGTTCGCCGAAATATTTCGCGCGCGGGAACAGCGGGTTGAAGGTCTCCAACCGGTCGTCGCGGGGATTGCCGTCGCCGCTGGCGATGTTGGCCTTCAGGCTGAGGCGCGGCTGCAGCGGCAGCGCGGTGAAGCGATAGCCGCTGTCGGTGGCGAGCGACCAGGCCCGGATGGACCCGCTGCCGAAGCGGCCGAACTGGCCCATCGCCTCCCAGTTCCAATCCCAGCCGGCGGCCTTGCCGAAGCTGCGCAGGCCGATGGTGTGGCGCAGTTCGCGCCCGGTCCCGACGTCGAAGCCGGCGCGGCGGTTGCGGTAGCCGATGTAGTAGGCATCGATGCCGGCGCTGTCGGTCCACCCCAGGTCGAGCGGCCGCGTGGCGTAGAGCGCCCAGGCGGTGCGCTTGGCGTCGCGGCCATCGTCGAACAGCTCCGGCGTCGGCTGGACCGGGCGGCCGTAGAAGGCGTCGACCCGCCAGGGGCCGGCGCTGACGATCCCCGTCACCGCGTCGAAGGCGCGCGGGACGTTGGCGCCGTAGCGGATGGAAATCAGCCGTTCGGAGCCATAGGCCAGCATCTGGCGGCCGACGCGCAGCGTGCCCTGGGCATCGCCCAGCGGGGCGTTCAGGTCAGCGAAGCCCTGCATCAGGTCGATGCGGTCGGCGTCGGGCGGGGCGAGCGGGTCCAGCTTGCCCGCCGTGCCGGCCATGATGAGCTGGCCGAACAGGCGGAGGCTCCGGCCGACGCGCAGGTCGGCGTAGGGCAGGGCGCGCCACAAGCCATAGGCATCGTTGCGCGGCTCGTCCTGGCCCCAACTGCTGTTGCGGATCGCCTCGCCGCGCAGGCGAAGCTCCAGGCCGGTGGAGAGCGAGGCGGTGCCGTCGCCGGTGACCGGGATGGCCTTGAACCGCTCCCAGAAGGCGCCGGAGCGGGCCTGGGGCGAGAGCAGGTAGCGGTAATCCTCGTCGAAACGGGTGTTGGTCAACGGCGGCGGTGGATTTGTCGATTGGGCCGCATGGGCCGGACCGATCCACAGCAAAAGGGCGACCGCCGCCGCGCGAAGGCGGGCCGACATGGGGCATCTCCGTAAGGGCGCTGGACTGCACCGATCCTAGGGAGATGACGTGCCGGGTGATTGCTCCATCGGAACCGCTTTTGACGGTTCTGCGCACCGCTTCGACGCGCTGGCGGCACTGCCGGCGCTTGGAAGGGGCCTGGAGAGAGGTTGGGGAGGGGGGCTGGGCCGCCCCCTCCCTCAACACTCACTTGCTGTAGTCGTAGAAACCGCGGCCGGTCTTGCGGCCGAGGAAGCCGGCGTCGACCATCTCCTTCAGCAGCGGGGCCGGGCGGTACTTCGGGTCGTTGAAGCCTTCATAGAAGACCTCCATCACCGACAGCATGGTGTCCAGACCGATCAGGTCGGCAAGCGCGAGCGGGCCGATCGGGTGGTTGCAGCCAGCCTTCATGCCGGCGTCGATGTCCTCGGCCGTGGCGATGCCTTCCTGCAGCGCGAAGATCGCCTCGTTGATCATCGGGCAGAGGATGCGGTTGACGGCGAAGCCGGGGCTGTTCTTGGCGGTGATCGGCGACTTGCCGACGCGCTTGGCAAACGCCATCGCCTTGGCGTGGGTGTCGTCGCTGGTCTGGATGCCGCGGATGATCTCCAGCAGCGCCATCAGCGGCACCGGGTTGAAGAAATGCAGGCCGATGAAGCGGTCCGGACGGTCGGTGGCCGTCGCCAGCTTGGTGATGGAGATCGACGAGGTGTTGGTGGCGACCAGAGCCTCCGGCTTCAGGGTCGCGCAGAGATCCTTCAGGATCTTGACCTTCAGATCCTCGTTCTCGGTCGCGGCCTCGATCACCAGATCGCAAGCAGCCAGCTTCGACTTGTCGGTGGTGGCGGTGATGCGCGCCAGGGCCGCTTCGCGGTCGGCGGCGGTCATCTTCTCCTTCTTGACCAGACGGTCGAGGCTGCCGGCGACGGTCGACAGGCCGCGCTGCACCGCTTCCTCGGAGATGTCGGTCATCACCACCGTCAGGCCGGCGACGGCGCAGACCTGGGCGATGCCGTTACCCATCTGTCCGGCGCCGATGACGCCGATGGTCTCGATTCCCATGCTCTCGGCCATTGTTCTTCGTCCCTAATGGTTGGCTGGTTGCTGTTTTATCGGTGCGTTGGTTCGCAGGTGCAGCATGTTCTACACGCATTTTCGTTGCGCTGCGATGACTTGTCGTATGCGGCATGGGCGGCTTACGGCCGGCGCGGCGACCTGCCGCAGCTCCTGCATCGGCGGAAATCCGCCGACGCCAATGCTCGGGCAGGCGGATTTTCGCCGATGCCAAGCATCAATCGAAAGGCCGGGTCCAGGCTTTTCAACTGTTTGCGCGGCGAACTGACTATGGCATGCCGCTTGCTCTCTTCCTGGTCAACCGCGGCGACGGGTCGCGGACCAAGCCCCATGGGAGAGACAGATGCTCAGGAAGAGCCTGCTTGCCGCCACCGCCTTCGCCGCCGCCGCGCTTGCCGCCCAGGCCGCCTCGGCCGCCGATCTGGTCCGACTCGGCAACCTGAAATTCGCCCATTACGGGGCGGTGTCCTACATGAAGGAGATCGCCGGCAAGTACGACCTGAAGATCGAAGAGCGGGTCTTCCCCAAGGGCATCGACATCCTGCCGGCCATCGTCGCCGGCGAGATCGACGTCGCCGCCAGCGCGGTGGACGCCGCCATCGCCGGCCGCGCGTCGGGCGTGCCGATCTACGCGGTGGCCGGCTTCGCCAAGGGCGGTGCCCGCATCGTCGCCAAGCCGGACGCCGGCATCAAGAGCATCGCCGACCTAAAGGGCAAGAAGGTCGCCACCCCGCGCGGCGGCGCGCAGGAGCTGATCCTGCTGGCCGAGCTGTCGAAGCATGGGCTGAGCTGGTCCGACCGTCCGGGCAAGGACGTGCAGATCGTCTACATGGCCTATGCCGACATGAATCAGGCCCTGCTGGCCGGCAGCATCGACGCCATGTCGCAGTCCGAACCGCAGTCGAGCCAGGCCATCAACAAGGGCTTCGGTGTCGAGGTGGTCAAGCCCTACGACACCGAGCTGGGCGAGCCGGTGCGCTCGCTGGTGGTCACCGAGGATTTCTACAAGAAGAAGCCGGACGTCGCCCAGCGGCTGGTCCGCTGCTTCGTCGAGGCGACGGCGACCTTCATCGCCAACCCCGATCTGGCCGAGTCCTATGTCCGCGAGAAGATGTTCAAAGGCCAGCTGAGCAGCCAGGACTTCAAGGACGCCATCGGCAACTCGCCCTACAGCTACGACATTTCGGTCCATCACGTGCAGGTCACGACCGACATGATGCAGAAGTTCGGCGTCGGCCGCATGGACACCCCGCCGAAGGCGGCGGACTGGGTGAAGCTCGACCTGCTGGAGAAGGCGAAGGCCGGCGCCAAGGCGGCCGATGCCGGCACCGGCACCGTGAAGGCGAACTGAGCCACACCCAGCGGAAGGAGGACGCCCGATGTCCCAAGCCAAGCCCCGTTTCTCGCCCGCCGCCCTCGCGCGCGGCGCCCTGGTTCCGGTCCTGGCCATCCTGCTGTGGCAGGCCCTGTCCAGCTCCGGCCTGATCAACCAAGTGGTCCTGCCGTCGCCCGTCGCGGTGGTGGAGCGCTGGTGGGCCTATCTGCTGCCGACCGAGCCCTATGATCCCGCGCAATCCAGCTGGATCCTGTGGGCGCTGTCGGGCGAGATGCTGTTCGACGCCTGGTCCAGCCTGTACCGCGTGGTGCTGGGCTTCGCCGTCGGCGCCGGGCTGGCCCTTCCGCTGGGTCTCGCCATGGGCGGCAACCCGCGCATCTATGCGCTGTTCGATCCGCTGATGCAGGTGCTGCGGCCGATCCCGCCCATCGCCTACATCCCGCTGGCGATCCTGTGGTTCGGGCTGGGCAACCCGCCGGCCGTGTTCCTGATCGCCATCGGCGCCTTCTTCCCGGTGCTGATGAACACCATCGCCGGGGTGCGCCATGTCGACGGCATCTATCTGCGTGCCGCCCGCAACCTGGGCGCCGGCCGGCTGACCATGTTCGTCCGCGTCATCCTGCCGGCCGCCACCCCCTACATCCTGGCCGGCGCCCGGATCGGCATCGGCACCGCCTTCATCGTCGTGATCGTGTCGGAGATGATCGCCGTCAACTCCGGCCTCGGCTTCCGCATCCTGGAAGCGCGTGAATTCATGTGGTCCGACAAGATCATCGCCGGGATGTTCACCATCGGCCTGCTGGGCCTTGCCATCGACATCGGCATGAACCGCCTGAACAACCACCTGCTGCGCTGGCACCGCGGGCTTGAGAATTGATGCGGAGGGACTGGAGATGACGCCCATGCTGAAGACCGTTGCCGACACCGTGCCGGTTCCCGACGCCGCGCCCGTGCAGATCCAGGTGCGCGGGGTGGAGAAGACCTTCGCCGTGGGTGCGCAGAAGATCGTGGCATTGCAGAACATCGACCTCGACATCCGCAAGGGAGAGTTCGTCTGCCTGCTGGGTCCGTCGGGCTGCGGCAAGTCCACGCTGCTGAACGCGGTGGCCGGGTTCCAGCCGCCGACGAAGGGCACCGTCACCGTCGATGGCCGCATCATCACCGAACCCGGTCCCGACCGCGGCATGGTGTTCCAGGAATATGCCCTGTTTCCCTGGATGACGGTGGCGCAGAACGTCGCCTTCGGCCTGGAGATCAAGGGGATGTCCAAGGCGGGGATCGCCGAGCGGGTGGAATGGCTGCTGCAAAAGCTGCATCTGCAGGATTTCCGCAACCGCTTCCCCAAGGACCTGTCGGGCGGCATGCGCCAGCGCGTCGCCATCGCCCGCGTGCTGGCGCTCGACAGCCCGATCCTGCTGATGGACGAGCCGTTCGGCGCGCTCGACGCCCTGACCCGCCGCACGCTTCAGGACGAACTGCTGCGCATCTGGGAGGAGGTCGGCAAGACCATCCTGTTCGTCACCCACTCCATCGAGGAAAGCATCTATCTGGCCGACCGCATCATCGTGATGACCTACCGGCCGGGCACCATCAAGCGCGACGTGGTCGTCGACATGCCGCGCCCCCGCGACGGCTCCGCCCCGGAATTCAACCGCCTGAAGCGCGAGCTGTCCCAGATGGTGATGGAGGAACAGCAGCGCTTCAGCCAGGACGAAATCCGGTCGGTGACCGCGGATTGAGGGGAGGGCCAGACTCCTTCTCCCCCCTGGGGAGAAGGTTGGGATGAGGGGGTTCGGCGAAGCCGAAGAGATCCACGTCGTGGGCCCCCCTCACCCTGACCCTCTCCCCGGGGGGGGAGAGGGGATTTTCCGTGGGGTGCGAGGTGCGCCCACAACGTCAGATCACACATTCACCGGCGAATATTCGAAGGTCGGCGCGGCGGTGTAATCGGTGCCGGGAAGCGGGATCGCCACCAGCTGGTCGGCGGTCAGCTTCAGTTCGTACATCAGGCCGATGGCGGCGCGCAGCCGTTCCGGCTGGCCGTTGAAGGTGACGTGCAGCGAGGTCAGCAGCGCCGTGTAGGTGGTGTTGAACTGCTGCGACACCGTGCGGGCGCGGCTGCCCTCCGGATAGTCCACCGTCTTGGCGTTGGGATAGAGGTTCCAGATCCCGGCCGGGTCTATGCCGACCGGGGCGCCGGAATAGGACCAGCCGAGCGGCTCGTGACGGTCCTTCACCAGCCGGCGGGCGTAGACGATCTGCGCCAGACGGTAGTAATGGGCCAGCGCCGCCTCGTTGTCCGCCTCGCGCGGGGATTGGGGGGTGCCCTCCCCCTGTTCGACGATCACCTCGATGGCGCGCTGGGCGCTCGCCACGTCGGTGACCGGGAACAGCTGGTCGGGCGGGAACCAGGTGTTGTCCACCACCTGATAGGACGGATCGCCGGTGAAGATCTCCTCCCCCATCTCGCCGATGGCCTTGGAAATCGCCGCGTAGAATTCGCCGATGGTGGCGAAGCCCGGCTCCCGCGCCGCCGCCGCCTTCTCCTGGAACATGGCGAGCGCCGGCTGCTTCACCGGATAGGCCTGCGGCACCTCCGGCTCCTCGATGGTCATGAAGACGTCGTAGACGAGGCCGCGGGTCAGCTTGCCCAGCGAGACGGTCAGCCCTTCATGGATGCCCATCGGCAGCGGGCCGGGATAGACCGGGATGAAGCCCGGCTTGTCGATCACCGGATGGCCGCCGACCGCATTCAGGATGTTGGCGGCGATGGTCATGTGCAGCATTTCCTGCACGGTGACGGAACCGATGATGGCCGCCGCCTCCCGGTTGGTGCCGGGCTTGATCGAATAGAGGGCGGTCAGATAGGCGGGGAGCGTGGCGTGCTCGAACTCCACCGCGGATTGCAGGGCGTTGCGCAGGACCTGGACGGTGTCGATGCCCTGGGCGAAGTGCGGCTGAAGCTTCAGCATGGCTGATTCCTTCCCTTAGGATCGGGTGTCAGGAGCGCGACGGCGTGGAGACGCGGGCGAAGTTCTTGGCGAAGCGGGTCTTGCCGTCGGCCGTCGTCTGCTGGTCCGGCGTCGCGGTGGCCGCCTTGGCCGGAGCCGCACCCGACGGGCCGGTGCGCAGGGCGGGACCGCCGCCGCCGGAGGCCGCGGTAAAAGCCTGATGCGCCTTGGCCTTCACCGCCGTCTCGCCGCGCTGGACCTTTTCCAGCCAGGCAAGGATGGTCTTGCGCTTGTAGATCGACAGGTCGCGGGTCACCGGCATGTAGTTCGGGTCCGTCTCCGGCAGGGAGAAGGCCAGATGCAGGATGTCGGCGTGGCGGGCGCAGGAGGCTTCGCTGCCGAGATCGACCAGATGCTTGCTCATGATCGGGTACAGGTGGCCGTACTGCTTCATGATCGGCGCGATGTCGTCCCAGGTCGGGTCGGCCGGCACGTCGAAATCGTCGCGCACATGCAGCGCGATATAGTCGAACAGCGACCGCGCCGTGTTGCTCTGGCCGGGGATGCGGTAGTCGATCAGATAGACTTGGCCGTCGATGTAGCCGCGCGGGTTGCCGGGCGAGGTGGTGGAGATGTCCAGCCGGGCGACGCCGTCCTCGTCGGCGACGATGGTGCCGCCAGTGGCCGTTCCGCCCTCGACCGCGAAGGTAACCGCCGATTCCGGTACGCCCATGTCGGGGATCGGCACGTTGGTCGGCTGGTTGACGCCGCTGGTGCTGCCGGTGCCGCCCTGGCCGGGGATGCGGCCCATCTGGGTGATGGCGACGGAGGCGCCGCGGAGCGGCTTGCCATAGCGGGTGGCGTAGACCAGCGATTCCGCCCGCCCGGCGCCGTCGATGCGGTGGACCAGCGGTTCGGCGCAGACATAGACGCCGTCCTGCGCCTCGCGGATGGCGACGATGCCATAGCCGAGGTCGAGGTCGGTGGCACCCGGATTGGTCTCCGACACCGTCACCAGGGCCAGCGGGTTGGTCTTGGCGAGGTCGAACTGCTCGTCGGTCAGCTTGACGGCGAAGATGCCGGCGGTCTTGCCCAGCCAGTCCTTGGCGTCATAGGGAATGCGGGCAATGGGCAGGAACGTGTCCGGGGTGACCGGCGTGTTCTCCACCACCGAGGCGTCGCGCAGGATGCCCAGCGACAGCACGCCGATCGGGTTGGGCGTGCCCTTGGGGTCGACGATCTGCAATGCGTTGGACAGGTCGAGGAAGGCGGTCCGCGACGCATCGTCGATCTGGGCGGAGAAATAGGTGATGCCGGCCCAGCTGTTGGGGATGTTGTTGGCGGGGATGAAGCGGCGCCCGCGGATGAAGGAGACCGGCTCGTTCTTCAACTGCGGGCCGATGGTGCCGACCACGGTGCCCAGCGTGAAGCGCGGATCCTTGACGTCGCCGTTGAAGCCGAAGGTCGCCAGCCGGATCGACAGCATGCCGCCGGTGGTGGCGTCGCGCAGTTCCCGCAGGAAGGGGCTGAGCATGGCGTCGTCCGCCCATTCCACATTCTCCAGCACCGACTGGAAGGTGGAGGAGGCGGCGGCGTCGTTCTTGGCGTTGATGTTCCGATTGAACCACAGGTCGCGGAAAGCGTTCGGCTGGTAACGCCCGCTGAAGAAGGACGGGGTCTTGCCGTCGGTCAGCCGCACGTCCAGGCCCCAAGGGGCGGAGGCCACCTGCCATTGCGGGTCGATGTCGACCAGCTTGCCGCTGGTGCGGTCGGTCGAACCGCCGATCAGCATGCCGAGTGCGGCGTCGGCACCCCGCCTGTCGACGAAGCTGCCGTCGGCGAAGCCCAGCCCCACCACCTTGCAGTCGATCAGACGGAAGGCGCCCGACCCCGTCGGATTCCACCAGCCATTGTAGACAGCCTCGCCATCCGGCAGCGTTTTCCCGAATTCCTGATAGACAGGCCTGAAACTCTCGTTGTCGTAATGGCGGACGTCGTTGTTGACCGTCGACACGTCGGCCTGGAAAGTCCCTGAAAAAACGAGGCGCACCGGGTTCAGGAAACTCATGTCGATTCCTTTCCGTGAGGGCGCACGAAGCCGTGGCGGACCGGCCGCGCGGGATCGGGCGTATAAAGAAGCGGACACGGATGGTGGAACCACCCGCGTGGCAAGAAATTATTTGTATGGATGATGATCTAGCGTTGATAACCTTGCGCGCTCAATGGAAATTCACTGAAGAAACTCTTTTTTTGCGTGCATTTCCGTGTATGCGGGGGGCGGTGAGGACATTGCCCTGAGAGACATCTGACTCGCTAGAGTGCGATCGGTTCAGACGGAATCGTCTGAAGCGTGAATCGCACGGAAAATCAAAAGGTTAGAGTCTGTCCGATGCTTCAATAAGCATCGGACAGACTCTAAAATATTGGAAATGGAGGAACTTCGCGGGGACGACGGTCGATGGGAAGAGTGTTGGGCTTCCGGATCAGATAGCCCTCGCCCTACAGTTTCGCCGCTTCCTCGGCCATTCGTTGCCGCAGCCATCCATGGGAGGGGGAGCCGGTGTTGCGGCGGTGCCAGATCATCGACACCTCGTAGTCGCCGATGTCGAAGGGCAGCGGGCTGATGGCTAGTCCCAGCGCATCGGCGCACAGCTGGGCCAACCGGGCGGGCAGCGAGGTCAGCATCGGCGCCTGGGTCAGGATCATCGGGATCGCCAGGAACTGGGTGGTCGAGGCGGCGACGCGCCGGCCTGTGCCAAGCGCCGCCAACTCGTCGTCGATGAAGCTGGTCAGTCCGCCCCGCAGCGACGGCATCAGGTGCGGATAGCGGGTGTAGTCCTCCAGCCCGATGGGCGGGGTGACCGGGACCAGCGCCGGGTTGAACAGGCAGACATGGGTTTCCCGGTACAGCACCCGCCGGTCGTGCCAGCGCCGCACCTCCGGCAGATAGCCGATGGCGAGGTCCAGCGTGCCGTCATCCAGCGCGTTCAGCATGGCATCGGGGTCGAGGCTGAGCAGCGAGACCGACACCCGCAGATCGCCCTCCGCCGCGTCGCGCAGGATGCCGGTCAGCAGCACCGCCTGCATCGAATCGGGGGTGGAGATGGTGAAGTTCCGCTCCTCCCGCTGGGGATCGAAATCCTCCTCCGCCGACAGGGCGCGGGTGGCGCCGACCAGCAGGTCGCGCAGCGGTTCCGCCAGACGCTGGGCGCGTGGCGTCGGCTCCATCCTGTTGCCGGTGCGCACGAACAGCGGATCCCCGACCAGCGTGCGCAGCCGGGCCAGCGCGTGGCTGACCGCCGACTGGCTGACGCCCAGCGCCTCGGCCGCACGGGAGACGTTGCGGGTCTCCAGCAACGCGTCGAACACCTTGATGAGGTTGAGGTCGAGCGCAGGATTATGAATAGCTTTCATGACGATATGAACCAAAGCCTCCTACTTCATTGTGCACTGGACGGTGTATTCTGTCGAGGCAGAGCTGACCCAGCAGCCGACAATCAAAAAACAATCCGTAGTCCCAATCCGTAGCCAAGGCCCGCAACCGGGCAGCGGGACCCGTCGCCGTCATGAAAAAGCCGGCGGTTCCGTTCAGGGAGAAAGAGGCAAGAGCCATGGTTCGCATCAACGTCAACGGCGAGGAGCGTCAGATCGACGTTCCGGAGGACATGCCGCTCCTGTGGGTTCTGCGGGACGAGCTGAACATGACCGGCACCAAGTTCGGTTGCGGCATCGCCCAGTGCGGCGCCTGCACCGTCCATGTCGACGGCACGCCGACCCGCGCCTGCCAGACCCCGGTCAGCATGCTGACGCCGGACAGCAAGATCACCACCATCGAGGGCGTGAAGGGCAAGGCCGCCCAGGCCGTCCAGGCGGCGTGGCAGAAGCTGGACGTCGTCCAGTGCGGCTATTGCCAGTCGGGCCAGATCATGAGCGCCATCGCGCTGCTGACCGACAACCAGAACCCCACCGACCAGGACATCGACGCGGCGATGGACGGCAATGTCTGCCGCTGCGCCACCTATGTCCGCATCCGCGCGGCGATCAAGGATGCCGCCCAGACGATGAGGGCCTGATCCATGCTGCATCATCTGATCCGCCACGCCGCACAAAATGGTTTTGGCGAACATGGGTTCCCCGAGTCCGGTTTCGCTCCCGGTCCGCTGCCCGCCCCCTCGCGCCGCGGTTTCCTGAAGGCCATCGGCGTCGGGGCCGGCGCGCTGGTCATCGGCGCGCATCTGCCCATGCCGGCGCTGGCCGCGGAAGCGGCACCGAAGATCGTCGGCCCGGCCGACCCGCGTCCGCACGCCTTCATCATCGTCGCGCCGGACAACACGGTCACCGTGCTGGCCAAGCATCTGGACAAGGGCCAGGGCATCGTCACCGGCCTTGCCACCATCGCGGCGGAGGAGCTTGACGCCGACTGGTCCCAGGTGCGCGGCGCCTTCGCCCCGGCCGACCAGAAGCTGTACGCCAACCACTTCTTCGGCGTTCAGGGCACCGGCGGCTCCACCGCCGTCGCCAACAGCTGGGACGAGCTGCGCATGGCCGGCGCCGCCGCCCGCGCCATGCTGGTCGCCGCCGCCGCCGCCCGCTGGAAGGTGCCGGCCGGCGAAGTGACGGTGTCGAAGGGCGTGGTCCGCCATGCCGCCAGCAACCGCAGCCTGACCTTCGGCGAGCTGGCGGAGGAGGCGGCGAAGCTGCCGGTGCCGCAGCAGGTCAAGCTGAAGGACCCGAAGGACTATGTGCTGATCGGCAACCCGGACCTGCACCGTCTGGACCATGTCAGCAAGACCAACGGCACCGCCATCTTCGCCATGGACATCCGCCGCCCCGGTCAGGTGACGGCGGTGCTGGCCCGCAGCCCGCGTTTCGGCGGCACGGTGAAGTCCGTCGATGATGCCGCCGCCCGCAAGGTGCCGGGCGTCATCGAGGTGCTGACCCTGCCGGTCGGCGTCGCGGTGATCGCCAGGAACACCTGGGCCGCCATCAAGGGCCGCGAGGCGCTGACGGTCGCCTGGGACGACACCAAGGCCGAGACCCGCGGCACCGACGCCATGCTGGCCGACTACCGCAAGGCGGCGGAGAAGCCGGGTGACGTGGCCGCCGCCAAGGGCGATGCGGAGAAGGCCATCGCCGACGCCAAGGCCAAGGGCGGCCATGTGGTGGAGGGCGAGTTCGTCTTCCCCTACCTCGCCCATGCGCCGATGGAGCCGCTGAACGCCGTGGTGGCGCTGAACCCGGAGGGTGGCTGCACCATCTGGGCCGGGTCGCAGTTCCAGACGGTCGAGCAGATGGTCGCCGCCCACATCCTGGGCTGCAAGCCGGAGCAGGTGAAGATCGAGACCCAGTGGGCCGGCGGCAGCTTCGGCCGGCGCGCCACCCCCAGCGCCGACTACATCGCCGAGGCGGTGATGATCGCCAAGGCCTATCCCAAGGCTCCGGTGCATCTGGTGTGGACGCGCGAGGACGACATCAAGGGCGGCCGTTACCGCCCGCTGGTCCTGCACAAGATCACGGCGGCGGTCGACGCCAAGGGCGATCTGGTCGGCTGGAAGCAGCGCATCGTCGGCCAGAGCTTCATGGCCGGCACGCCGTTCGAGGCGGTGATGGTCAAGAACGGCGTCGACGCGACGATGGTCGAGGGTGCGTCGGACATGGCCTATCCGGTGGCGAACCTCGCGGTCGACGCGCACACCGTCGCCTCGCCGGTGACGACGCTGTGGTGGCGCTCGGTCGGGCACACCCACACGGCTTATGCCAAGGAGGTGATGATCGACCGCCTCGCCAAGGCGGCCGGCAAGGACCCGGTGGCCTTCCGCATGGAGATGCTGAAGGACCATCCGCGTCTGGCCGGCGTGCTGAAGCTGGCGGCGGAGAAGGCCGGCTGGGGCCAGCCCCTGCCGCAGGGCAAGGGCCGCGGCGTCGCCGTGCATGAAAGCTTCAACACCTATGTCGCCCATGTCGCCGACGTGTCGGTCGACGCCAAGGGGCAGATCAAGGTGGACCGCGTCGTCGTCGCCGTCGATTGCGGCGAGGTGGTCAACCCCGACATCGTCAAGGCGCAGATGGAGGGCGGCGCCGGCTGGGGCATCGGCCATGCGCTGCGCGACGAGATCACCATGACCGACGGCAAGGTGGATCAGGCCAACTTCGACAGCTATCTGCCGATGCGGATGTCGGACATGCCGGCGGTGGAGGTGCACATCGTTCCCTCGCACGAACGGCCGACCGGCGCCGGCGAACCCGGCGTCCCGACCGTGGCGCCGGCGGTGGCGAACGCCGTCTTCTCGGTGACCGGGCAGCCCCTGCAGACCCTGCCCTTCAGCCGGGGCGGCATCGTCAGCTGAGACGGGGCGGCTAGGGCGAGGCCGACTTGGTCTCCGCCGTCAGTTGGCGGGGACCGGTTGGGCCGAGGTCGGTTGCGGGAATCGCCGCCGGCCGGCGCTCGGGCCAGCCCTGATCGACCAGCAGCCTGACCGCGGGATCGACCCGCATCGGACCGGCGGGGACGGAGGTCTCCGCCGGTTCTTTTTTATGTGGCGGCTCGAGGCGCAGAAGCCGGGCGAGCCGCAGGGACTGGACGACCGGGAGGGACGGCCGGGGCAGTTGCGGTCCCCAGGGGTCCGCGGCTTCGGTCGCCGTGGTGGACGCCGTCAAGGCGGGCGTCAGCGGCGTGAGGTAGCAGGCGGCGCCCAGCACCCCGGCCAGCAGCAGGACGGCCAGCGCCAGCACCGTCCAATGGCGGCGGCGCAGCCGCCGGGCGACCATATCGGTCTCCGGCGCGGGCAATGGGTCGTGAGGGGTGCCGTGGCGGTCAATGGCGGTCATGCGGCGCACAGCATGGCTCAAGGCCGATTCCGCATCCTCGCCTTTCCCGGAGATTCGCCGGGGCAGGGGGATTGCCCCCCGCGGCCCCCCGCTCCCGGCCGGGACTCTCCGTCCGGACAGTTATCTCTACAGACTAGCCAGGAATTGCGTTGGTAGCGCTTCTAGCAAACTGCCCAACGCTTCGCCTTTTTTGAGGCGGAGTTAACAAAAAATTCTCTTATTCAGCGTGTAATGACGGTAAATTTCCCGTCGAAAGGCATCTGGCGATGACGCCACTGAAGCCGGCGCCAAACACCGTTCTGCTGATTCGCCATGGCGAAAAACCGGGTGACGACACGAACCCCAACCTGTCGGCGCGGGGCTGGCAGCGTGCCTGCTCCATCACCAGGACGCTGCCCCATCTGGTTCCGACGGGAGCGCCGGCCATCTCGGCGGTGGTGGCGACGGCACCCTCGCCGCACAGCGTCCGTCCGATCGAAACGGTGACCCCGATCAGTTTGATCCGCGCCCTGCCGCTGGTCCACGCGATTGCTGACAATGATGTCGCCCAGGTGCCGGCGCTGTTGAGCAACGCGCCTTACTCCGGGGCCACCGTCCTGATCTGCTGGCATCACGGAAAGCTGCCGGAACTGGCGCTGGCACTTGGCGCCCTGGCCGAGCAGGTTCCCGAAAAATGGGAGGGTGACGATTTTCACACCGTCTGGATCCTGCGCTATGAAGCCGACGGAATGGTCAGCTTCACGATCACCCGCCAGCCGCATCTTGAATATGATTCATAGATGGTTGGCCTATGCAAATTCTGGCCTCTTTCCAGAAAGATAAATATGCAGGTACTGGACAGTGTCGGCATTTCCGATTCAGCCCACATCACAAGCGAAAAAAATGTTAAATATGTAATAGAATATATAAAAGACGCTATTTCACGAGTATTGTAATAGAAGTCGCAATAAAGAACTTAGAATCTAAGCTAATCAATGGAGTTGCCATGTTTAAGGAGTCTCTGGATTTCACGAAATTTTTGATAGAGCACTACAAGTTGCCCATCAGAATCATCGTGGTTTCTATTTTGGTGATTTCTCTTTTTGCTACAAAGCCTATGAGGAATGACCACATAAATTATGTTATGTCTTCAAATAAAGAAATTAATAATCAGAAAGAAAAATTTGATACTCAGATAAAATATACTGATCTATTTTTATTTACGACAATGTCGTATAAATGTGGAAATATTGGCGAGACTAGAATTGTCATTGACAGCAAAGGGCATGGAACCACAATTACGTTTGGTGAAAAAAATTTTTACTTCGACGAAAAGTTAAACAAATTGTCTTTTGTGTGCTCTGGCGTTTTTAGAAAATTCCTAACGATTGGGATTTTTGGTAAAATTCAAGAGATGCCGCAATTCGATGAAATATTAGCCTTAGCAATGTTATAAAATTATAGAAAGCATTTTGATATCAATTTTATTGAATCCGCGCCTTCTGTTGGCAATCAACAAAATAAATTTTTGTGCATATTTGATTGCAAGGCAATTACTCATATTATTAATACTTTCAACATTCATTCTGGAGAGTGATTTTTAGAGTATCCCTATTGTTGAGATTAGGAGATTACCTCGTGCCTCTCCGTCGCCCAATCTCGTCCCGGACCTCGCGGAACCAGCGCAGCTTTTCCTCGAAAGGCAGCCGGGCGAGGCCGCTCGGCGAGGGCACCACCACGTCGGCGACTCCGTCGAACAGGCCGCGGTCCTGCACGCCCCAGGGGGCGTCGGGCAGACCGGTCGCCGCCAGATAGACGCCTTTGCCGGTATAGGCCAGCACCCGCGGCCAGACGAAGGCGACGATCCGCGCCAGTCGTGGCACACCGCCGCGCAACTCCGCCCGTGACAGCTCCGCTGCGCTGGCGGTGGCGCGGGCGACGAGGTTGGTGGAGCCGAGACCGATGGCCGGCAGGGCGACATCCTCCTCCGGCCGGTAGAGGCGCGGGGTCAGGCCGGCCTCGAACAGCAGGCGCCAGAACTGGTTGCCGCGCCCGGCATAATGGTGGCCGAGCGTCCCAGACCGCAGGCCGGGATTGAAGCCGACGAACAGGCAGTCCAGCCCCGGCGCCACGATGTCCGGCAGCGGCCCGGCGGGAGGCGGCAAGCCTTCGGCAAGCGCGGCCGTCGGCGCGGCCGGAACATCGTCGAACAGGTCCATGGTGAAATCCTCTCCGCGAAGGAGAGGAATATAGGATGCCGCCGCCCCGCTCAAAGCGAGGCGGCGACCGCGGGAGCGGGCGGGCTGTTCCGTTCGTCCTGCAGCAGGGCGAGGACGCGGTCGGTCATCCTGAGGGCGAGCGCGACGATGGTCATGGTCGGATGGTCCGCCCCCATGGTCGGGAAGACGGAGCTGCCGGCGACATAGAGATTGCCCACCCCATGGACGCGGCCATCGGGATCGACCACGCCGTGACGCGGCGACTCATGCATGCGGGTGGTGCCCATATGGTGCCAGCACCAGCCGACATCGGCCATCGTCGCCTCGTCCGCAGCATCCGTGTCGGCGGCGATCAGGCCGCGCCGCAGCAGGCCGTCGCGCAGCAGCCGCTGGGTCTCGGTGGCGCTCCGGCGGTCCTGATCGGTCAGGCGCCAGTCCACTTTCGGCAGGTTGCAGCCGAACGGGTCGGTGGCGTGGTCCAGCGTCACCCGGCTGTCGGGGTTGGGCACCGGCTCCAGCACCGTTTCCAGGGTGAAGCGGCGGGGAAGCCATCCGGGATCGATGGTGCTGTCGAACAGCGCATGCGCCAGCTGCGGCAGGCTGCGCAGGATGCGGGGGCCGGCGTTGCGCAGCAGGCTCGCCGCCTCGTCCTCCGACACGCCGAAGCGGCGGCAGCTGTGGCGCGAGGGCAGGAGCCGCAGGTCGCGCATCGCCTTGAAGGCGTCCAGCGCCCCGGAATGGTAGGAGGCGACCAGATAAGTGCGCGAGTTGGGCAGCCCGTGCCGTTCCTGAAGCTCCGCCGTCGGCGACAGGGCCAGCGCGATCGACGGATGCGGCCGGCGCAGCCGCCGCCGGGCGAGGCACAGGCTGACGTCGTAGAGCGTGCGGTGCTGCCCCTGCCGGGTCAGGCGGATCGGCGAGGTCTTGAAGCGCGGGTGGTCGGCGAAATAGCGGCCGACCAGATCGTTGCCGTTGCCCAGGCCCGCAGCCTGCACCTTGTTGGACAGCAGCAGGATGCGCGCATTCTCGATCCCGCCGCAGCCCAGCACGAACAGCCGGGCGCCGACGGTGAAGCTGGGGCCGGCCAGCGTTCGGACCTGCACCCGTTCCACCGCGGTGGCGGTCGGGTTGGTGTCCAGGCCGGTGACGTTGGCGTTGAGGAAGGCGGTGATGTTGGCCGCCCGACCGATCTCGGCGCGATAGGCCTCGCCCATGCGGATCGGCGGGCTGAGCTGGGCGACGCGGTTCTCGAAATCGCCGCCTCCTTCATCGTTTTCCACCGGGATCAGCGCCGTTTTCGGTCCGCCGACCCGTTCCATCCAGAAGTCGTTGTCGTACTGGAAGGGGCCGAGGCCGAGCACGTCGTGGGAGCGCTCGTAATAGGGCATCAGCGTGTCGCGCGGGATCGGCCAGCCGCTGCCGGGCATCCAGGGGCGCTCGGCGAAATCGCCCGGCTCCAGCGGACGGGAGAAGCCGCCCCAGCAATTGGTGCTGCCGCCCAGATAGCGGCTGCGCGCGGTGGTCAGCCGTTCATAAGGCAGTCCGACATTGCGGCCGGCGTACAGCGCCTGGGAGATGCCGTCGACCTCCAGCCCGCCGCCTTCCAGCAGGACGACGCTCAAGCTGCCGCCCGCCAGTTCGCGCGCGATGGTCAGGCCGGCGGCACCGCCACCGATCACGCACAGATCGCAGTCGATGTGCGTGCCGTTCAGGACATGGCGGGCGTCACGAAGCAAGCAGGCCTCCATACCGGGGTAATAGACCACCCTTCTTGCCCCGGACGCGCGGCCTAGGCCGAGTGCTCATTCGGCTATACCCCCGGCGCGTCCCCATTGGCCGAATCGGTGCACAGGCGCGGCACCCCGGACGAACCGGACGGGGTGGTCCGGATGGATGGGGGATGGGTGGGTGGGCAGCCGACCAGTCTACGGGGTGGAAGGGAACGACCGCCGCGCTCGACGGTTGAGGTGGCGAAGAAGGGCGCTTCGGGCCGGCCGCGAGGTCGGTCTGCCGGCGACCGGAAAACCATGAAATTGCAGGAGCCGCCTCCATGAAACGCCATCATCTTCTCGCGACCGCCGCCCTGGTCCTGTTCGCGGCCCCCGCCCTGTCCCTGGCCCAGACGCCGACGCCGACCGCCAAGGTGACCGAGAAGGGCCAGGTGGCGCAGCAGGACATGACCTTCGCCAACAAGGCGGCGATGAGCGACATGTTCGAAATCCAGGCGGGCAAGCTGGCGCAGGACCAGGCGAAGGAGAAGGACGTCAAGCAGTTCGGCAGCCACATGGTGTCCGACCACACCAAGACCTCCGACGCCATGAAGGAAATGGCGCAGAAGAAGTCGATGACGCTGCCGACCAAGCTCGATTCCGAACACCAGCAGAAGCTGGACAAGCTGCGCGGCATGAAGGGCGAGCAGTTCGATTCCGCCTATATGCAGGGTCAGGTCGACGCCCACCAGACCGCCGTCTCCCTGTTCCGCGACCAGGCGCAGAACGGCAAGGACGCCGACCTGAAGCGCTTCGCCGAGCAGACCCTGCCGACGCTGGAACAGCATCTGCGCATGGCCCGCGACCAGCGCCCGGCCGTCGCCTCCGCCGGCGGTGCCGCCGCCCAGCAGGGCACCAGCATCGAGAAGATGATGGGCAAGGACGTCTACGGCGAGAACGGCAAGAAGCTGGGCGACGTCGCCGACATCATCCTCGACTCCCAGACCGGCAAGGCCACCCAGGTGATCCTGAATCGCGGCGGCGTGCTGGGCATCGGGGCCAAGCAGGTGGCGCTGGACTACAACCTCCTGCGGGCCGATGGCGACCGCGTCGTCGCCCGTCAGGTGACCGAGGATCAGGTCAAGCAGATGGCGGAGTTCAAGTACGACGACAACACCGTCTCGCTGGGCAAGCGCAACGGCGACCACAACACCGGCAGCACCGGCGGCAATGCCAACCATAGCGGCATGTCCGACGATGCAACCCATGGCACGGCCAACAGCCTGGACAGCACCAAGCCGCGCAACCCGCAGTGAACCAGCCGCAGTGAGCCGGCGGGTCTGACGGTCACGTCCGATCCCGCTTCCAGCCGTCGGCCGCCGGGGACCGTCTTCCCGGCGGCCCCGGACGGCCAAACGACACGGCCAACCGACGGAGATAATGCGATGGCGAATGCCAGCAAGAAGCACATGAGCCCGAGTGGACAGGGCAAGGGCACCGGCACCGGCGCCAACACCGACCTGCCCGCCGGCTCCATCGGCGACAACGAGGTGCTGTCGAACCGCGACAAGTCGCGTCATTCCGACGCCCGCGGCCTGGACAGCAAGGCCGTGCAGACCGAACAGATGCAGGACCACGTCGCCAACCACAATCCGGACGAATGATGCCGGCCCGACAGGTGATGCCGGGCACCGGTTGAGGTGTTTCGGGACGGGACCGTGCGAAAGCCGGTCCCGTCGCCGTTTCAGCCCCGCCAGAATTGCGGCATGAACAGCACCAGCACGGTGAACAGCTCCAGCCGGCCCAGCAGCATCGCCAGCGACAGCAGCCATTTGGCGGAATCCGGCAGGGTCGAGAAATTGCCGGCCGGGCCGATCACGTCGCCCAGGCCGGGGCCGACATTGGCCAGCGCGGTTACCGCGGCGCTGGCGCTGGTGATGAAGTCCAGTCCCAGCGCCATCAGCGCGATTGTGGTGACGCTGTAGGCGGTGAAGAACAGCGCGAAGAAGACGATCACCGATCCCAGCACGTCGTCGTCCAGCCGCCGGTTGCCGTACTGGCGCGGGAAGACGCCGCGCGGATAGATCAGGTGGAGGAAATGGGTGCGCAGCACCGTCACCATCACCTCGAACCGGAAGATCTTGATGCCGCCGGCGGTCGATCCGGTACAGCCGCCGATGAAGGTCAGGCCGAAGAAGACGCCGACCGCCAGATTTCCCCACAGGCTGTAGTCGGTGTAGGCATAGCCGGTGGTGGTGACGACCGAGACCACGTTGAAGGCCACCAGACGCAGCGCGTCGGTGAATCCGTATCCGTGCGTGAGCGTCAGCCAGACGCTGAGCGGCAGGATCACCGCCGTCAGGAAGGTCAGGTAGGTGCGCACCTGGCTGTCGCGCCACAGCGCGTCGCGCTGGCCGGTCAGGGTGCGGACATAAAGGACGAAGGGCAGGCTGCCCGCCAGCATGAACAGCGTCACCAGCCAGTGCAGCACGGGATTCTCGAAATGGCCGATGGAGCTGTCGGAGGTGGAGAAGCCGCCGCTCGACAGGCTGGTCAGCGCATGCACCACCGCCTCGAACGGCGTCATGCCGGCCACCCAGTAGCTGACACCGCAGATCACCGTCAGCCCGGTATAGACGGCGGTGATGGCCTTGGCGATCTGCTGGGCGCGCGGCAGCACCTTCTGCGAGCGGTCGGAGGATTCGGTGCGGAACAGCTGCATGCCGCCGACCCCGAGCGCCGGCAGCACCGCGATGGCGACGCCGATGATGCCGATGCCGCCCAGCCATTGCAGCAGCGCCCGCCACAGCAGGATCCCTTCCGTCGTCTGGTCCAGCCCGACCAGCACGGTCGATCCCGTGGTGGTCAGCCCCGACATCGTCTCGAAGAAGGCGTTGGCGTAGTTCAGCGACAGCTCGGGGAAATGCCCGAACTGGAAGGGCAGGGCCGCGAAGGCTGCGGTGGTCGTCCAGGTCAGCGGTGTCAGCAGGAAGGCCTGCCGCAGCGACAGCCCGCCGTGCAGGCGGCAGCGCGCGGACAAGGCCAGCGCCCCGCCGCAGGCGGCGGTGACGGCGGCGGAATAGAGGAAAATCCGCGAATCCGGATTCCCATAGGCATAGTCGACCGCGGCCGGGATGAGCATCGTCGCGGCGAGCGCCAGCAGCACGATGGCGATGATGAACAGGATCGGCCTCAAATTCGGCATGATGTCTCTGGGCGGGGATGAGGAGCGGCGGAGTCTCGACAGGAGGGGGTTGACCGATCAGAAGAATTCCAGCCCGACCGCGAACAGCTTTTCGACCTTGCGCACCAGATCGGAGGTCGCCATCACGATGACGCGGTCATGCGGTTCGATCACCGTCTGGCCGGTGGGGATGATGACGTCGCCGCCGCGGACCAGCGCGCCGATCATCATGCCGGCCGGCAGGCCGATGGTGCCGATCGGGCCGCTGACGGCGCGCGAGGTCGCCAGCGCCTCCGCCTCCACCACCTCGCCGAAATTGTCGCCGATGGTCTGCACCGCCGCCACCCGGCCGCGCCGGACATGGCGCAGGATCGAGGAGACGGTGACCGCCGCCGGGTTGACGACGACATCCATCCCCAACCCCGCGACGATCGGCGCGTAGGAGGTCTTGTTCAGCAGCGTGATCGCCCGGCCGCAGCCGGCGCGCTTGGCCAGCAGCGAGGTGAAGACGTTGGTCTCGTCGTCGTTGGTGACGGCGACGATGGTCTCGGCGCGGCCGACCTGCGCCTCCTCCAGGATTTCATGGTCGAGCGCGTCGCCGTTCAGCACCACCGTGCTCGAGCGCAGAGAGCGGGAGATCAGCTCCGCCCGGTCGGCGTTGCCCTCGATCATCTTGATCGAAATGCCGCGCATGTGGCGTTCGACGATCTGCGCCAGATTGAAGCCGACATTGCCGCCGCCGGCGATGACCAGCCGGCGGGCCGGCGCCTCGCTGTGGCCGAACAGGGCGACGACGCGGACGATGTCGGCGGTCCGGCAGACCAGATGCACGTCGTCGCCCAGCCGCAGCTGGTCATTCCCCTTCGGCACGAAGCCGGTGCCGTCGCGGAAGACCGCCAGCACGGCGGCGCGCAGGTCGGGAAACATCTCGGTCAGGCGGCGCAGCGGCGTGTTCAGCAGGGGCGAGCTGTTGGTGCAGTGGACGCCGATCAGATGCACCTTGGCGTCGGCGAGCGGCACCATCTCGAACGCGCCGGGGGAGCGCAGGCGGCGCGCGATGCTGTGGGCGATCTCCACCTCCGGCGAGATGACGACGCTGATCGGCAGATGGTCGGGCGCGAACAGCTTCGACCATTCCGGCTGGAGATAGGCCTGCTTGCGGATGCGGGCGATGCGCAGCGGGATGTCGAACACCGAATGGGCGACCTGGCAGGCCACCATGTTGACCTCGTCGGAGTGGGTCACGGCGATCAGCATGTCGGCGTCCCGCGCCCCCGCCTGGGCCAGCACGTCGGGGTGCGAGGCGTAGCCGACCATGCCGCGCACGTCGTGGCTCTCGTCCATCCGCTGGGCAAGCTCGGTCGATGTGTCGATGACCGTGATGTCGTTGTCTTCCAGTGCGAGATGCCGCGCGATGCTGGCCCCGACCTGTCCCGCCCCGCAAATGATGACCTTCATACGCCCGCTCTCCCCGGCTTGCCGCCCGCTCCGCCCCCGTTCGGCCGGAATTCGTGAGGAAATGACGGCGGGAGCGGAGCGTTGCAAGTCGGAGCGGCGGGGAAGGCCGGGAAACCGGCCGGAATTGCCGGAGTTCCCGCCGCCGTCAGAACTGTTTCAACAGCCGGTCGATGTAGTTGCGTTCCTCCTGCGGGCGGCCGTACTGGCCGGACCGGCGGCGGAGTTCGTCCAGGATTTCGCGGGCGCGCTGGAGTTCCGACTGTTCGGGGATCTTCACGTCGTTGGAATCCTGCATGCCGTAGCCCGACGGGCGTCGGCCCAGCGGGTCGCGTCCCCGGCCCTGGCGGGGCATCTGGCCCTGCTGGCCCATCATCGCTTGCCCCTGCTGGCCCATCATCTGCTGGGCCATCTGTTCGGCCATGCCCTGCATGCCCTGCTGCAGCTGTTCCATCGCCTCCGTCTGCGACGGCACCGCGGCGCCGGGGGCGCCCTGCTGCAGCGCCTGGGCGGCGTCGCGCATGGCGCGTTCGGCGCGGCCCAGCGGCTGCGGGATCTCGCCTCCCTGCTGTTCGCCCATGCGGCGCATCAGCTCGCCCAGCTGGCGGCGCAACGCCTCCTGCTGTTCGGCCTGCTTCTGCAGGGTCGGGCTGCCGGGATTTTGTTGCTGGCCGTTCTGGTTGCGGCGCTGGTTTTGCTGGCGGCCGCGGGGCTGTTCGCCCTGCTGCCCCTGCTGCTGATCCATCGACTCCTGCGATTGGCGGAAGCTCTGGTCGAGGAGCTTCTGCTGCTGCTGAGCCAGCTTCTGCAGCTGCTGCATCATCTCCCAGGTCTGGTTCTGCTGCTGGGCCTGCTGCTGGTTCATCTGGGCCATGGCGCCGGAGCGCATGTTCTCCAGCATCTGCTGAAGCTGGGACAGCATCTGACGGGCGGCGTCGCGCGACCCCGTCTGCGCCATCTCGCGCATCTGGTCGAGCATCTGCTGCAGGTCGTTGCGGTCGGTCATGCGGTCGGCCATTTCCGGCGGGACCATCGGGATCTTCTCGCCGCGCTGCAGCGCCTCCATCATCCGCTGTTCCATGGCGTCCATGAACTTGTCGAGCGCCGCCTGCAATTCGTCCATCAGGCGGTTCAACTCCTCGTCGGAGGCGTTCTTGTCCAGCGCCTCGGACAGGCGCTTCTCGGCGTCGCGCAGGTCCTTCTCCGCCAGTGAGAGGCCGCCATCCTCGATGCGCAGCGCGGTTTCCCACAGAAGCTGCTGCAAGGCCGGGACGCTGTCGGCGCTCTGGTCCAGCATCAGCCGGGCCATGGCGGTGCGCAGCGACAGGAAGGCGACGATGTCGTCGCCGTAGGTGCCGGGGCGCGAGGAGATCTCCGCCAGCGCGCGGGCGACCTCGACCCGCGACTCCTGCGGATTGCGGGTCAGGATCTTGCGCTGGTTGATGATGGCGCGGGCGACGGGATGGCTGAAGGTCCGTTCCGGCAGGATGATGGCCGCATCCTCCGACCGGCCGGTCTGGCCGGCACCGTCGGTCGCGGTCAGCCGCACTGTCACCGGCATGCCGGCCCAGGGGTGGGCGGTCAGGTCCTGGAAGGCGGTGGCGTGCGCCTCCTTCGGGCGGACGCCGGGCAGCGACAGCGGGAATTCCAGCACCGGGCCGGCTTCGGTCTTCGGCGCCTCGGTCTTCGCGGTGCCATTCTTCACGGCGCCGGGCGGCGGAACCTCGGGCGCGAGGCGGATTTGCGCCTTCACCTCGGTCAGGCCGTAATCGTCGCGGGCGGCATAGTCCAGCTTCAGCGCCCCGCGCTCGCCGGCGGCCGGCGGATTGGCATGGGCGATGATGGGAGCGCGGTCGGGAACCACCTCGATCGGCCAGGAGCCCAGCGTGCGCCCGCCCTGGGTGACGGCGATGCGGGTGCCGCCGGTCACCGGCTTCTGCACCTGGAAATTGGTCGAATCAACCGCCTCGAACGCGCTGGTCTGGTCGCCGGCCTCCAGGCTGGGGGTGCCGCCGCCGCCGGTGACGCGGGCGAGCACGAGGCTGCCCTGCGGCACCTTCACCGGCTGGTCGGTGGGGTGGTCGCCGGAGTGGTTGGCGGTCGGGGAACCGGCGGTCTGCTGGCTTGCCGGTTTGGCAGTGGACTTGTCGGCGGACTTGGCGGCGGAGCCGGATTTCAGGAAGACCGGCGGCAGGCCGGTGTAGTCGGGCGGGTTGATCCACAGGTCGAGCGTCGCCGCCGCCGTGGCGGTGCCGCCGGCGAAATGGGGGGTCAGCGCGGCGGCGATGCGCGGGCGCCAGTCGCCCCAGGCGGCGGCGCCGGCGACCACCAGCGTCAGGATCACCAGGGCGCGCAGGGCGTAGCGGTCGTGCGACGGCACCTCGGTGCCCGGCCAGGCGACGCGCAGGCCGCGCATGGCGGCGCGCGTGCGTTCCTGGTGCAGGCGCCACAACGCCTGGGCGGTCGGGTCGTTGCCGGCGGGCCGGTCGCGCAGGGTGTGCAGCGGACGGTGGGCGAGGCCGCTGTCCCGCTCCAGACGGCGGCGGGCCTCATCCTCCGCCGGGGTGCGGAAACGCCGGACCCCGATGACGAGCGACAGCAGGAAGGCGGCGGCGAGCACCAGCAGGGCCAGCCCATGCAGCCAGCCCGGCAGCAGGACCAGCAAATTCAACAGCGCCAGCGCCAGGAAGGCGCCCAGCACCGACAGCGGCGCCCACAGCGCCGGCCCCAGCCGTTCCCACAGCAGCGCCGCGCGCGCCTGGGCAAGGCGGAAGCGCGGTTCGGTCACGCCGTCGCCGGCGCCACGATCATCGGCGGCCCGGTTCGGGGCCGCCCGATTCTGGACCGGTCCGGAGTCGCCGCGTCGCTCGTTCTGCTTCATGCCGCCCCCTCCGCGCCGAAATGCAGCCGGTCCGGCGGTTTGCCTGAGCCGCCGACCGGTCATGCTGCGCGAACCAATCATATAGGCGCCGCCTGCGGCTTTTGCCCACCGACTCGTTCACCGGCGCAATGCTACAGCCCATCATTGCGCCATGGCGAAACTATGACGCGTGGCGATCCGCCGAAATTTCGGGGCGTGCGGGGTGCCGTCAGTCGCCCTCGCCGGCCGGCAGCGGCTTGGTCAGGGTCGTGCCGCGCCGGGTCTCGCGGTGCAGGATGTAGAGACCGCTCGCCATCACCACGGCGGCGCCGGCCGCCATGGTCGCGGTCGGCACCTCCCCCCACAGGAGCCAGCCGAAGCCGACCGCCAGCAGCAGCGAGGTGTAGTTCAGCGGCGCCACCAGGGCGGCCGGGGCCAGCGAATAGGCGCGGGTCAGCATCAGCTGGCCGCAGCCGCCGCACAGACCGGTCGCCAGCAGCATCAGCAGGTCCAGCGGGGCCGGCGTGATCCAGGAGAAGGGCAGGGTCAGGCCGAGCAGGACGGTGGTCAGCAGGGTGAAGTAGAAGACGATGGTGTTCGCCAACTCCGTCCGGCTCAGCTGGCGGATGGCGATCATCGCCAGCGCGTTGGTCAGCGCGCCGAACAGCGCGATGAGCGCGCCCAGATTCAACACGTCGCCGCTGGGCCGCACGATGATGAGCACGCCGACGAAACCGACCAGAACCGCGCTCCAGCGGTGGATGCCGACCTTCTCGCTCAACAGCGGCACCGACAGCGCGGTGAGGAACAGCGGGGCGGCGAAGTTCAGCGAGATGGCGTCGCCCAGCGGCAGCAGGTGGAAGGACCAGAACATGGCGGCCATGGAACTCAGCCCGATCAGCGACCGCCCCAGATGGCCCCAGGGATAGCGGGTGCGCAGCGTCGTCACGAAGCCCATGCCGAAATGGATCGCCAGACAGACCGGGATCAGCGCGAACAGGCTGCGGAAGAACATGACCTCGGTCACCGGGAAGCGGTCCATCAGGAGCTTCGCCAGGACGTTCATCAGCGAGAAGAACAGCACGGAAATCAGCATCGAGGCGATGCCGAGCGGGGTGTTGTCGACGCGCTTGTGCGGCTTGGGGATGGTTTGCGGCGGGACTGTCACGGTGCGCCGAGCCTACCAAGCGTTGCCGCCCGCGTCACTGTGTCGCGACGCGGGCGGTCATGTCGGGGCGGTATGGCGGTGTTGCGTAAACCCGCGCGGGCGCTCGGCCTGGAACGTCCGACCGTCGCTCAGACCTTGAACAGGCCGGAGATCTCGGCCTCGGCGCGCAGCCAATGCTCCTGCTCGCGGCCTTCGGGGCAGCCTTCCTCCTGCCAGATCTGATAGGCGCGTTCCTGGATCATGCGGTTGCGCTGGCCGCTGAGCAGGCCCTCGGCGATGTTCATGTTCAGGCGGGCCAGCGAGACCAACTTGCGCGTCTCGATCGCGCCCTGGGTCGCCAGCATGGTGGTGGAGACGACATACTGCGCCAGATTGCGCAGGTTGGCCTTCACCTCCGGCTCGACCGGGCAGTCGTCGTTCAGCAGGACCGTCTTGATGGCGATCCACAGCTTCAGGTTCTGGTCCAGGGCGACCGTGACCTTTTCCGGCACGTCCGATTCCAGCAGGGTGCTGGCCGCCTTCAGCAGGACGATGCTGTCCTGTTCCACCGACGCGAAATTGGTGCGCAGGATGGTGTCGGCCCAGCTTTCCACCGGAGCCTCGAACACCGGCGCGGCGGCGGCAGTCGCGGAAGCAGCGGCGGCGGGAGCGGTTGCGGGAGCGGCGGAGGAGGCGGTCTTGCGCTTGGTGGCCATGGTGGGTTCCCCGGGGAGCGTTCGGTCCGCGTCCACTTGATCCAACCATGTTTAAGATGCGGTTAAGACGCTACCCTTGCGCGCGTTTTCAGGACATGAGACGCCGCGACACGATGTCCTGGCCATCGCGGCCGGTCAGGGGCCGCCGAAAGGCAAGCGGTAGTAAAAGCCGAAGACGTTGTTGGTGCCGGCCGCCGGATCGCCCGCCGCGGCGTCGTTGACGATGCGGCTGTAGCCCAGGCTGAAGCGCGACTTGTTGTCGAACTCGTATCCCAATTCCAGCTGCGAGCGGAACTCGGTGGTGGGGGCGCCCTCGCGCCGGGCGGTGGGCAGGGTGCCGGCGCCGAAACTGGGGGTGAAGACGAAGGAGCCGAGCGGCACGTCGACCAGCACGCCGCCGCTGAGGCCGCCGGTCAGTCCCCCCGTCAGGCCCGCGCCGAGGCCGGTCACGGCGCCGCGCGGGGTCAGGCTGCTGCCGCTGCCCGGCCCGATCCAGGGCTGGATGCTGACATAGGGTTCGACCTGCGGGATCAGCGATGACCCGATCCGCATCTTGCTGTTCAGGATGGTGAGGCTGCTTTCCGCCGGCGGCTGCAGACTGTAGGCGAGGCCGCCCACCGCCCAGTTGCCGAACCGGCCGTCCGCGTCGATGGACTCCGCCCGTGCCGAACCGGCGCCGGCCGCCAGGAAAACGAGGACGACCGCGAGCGACCAGGCGGGCAAGGCGCTTGGCAGGCAATTCCTCTGGCGGCTGAACAGGCGGTTCACGGGCACCCCCTCCCGGTGACGCGTCGGATCGCACCATGCGGTCCGGCCACTATAACGATGGGGCGTGGCGACTGACCCATGGAGTATCGGCACTACCCCTAGGATGTCGTCATCGCCATCCGCGTTTCAACCATGAAAGCATGAGCGGCGCGGGACGATCGTCTGTTACCATATGCTCATGAACGCGCATCCCGCCGAGCCAGCGTCCGGCCCTGGGCCGCAGGAGGAGGTGATCGCCTTTCTCGGCGATCCGCGCACCCATGGCGGGCAGTCGGTGGAGCGGATCGACACCCACGCCGCCCTGGTGTTCCTGGCGGGTGACCGGGCGTTGAAGCTGAAGCGTGCGGTGCGCTATCCCTATCTGGATTATTCGACGGTCGGGAAGCGCCGCGCGGCCTGTCTGGCGGAGCTGGCGATCAACCGTCGCACCGCACCGGCGCTTTATCGGGGCGTTGTAGCAATCCGCCGTGGGGCCGATGGCGGTTTGCGGCTGGACGAAGAGGACGGGGACGCGGCAGGGGATGTGCCAGTGGACGCAATCGACTGGCTGGTATCGATGGCGCGCTTCCCCGACGAGGCGCTGTTCGACCGCATGGCCGAGCGGGACGGCCTGACCCCCGCCCTGATGCGCCGTCTGGCCGAGCGGATCGCCGCCTTCCACCGCGATGCCGCTCCCCGGCCGGATGGCGGCGGGGTGGAGGCGCTGCGCGTGGTGGCGGACGGCAATCTGGAAGACCTGCGCGCCGCGCCGGACCTGTTTCCGGCGGACGCGGTGGCGCGGCTGGCGGAGCGTACGGGACAGGCGCTCGACCGGCTGGCCCCGCTGCTGGAGACGCGGCGGCGGGACGGATTCGTCCGCCATGGCCATGGCGACCTGCATCTGCGCAACATCGTCCTGCTGGACGGCGAGCCGACCCTGTTCGACGCCATCGAGTTCGACGAGGCGCTGGCGGTGGCCGACGTCTTCTATGACCTCGCCTTCCTGCTGATGGATCTGGATCACCGCGGGCTACGGCCGTTGGGCAACGCGGTGCTGAACCGCTATCTGGAGGAGACGGCGGATTACGGCGGGCTGGCGGCGCTGCCGCTGTTCCTGTCGCTGCGCGCGGCGGTGCGGGCCAAGGTGTCGGCCGCGGCGCTGCGGCTTGGCGGAAAGGCGGAGGGGTTGGCCGGGGAGGCGCGGCGCTATCTGGACCAAGCGCTCGCCGCGCTGGAGCCGGCGCCGGCGCGGCTGGTGGCGGTCGGCGGGCTGTCCGGCACCGGCAAGACCAGGCTGGCCACGGGGATCGCGCCCGATCTGGGGTCGTCGCCCGGCGCGGTGGTGCTGCGCAGCGACGTGCTGCGCAAGCGGCTGTGCGGAGTCGCCGACACCGACCGGCTGCCGGCCGACGGCTATGCCGCGGCGGTGACGGAACGGGTCTATGCGGAGTTGTACCGGCGGGCGGCGTCGGTGCTGGGAACGGGCCAAGCCGTGGTGGTCGATGCGGTGAGTGCCCGGCCGGACGAGCGCCGCCGGATCGAAGCGGTCGCGGCGGAGGCCGGGGTGCGGTTCGACGGGATCTGGATGGAGGCGCCGCTGTCGGAGCGGGTGGTGCGTGTGACCAATCGTCGCAACGATGCGTCCGACGCCACCGCCGACGTGGTGGAACGGCAGGAATCCTATGATTTGGGTACAATCGACTGGACGCGCCTGGATTCTGGCAGGGTTGCAGCGGATGTGCTGGACGACGCCCGTGCAAGCTTGGCCTAATTCCAGGAGTGACAACGTCTTATGGACTGCATCTTCAAGGTTTGCGGCCCCTGCCCCGGACCGCGGACCGCAGCGACGATGGGGCGAATGACGGCCCGGTGAGAATCGCCCGCCACACCGGCGGACGGACCGCCGCCGTCCGGGAAGGGCCGCTCGAACCGGTCCGGGAGGAGTCCATGACCTACAAGACCATCCTTGTGCCGCTGTGCGGCAGTGAGAACGATCCGGTGGCCCTCAAGGGCGCGATTTCGGTGGCGCGCGATTTCGACGCCCACCTCGTCGGCCTGTTCGTCAGCCTCGACCCGCGCGATGCCGTTCCGATGCTGGGCGAGGGCATGTCCGGCGCCATGGTGGACGAGATCATGCGCGCGGCGGAGACCGAATCGAACAACCATCGCGCCGTCGCCCGCCGTTCCTTCGACGCCGCCGTCGCCGAGGCCGGTTTCGAGATGCGCGATGTCCCCGGCGGGGTCGAGGCGCCGTCCGCCTCCTGGCGCGAGGTCGTCGGCCGGATCGAGGACGTGGTGCCGGCCGAGGGGCGTCTGGCCGACCTGATCGTCTGCGCCCACACCTCGATCGAGGCGGACACGCAGGGCTACACCACCATGGAAACGGCGCTGCTGGGATCCGCCCGGCCGGTTTTGCTGGTGCCGAAGAATCTGCCGGCGGAGATCGGCCACACCATCGCCGTCGCCTGGAACGGCAAGACGGAAGCCACGCGCGCCGTCGCCGCGGCCCTGCCCTTCCTGCGCAGCGCCGAGCGAGCCCACATTCTGACCGCCGAAACTTCGGTGACGGAAGGCGCGACAGGACGCCGCATTGCCCAATATCTCGCTTGGCAGGGCGTTAACCCTGAGTTAACTATATTGCATCCGGGATCGGAACCCGTTGGGGAGACGGTCACCAAGAAAGCCGTGGAGCTGGGCGCCGACCTGCTGGTTATGGGCGGTTACGGCCACAGCCGGATGCGGGAAATGATCCTGGGCGGTGTCACGCGCTACGTGCTGAACCACGCCGGGCTGCCGGTTCTGATGGCTCACTGATCGTCGCTGGTCTTCGGCCGCGCGGGTTTTCCTGCCGCCTCTTCTGGTGGGGATCCCGTGCGGCTCCGGCATTTGCGGCGGGGCGATCAGCAGGACCGTTTTCGACCCTGCCCAAAGGGCATCCCGGCCGTTCCTGGGAGGAACGCGCCATGTTGACGATCAAGGACTGCATCGCGCTGAGCGATCTCACCGAAGCGGAGATCGACGCGATCGCCGAACACGAACATCTGCCGGAAATGGTTGCGGTGGAGATGGGCCATTGCCTTGCCCACTGCCCCGGCGGACCCGACCGCATCGCCCACATCATCGCCGACGACATCGCGGACGCCTGCGCCCACGGGCATGTCGACCATGCGGTGGAACTGATGCACACCCTGCGGGAATTCGTGGACACCCATCCGCGGGGCTGAGGGTGATAAGGCCGGGAACAGTCCGGCCGCGGCGGGGTTCTACTGGCAAGCTTTTCCGCGATTGCCGTCCGGCAGTCGCCTCTCGCAATTTGCCAAGGACCCCGACGATGGCCAGCAAGACCACCGGCACCCAGGCTGATATCTTCGCCCGCATCAAGACCGATCACGACACCATCCGCAGCCTTCTGGAAAAGACCGAGAAGGCCAACGGCAGCGGCCGCGCCGTGTTCGAGGAGCTGCAGCGCGAGTTGTGGGCCCATTCGAAGGTGGAGGAAGGTGTCTTCTACGCCTCGCTGAAGAAGGCCAAGGAGGCGAAGTCGGAAACCGTCGAGGGGTTGAACGAGCATCACCTCATCAATGGCCTGCTCGACGAGTTGAACGCGATGAAGACCACCGACAGCGGCTGGAAGGAAAAGCTGCAGGTGCTGGGCGAACTCGTCCGCCACCATTTGGACGAAGAGGAAGAGGAACTGTTCGAGGAAGCCAGGGACGTCCTCGACGACGAGCGCGCGGCCGAGTTGGGCGGCGCCTATGACGACCGCAAGAAGCACATCATGGCGGGTCTGGCGCCGCTGTAAGGAGGGCTACGCCATCCCGTTCGGTTGTCGTCGGCCGGCGAAGGGGCCATATCTGGGGCTTTCCGGAACTGGCCGGCGGTGTCGATGTCCAAGCGTGTCAGCGTCAAGCGAATGCTCTCCCGGCGGGGCGTACGGTTCGGCCGTGCCGCGTTGGCGGTGGTCGCACTTGGGGTTTCCGTCCTCATGACCGCCCCCGCATCCGCCGCACCCGCCACTCCGGCGAGGGAGCTGGCACAGAAGACCTGCGGCACGCTCGCGTCGCGGGTCGACGAGGTGTCCGGGCGTGGCCCGCTGTTCCTGCGCAGCTACGACAATTCATACGCGCCCGGCCCAACCTCGGAGCCGGCGCTTTCCAACGCCGCCTTCACCTATGACAACGCGCTGGCCATCATGGCGCTGACCGCCTGCGGCCAGCGCGACAAGGCCTTGCGCATCGGCGAGGCCTTGCTCGACGCCGTGTCGCTCGACCGCGCCGGCTGGAAGGGGCGGCTGCGCAACACCTACCGGGCCGGCGCGCAGAAACAGCGGCCGATCCCGCCGAATGGCTGGTGGGATGCCGTCGGCAACCATTGGGGCGAGGACCCCTATCAGGTCGGCACCGCGACCGGCAACGTCGCCTGGGCCGGGCTGGCCCTGCTGACGCTGGCCGATGCGACCGGCGAGACGCGCTTCCGTGACGGAGCGGTAGAACTGGCCCGCTGGGTGGTCGAGCATACCCGCGATCCGCGCGGCCCCGGCGGCTTCAACGGCGGCTTGCAGGGCTTCGACGACGCACCGCAGCCACTGACCTGGAAATCGACCGAGCACAACACCGATCTGGTTGCGCTGTTCGGCTGGCTTGGCGGCGATTTCGCCGGCTCGGAACGCGAGGCGCGCGATTTTCTCGATAAAATGTGGACGGCGGGCGGCGACCATTTCCCCATCGGCACCGCACCGGACGGGGTGACGGTCAGCACCTCCACATCCGGTCTCGATGCCCAGCTCTGGCCGCTGCTGCTGCCGAAGGCGCCGGAGGCCTGGCGGGCCGCCCTGTCCTATGCGGAGCGCGCCCATGGCGCCGACGGCGGTTTCGACTTCAACGACGACCGCGACGGCATGTGGGTGGAGGGCACGGCACAGGCCGCGCTCGCCTACCGCGCCGTCGGCCGCCGCGGCGATGCCGACCGGCTGTTCGGCGAGCTGCTGAAGGAGATCAGCCCCGGCGGCTATCTCTACGCCACCCGGCCGCAAGTGCTGTCCACCGGGCTTGCCATCGGGCCGGACAGCAAGACCGACGACTTCCTCTATTACCGCCGCCCCCATCTGGGCGCGACCGCCTGGGCGGCGCTGGCGGCGGTCGGCTGGAACCCGTTCACGGGAAAGTCGGTGCCGTAACCGTCTATCCGTGGAAATGCTCGTAGAGCTTTCGCGCGATGGCTTCGCTGATGCCGGGCGCAGCCTCCAGGTCCTTCAGGCCGGCGGCGGCGACGGCCGTGGCGCTGCCGAAATGGTGGAGCAGCGCCTTCTTGCGGGCCGGGCCGATGCCGGGGATGCCGTCGATGCGGGTGTGCGACATCGCCTTCATGCGGCGGGCGCGGTGGCTGTCGATGGCGGTGCGGTGGGCCTCGTCGCGCAGCCTTTGCAGGAAATGCAGCACCGGATCGTTGGGCGCGAGGGACAGCGGCGGCTGGCCGGGGCGGAAGAAGCGCTCGCGCCCGGCGTTGCGGTCGGGACCCTTGGCGATGGCGACCAGAGGGATATCGGTGATCTGCAGCATCGCCAGCTCGTCCTTCACCGCGTTCAGCTGTCCAAGCCCGCCGTCGATCAGGACGAGGTCGGGCCATTGGCCGGAATCGCGGCCGGCCTCGCTGCTGCGGTGGAAGCGGCGGGTGAAGGTCTCGCGCAGCATGGCGTAATCGTCGCCGGCGGCCTCCGGATCGCGGATGTAGAAGCGGCGGTAGGCGTTGCGCTGGAACCCGTCCGGCCCGGCCACCACCATGGCGCCGACCGGGAACGAGCCCTGGATGTGCGAGGTGTCGTAGATCTCGATGCGGCGCGGCGCGGCGGGCAGGCCGAAGACGCGCGCCACCCCCTCCAGCAGGGTCGCCTGGGTGGACCGTTCGGCCAGACGGCGGCCGAGAGCGTCGCGGGCGTTGGTCTGCGCGTGTTCGACCGCGCGGCGCTTCGATCCGCGCTTCGGGCATTCCACGGCGACGCGGTGACCGGCGGACAGGCTCAGCGCTTCCTCCAGCAGGTCCGGTGACTCCACCGGATCGCTCAGCAGCAGCAGGGCCGGCGGCGGGGTGTCGGCATAGAGCTGGGCGGCGAAGGCGGCCAGGATGTCGCCCGGCTCCTCCTCCGCATCGATGCGGGGGAAGAAGGCGCGGGTGCCCTGGTTGCGGCCGCCGCGGAAGAAGAAGGCCTGGACGCAGGCCGCGCCGCCTTCGCGGTGCAGGGCCAGCACGTCGGCATCGCCCAGCGTGTCCTCCAGATTGATGTCCTGTCGGCTCTGCAGGGCTGTCAGGGCGCGGATGCGGTCGCGCCAGCGGGCGGCGTCCTCATATTCCAGCCGGTCGGAGCTGTCGAGCATGTGGCGGGCGAACTCCGCCTGCACCTCGGCGCTGCGGCCGGACAGCACGTCGCGCACGCCCTGGACCTGATCGGCATACTCCTCCTCGCTGACGCGGCCGACGCAGGGGGCGGAGCAGCGCTTGATCTGGTGCTGCAGGCAGGGGCGGGTGCGCGAGGCGAACACGCCGTCGTCGCAACTGCGCAGCAGGAAGGCGCGTTGAAGCGCGGCGATGGTCATGCCGACCAGATGCGGCGAGGCGTAGGGACCGAACAGGTCGGAGTCCCTGCGGTTGCCCTTGCCGGAGGTGCCGCGCCGCTCGGCGCTGCCGCGATGCTGTATCAGGCGGGGGAAGTCGTGACCTTTCCCGATGACGATGTAGGAGAAGGAGCGGTCGTCCTTCACCAGGATGTTGAAGGGCGGCAGCAGGCTGCGGATCAGGTTCGCTTCCAGCAGCAGCGCCTCGGCCTCGGTGTGGGTGGTGACGAACTCCATGGCGCGGGTCAGCGACACCATCCGGCGGGTGCGGTTGGGCAGCCCGTCGGTCCGGGTGTAGCTGGCCACCCGCCGCTTCAGGTTCTTTGCCTTGCCGACATAAAGGACCGACCCGTCGGCCGCCAGCATCCGATAGACGCCGGGCGTGTCCGGCAGGGTCGGCAACTGGGCGCGGATGACGTCCGCTCCGCTGCCGGGCACCCCGTCCATAAGCACTCTCGTTCCCGCAAAGATCCGATTCGCCGCTCACCCAACCAGTAGAACGGAACGGGTCCAAGAGACAAGAATCGGATGCGGGAAAATCGCCGGAGTTCTGGGCGGGGTGCCCGTTCCGGCTTAACCGCCGAACACGGTGTTCAGCTGGGCGCCGACGCGGACGAAGGTGGTGCGCTTCGGCACCTCCTTCAGGCGGGTGGCGCCGATGTAGGTCATCATGCTGCGCACGCCGCCCATGATCTCCTGCATCGTGTTCTCCACCGGGCCGCGATAGGGGACATCCACCGTCTTGCCTTCCGAGGCGCGGTAGGAGGCGACGCCGCCGGAGTATTTGTGCATCGCGGTGTCCGACGACATGCCGTAGAAGGTCATGGCGACGGGCACGCGGTTGCCGTCCCGGTCCTCGTAGCGGATCTCGCCCTCGCACTCGTCATGGCCGGCCAGCATGCCGCCCAGCATGACGAAGTCGGCGCCGGCGCCATAGGCCTTGGAGATGTCGCCCGGCACGGTGCAGCCGCCGTCGCCGCAGACCTGACCCTTCAGCCCGTGGGCTGCGTCGGCGCATTCGATGATGGCCGACAGCTGGGGATAACCGACACCGGTCATCTTGCGGGTGGTGCAGACCGACCCCGGCCCGATGCCGACCTTGACGATGTCGGCGCCGGCCAGCAGCAGGGCCTCCGTCATGTCGCCGGTGACGACGTTGCCGGCCATGATGACGGTCTCCGGGTTCTCCTCGCGCAGGCGCGCGATCACCTCGACGAAGCGCTCGGTATAGCCGTTGGCGACATCGAGACAGATCTTGCCCACCGGAGCCTGGGCCTTCACCGACTGGAACTTGTCATGGTCGGCGTCGGCGATGCCCATCGAATAGAAGACGTTCGACTGAACGGCGGATTCCGCCTCCGCCCGGAAGAAGGCGACCAGCTCGTCCGCCTTGTAATGCTTGTGCAGGGCGGTCATGGCGCCGAAGCGCGACAGCGCGCGGGCCATGCCCATGCTGCCGGTGACGTCCATGTTGGCAGCGATCAGCGGGAAGCCGGTCCAGTCGCGCTGGGTGTGCAGGAAGGTGAAGGTCCGGTTGACGTCCACGTCGTTGCGGCTCTGCAGCGTGCTGCGTTTCGGCCGGATCAGCACATCCTTGAAGTCGAGCTTGAGGTCGCTTTCGATGATCACCGCACACCTGCTGATATCTGTTTGCCGGGCCAACCGCTTTCACAAGGCCCAACATCACAGAGTGGAGGCGATGCCCCGCTTCGGCAAGCGACATCGGGGCCGCGGGTGGAGGTGCCGCGTTTGAAGCAGTTTCGCCGAAACGGAGGGTATCCCCTCAGTCTTCCGCATCCTCGCCGTCGCCGTTCGCCGGCTCGCTGCCGTCGGCGACGTGGACCTGGCAGTCGGCGTTGCCCAGCACCTCCATCAGTTCGGGCGGCGGCAGGCGGTCGGTGAAGAGCGCGTCGAGCACGCTGACGTCGGCCATGCGGATCATGGCGTTGCGGCCGAACTTGGTGTGGTCGGTGACCAGGAAGACCCGGCGCGAGCTTTCGATAATCGCGCGGGCGACGCGGACCTCCTGCTCGTCGTAATCCAGCAGGTCGCCTTCGGCGTCGATGCCGCTGATGCCGATGATGCCGATGTCGACCTTGTAGCGGCGGATGAACTCCACCGTCGCCTCGCCGATGATGCCGCCGTCGCGCTCGCGCACGAGGCCGCCGGCGATGGAGAGCGCGAAGTTGGTGTTCTTGTGGAGGATGGTGGCGACGTTCAGGTTGTTGGTCAGCACCCGCAGCCGCTTGTGGCCGAGCAGCGCCTGGGCCACCGCCTCCGTCGTCGTGCCGATGTTGAGGAACAGCGAGGCGTCCTCCGGCACATGGCGGGCGACCATCTCGGCGATGCGGCGCTTTTCCTCCGCCATCAGGGTCTGGCGGGTGGAATAGGCGATGTTCTCCACGCTGGACGGCACGGTGACGCCGCCGCGGAACCGACGGACGGCGGACTGCCCGGCCAGATGTTCGATGTCGCGGCGGATGGTCTGCGGCGTGACGTCGAAATGCTCGGCCAGCCATTGGATCTGCACCATGCCCTTGGCATGGACCAGGGCCACGATTTCCTGCTGGCGGCGTTCGGCGTCCAGGCGCGCATCCATCGGGGGCTGTCTCCGGTCGGGTGGGGCGTCAGTGAATCAGATGCGCGGAATGGGTCAAAGCGAAAACGGCAACCGGGCGGCGGTTCCGATCCAGGCGGGCCGGGCGATTCCGCCGCGCATTCCGCCGTACCCCGAACCTACGGCCCCGTACGGCAGATATGTACGCCGGATATTGTTCGCAACACAAGCATGTTTCTTTACGAAAATGAACGCGCATGCTAAGAGAGGACGTACGCGGTTCCGATATGTGCCCGACAGGGGTTTGCCGCGACTGACGGCCGTTGGCGCCATCCTTCAAACTTGTCGCGATACCAAACTGTCAAGACTGCTGACAAAAACATTACGTATAGGAGAGGAACATGACGCAACTGACGCCGGGTGGGGAGCGGCGGGGCATTCGGCTCGGCATTCAGGGGCGGCTGTTCCTGGCCTTCGGCGGGGTGGCGATGCTCGCCGCCTTCGCCAGCGTCATGGCCTGGTGGTCGCTGACTGAAACCGGGCGGTCGATGGGCCAGATCGGCCGCAGCAGCGTGCCGGCAATCGTCCGTTCGCTCAATCTGGCGAAGGACAGCACGGCGATCGCCGCCGATGCGCCGGCGGTGGCGGCATCGCGCGACGCGGCCGAACTGACGGAGCGGATGGATGGCCTGACCAGGCGGCTGGAGGCCCTGCGCGACCGCATCGCGGCGATGCGCAGCCAGTCGGGAGCGGGTGCCGGAGGAATGGCGGCGGATGCCGAGGCGGTGGCCGGGCTGGCGGAGCGCATGGGGGCGGCGCTGGACACGCTGGGCAAGCGCACCGCCGAACGGCTGGACCTGGAGGAGAAGCTCAACACGCTGATGGCCGACGCGGTGATGGCGCACGAGGATTTCACCGATCTGGTGGCGCCGCTGCTGGAGGTGTCGACCCTGTCGGTCAACAACGTGGTGGGCGATCTGGCGGCGGCACAGGCGGTCGATACCGCCACGGGCTTGGGCCGCCGGCTGGTGCAGGAGGAACTGCCGGTCATCACCCAACTGATGAACGTGCAGGCCAACGGCAACCTCGCCTTCGGCATGATCGCGGCCGCGTCCAGCGTGCCCTATGGCGCGACGCTGAACAACATCCGGTCGAAGTACAATTGGGCGCTGCTGCGCGTCGACAACGCCATCGAGGCGTTCCCGAAGGACAATCCCGACCGGCCCTCGCTGGTCAAGGCGCGCGACGGGCTGGCCGCCTTCGGCAGCGGCGCCGGCAGCGTCTTCCGCCTGCGCGACGATCAGGCGCGCATCACCGCCGACATCGAAAGCGCGCTGGCCGAGACCGTGCGGCTGACCACCGAACTGAACGGCACCATCGACGCCGTCGTTGCTCACCAGCAGGACCGCACCGACACCGACGTGACGCGGACCGAAAGCGCGATTGCCGGGGCCGTCGCCGTCCAGGGCGGCGCCGCGGCCGTCGTGGTGCTGTCCAGCCTGCTGATCGCCTGGTTCTATGTCCGCAACCGGCTGACCCGCCGGCTGCTGCGTGTGATCGACGCCATGCGGGCGGTCGCGGTCGGTGATCTGACGGCCGACGCCAAGGTCCGTGGACGCGACGAGATCGCGGAAATGGCCGGGATCGTCGGCGTCTTCCGCGACAAGAGCGCGGAGATCGCCCGGCTGCAGCAAGAGCAGGACGCGATGAAGCAGGCCGCCGATGCCGAGCGGTCGCGCACCATCCAGTCGATCACCGCCAGCATCGAGGCCAGCGTGAAGGAGGCCTCGCGCCACATCGCCGCTGCGTCGGCCGACATGCGCGAGGCGTCGGAAGGCATGTCGGCCACCGCCGAGCAGACCTGCCGCCGCATGACCGACGTGCGCTCCGCCGTCGCCGATACTGCGTCGAACGTGCAGACGGTGGCGGCCACCGCCAGCCAGCTCTCCGCCTCCATCGGCGAGATCACGCGGCGGGTCGGCGATTCCAGCCAGATCGCCCGCAGCGCGGTGGAGGAGGCGCGCAGCACCAACGAACTGATGGGGGCGCTGGCCACCGCCGCGCAGAAGATCGGCGACGTGGTCGGCATGATCAACGCCATCGCCGGCCAGACCAACTTGCTGGCGCTGAACGCCACCATCGAGGCGGCGCGGGCGGGGGAGGCGGGCCGCGGCTTCGCCGTGGTGGCGGAGGAGGTGCGCAGCCTCGCCGGCCAGACCGCCAAGGCGACGGAGGAGATCGCCCAGCAGGTCCAGGCGGTGAGGACCACGGCGCAGGGGGCTGTGTCGGCCATCGACGACATCGGCCGTACGATCAGCCGCATCGACGAGATCACCGCCATGGTCGCCGCCGCGGTGGAGGAGCAGTCCGCCGCCACCGACGAGATCGCGCGCAGCATCAACCATGCCTCCGATGCGGTGCAGAGCATCGCCGATACGGTGGTTTCGGTGGACGACGCGGTGAACCGCACCGGCAGCGCCGCCGCCCAGGTGGTGGACGCCACCCGCGCGCTTTCGCAACGCTCCGAAAGCCTGAGCGAGGATATCGACCGACTGCTGGGCGGCATCCGCGCGGCGTGAACCTGGGGTGCGACCTTGTCGATCGATGTCCGGGCGATGCCCTGGGTGAATGACCCGGTTCGATAACCCGGACATCGATCGAGCCAGTATTCCATACAGCCCGACAATCGGGGTAAGGTGCGGGGCAGAAACAAACTTTTATATTATCGGAAATGAACTCGAACCCGACCGATCTCCTGACCAGCGCCCTTGCACATCATCAAGCCGGGCGATTGGGCGAGGCCGAGCAGCTCTACAAAATCGCATTGTGCCATTCGCCTTTTGATTTCAATGCTCTGCATTGCCTGGGGCTGGTGCGCTGGCGGTCCGGAGATCCGCAGGCGGGGGCTGCGCTGATGCAGCGGGCGATTGCCGTCAACCCATGGTTCGACGCGCCTTTCATCAATCTGGGCAATCTGTACCGCAGCCTGAACCAGCCGGAAACCGCCGCCCGGTGGTATGAGCGCGGCGTTGCCGCCAGTCCCGGCTCCGTGCCCCTGCGCGAGCTGTATTGCGCCCAAGCGCTCGATATGGCTCTTGCAGCTCACATGCGGAACGACATGGACGCTGCCGGGCCCTGGCTTCGCAGCGCACTTCTCGGGCTGGCCAACGCCCCGACCATGAACCAGTATCTCTACGACCTGTTCGAGCGGCACATCCGGATCGCCTTGCTCGCGGGTTGGCGCGACTTGGCCGAAGACTGCGTCCGTGTGAAGAACCGCTATGATTTTCGCACCGTGGCGGAAAGCGACATCGACATTTTCACGGTCGATATCCACGAGTTTCCGGATTGGTGCGCCGCCGCCGGACTGTCCGCCCACATCTGGCAGCCCGAGGCCCAACCGGTGCCGCAGGCGGCATACGAGGATTATCCCGCTTACCTGCACCGTTATCTCGACGACCTGCCGGCTCTCGGCGCGGCGCCGGTCGGGGTGGCGTTCGACGCCAGAATCGAAGTGATCCAGGGCTTTTACGTCAAGGACAACTTCGAAAGCTTCATCCTTGCCGATCGCCGGCACATGCTTCGCGAAAGCAAGGACAGTGTGGTGAACGGCGCCCATGTGCCGCTGGTCGGGGTGACGCCCGAACTGCTGAGTGGAGCGATCCGCCTGCCGCGTCCGCTCTACCGGGCGGTCGATATTCCGGAACGCGCGATCTTCGTGCGTTCGACCCCCAATTACTGGCACTTCATGGTTGATGTGCTGCCGATGCTGATCGCCTGCACCCGGGTTCCGGAAGCGGAGGAACTGCCGGTCATTCTGTTCGACGTGCGCGAGTATCAGTACGAGATGCTCGAACTGATCGGCATCCGGCGTGAACGCATCGTCGACATGCGCCGCACCCTTGGCCATGAAGGCACGTTCTCGCTCTACCGCTTCGACCGGGCCGTGGTGCCGTCGCCGGTCTCATATCCCGTCGCGTATCGCTGGCTGCGCGAGGCGATGCTGCCACGGACCCGGCCCGACCGCGGCCCCTTGCCCCGGCGCGTCTTCCTGTCCCGCCGGAACTCGTATCCGAAACATCGCATCGCCAACGACGCCGCAGTGGGCGACCTGCTGGCCGGCTACGGTTTCGAGGTGGTTCCGCCGGAGTCGCTGAACGTCCTGGAAACGATCGAGCTTGTCGCGCAGGCCGAGATCGTGGTCGCACCGATCGGCGCCGGCACCTCCAATCATGTCTACCTGTCGCCCAACGCCACTTGGATTCACCTGAACAACCCGGACTTCTTCCATCCGGACTCTTCCTGGAACATCCAGATGGGGACGCAGGCCACGCTGATCGGGCATTTCAGCCAGTTGACCGGGAGCTTCGCCGGCGATCCGGTCGAATATTCGGAGCGTCTGGTCGACAGGCTGGATGTTCCCGTCGACATCGACCTCGCCGCCCTGGCCCGCCTTGTCGAGGAAGCGATTACCCGCCTGTAACGGATCGCCTGTAAAGGATCGAAGGTCGTCTGTTCGCTAGACAACGTCCGGAAGCCGCCGCCGGAGCGACGTTGCGGCTGACGGGAAAGCTCCAGCCCGGGCGTCGGCAAGCCTGACGCTTTGTGGGCACGGACCGTTCCGCAGCTTGGACGTGGTAACCCGATCGCACCGGAAACGCAGTTGGAATCCGTGCCATAGCTGGCTTCGCGCCCGATTTCCGATAGGAAAACGGCAGGAACCGGCGTAGCCTCAAGAACATGGTCCGTTGAACAAACATTTTCCTTTTCAAACGCGAACGAACATTCTATGTTCCGAAACGAAAGCGGCCGGGTTCGCAAGGAACCGGCGCGGTACGGAGAGGAACCCAATGGCAAACGCGAGCCCTGCAGGAACGGACGGCCGGCTCGGTGCAGGCGGACCCGGTACTGCCGGTTCCGTGGTGGCTGACCTTCTGATCGTCGGCGGCGGCGTGAACGGTGCGGGCATCGCCCGCGATGCGGTCGGGCGCGGGATGTCGGTGGTGCTGTGCGAACAGGGCGACCTTGCGGGCGCCACCTCGTCGGCCAGCACCAAGCTGATCCACGGCGGCCTGCGCTATCTCGAATATTACGAATTCCGTCTGGTGCGCGAAGCTCTGCAGGAGCGCGAGGTTCTGTTGCGCGCCGCTCCGCACATCATCTGGCCGCTGCGTTTCGTTCTGCCCCATGACAGCAGCATGCGGCCGGCCTGGATGGTGCGCATCGGCCTGTTCCTTTACGATCATCTGGGAAAGCGCAAGCTTCTGCCGGGGTCGCACGGCGTCGACCTGACCAGCGCGCCGGCGGGAAAGCCGCTGTCGGGCGGTTTCACCAAGGCGTTCGAATATTCGGACTGCTGGGTGGAGGACAGCCGGCTGGTCGTGCTGAACGCGATGGATGCGAAGGCGCGTGGGGCGGAAATCCTGACCCGCACCCGCTGCGAGAAGGCCGAGCGGCGCGACGGGCTGTGGGAAGCGACGCTGGTCGACGTGACCACGGGCGCCACCCGCACCGTCCGCGCCCGCGCCCTGGTCAATGCCGCCGGTCCCTGGGTGCGCGAGATGATCGCCAAGCGCACCGGCGTCACCGTCGACAAGTCGGTGCGTCTGGTCAAGGGCAGCCACATCGTCGTGCGCAAGATGTTCGAAGGCGAACACGCCTACATCTTCCAGAACGATGACCGCCGCATCGTCTTCGCCATCCCCTACGAGCGCGATTTCACCCTGATCGGCACCACCGACCTCGATTATTCGGGCGATCCCGGCGCGGTGGCGATCAGCGGGGACGAAATCGCCTACATGTGCCGGGCGGTGTCGCGCTACTTCGCCAAGCCGGTGAGCGAGAGCGATGTGGTGTGGACCTACAGCGGCGTCCGGCCGCTGTTCGACGACGCCAGCGGCAACGCCTCGGCCGTCACCCGCGACTATGTGCTGGAGATGGACGAGCCGGCCGGTCAGGCGCCGATGCTGTCGATCTTCGGTGGCAAGATCACCACCTTCCGCCGGCTGGCGGAGGAGGCGACGGAGAAGCTGGGCCGGGCGCTCGGCAAGGACGGCGCCACCTGGACCGCGAATGTGCCGCTTCCCGGCGGCGACATCGCCGACGCCGACTTCGCCGGCTTCCTGGCCGGTCTGAAGCGGCGCCGGCCCTGGCTGCCCGATGCGCTGGCCCTGCGGCTGGCGCGAGCCTACGGCACGCGGGTGGAGCGGCTGTTGGGCGACGCCAAGGGGCTGGACGATCTGGGCATCGATTTCGGGGGCGGCGTCTTTGAAGCCGAACTCGACTATGCCGCGCGGGAGGAGTTCGCCATGACCGGCGACGACTTCCTGTGGCGGCGCTCCAAACTTGGGCTGCACCTGGACGCTGCGATCCGGGACGCCATCGGCGGCTGGTTCGACCGGCGCCGCGAAGCTACGGCCAACAGGGACACGGGCGAAAACCCCGGCCTGCGGTCGATGGGAGGAATGCGGTGACACTCACACTGGAAGGCGTGGCCAAGCGCGTCGGCGCCGAGCAGCATCTCCACCCCCTGTCGCTGGAGCTGCAAGCCGGCAGCTTCAACGTCCTGCTGGGGCGGACGCTGGCCGGCAAGACGACGCTGATGCGGCTGATGGCCGGGCTGGACAAGCCGGCCGCCGGGCGCGTGCTGGAAAACGGCAAGGACGTCACCGGCACGTCGGTGCGCCATCGCGATGTGGCGATGGTCTATCAGCAGTTCATCAACTACCCGGCGATGACGGTCTACGAGAACATCGCCTCGCCACTGCGCCGCCAGGGCAAGGACAAGGCGGAGATCGACGCCAAGGTGCGGCGCACCGCGGCCATGCTGCGGATCGAACCCTATCTGGAGCGCCTGCCGGCCGAACTGTCGGGCGGACAGCAGCAGCGCTGCGCCATCGCCCGCGCCCTGGTGAAGGGCGCCGGCCTGCTGCTGCTCGACGAGCCGCTGGTCAACCTGGACTACAAGCTGCGCGAGGAACTGCGCGCCGAACTGCGCGACATCTTCGCGGATGGCAAGACCACGGTGGTCTACGCCACCACCGAACCGCAGGAGGCGCTGATCCTCGGCGGCAACGTCACGGTGCTGCATGAGGGGCGGATGCTGCAGACCGGGGCGACAGGCGAGGTGTTCCACACGCCGGCCTCGCTGGAATGCGCGCAGGTGTTCAGCGACCCGCCGATGAACGTGGTGGACGCGATCCTGACCAACGACCGTGTCGCCCTGTCCGACGGCACCAGCCTGCCGCTGTCGGCCCATGACCGCAACCTGCCGGCCGGCCCCTGCAAGGTCGGCATCCGTGCCAACCACCTGACGGTGCTGCGGCGGAGCGAGCGGCTGGTCCCGATCAAGGGCCGGGTCGCCCTGTCGGAGATCAGCGGGTCGGAGACCTTCGTCCATCTGCGCCACGGCGACACCACGCTGGTCGCGCGGGAAGAGGGGGTGCACAGCCATCCCATCGGCAGCGACATCCAGGTCTATGCCGATCCCGACCGCATCTTCGTCTTCTCCACCGCCGGGCAGCTGGTGGCGGCACCCAACTGGCGGCGCGGCGCGCTGCGCAACATCGCTTAAGGGGGGCGGGAGCGATGGCGACCATCCAATTCGACAATCTCGGCCACTCCTATCACCCGCACCCCAGCAAGCCGGAGGATTACGCGCTCCGCCGCCTGTCGCAGGAGTGGGAGGACGGCAAGGCCTATGCGCTGCTGGGGCCGTCGGGCTGCGGCAAGTCCACGCTGCTGAACATCATCTCCGGCCTGCTGGTGCCCAGTGAGGGACGGGTGCTGTTCGACGGGCTGGACGTCACCCGTTGCACCCCGGAAGAGCGCAACATCGCCCAGGTGTTCCAGTTCCCGGTCATCTACGACACCATGACGGTGTACGAGAACCTCGCCTTCCCGCTGCGCAACCGCAAGGTTCCGGCCGCGGATGTCGACCGCCGCGTGCGGCAGGTGGCGGAGGCGCTGGACCTGACCGACGATCTGAAGAAGCGCGCCCAGCGGCTGACGCCGGACGCCAAGCAGAAGATCTCGATGGGCCGGGGCCTCGTGCGCTCCGACGTGGCGGCCATCCTGTTCGACGAGCCGCTGACCGTCATCGACCCGCACACCAAGTGGATCCTGCGCCGCAAGCTGCGCCAGATCCATGAGGAATACCGCCTGACCATGATCTACGTGACCCACGACCAGGTGGAGGCGCTGACCTTCGCCGACAAGGTCGCGGTGATGTACGAGGGCGCCATGGTCCAGCTCGGCACCCCGCAGGAGCTGTTCGAGAACCCGGAGCACACCTTCGTCGGCTATTTCATCGGCAGCCCCGGCATCAACCTGATGCCCTGCACGCTGGGCAACGACCATGCGCTGGTCGACGGCATCGCCATCCCGCTGCCCGACCGCGCCGTACCTGCGGTGGGGGGCAAGTTCGAGCTGGGCATCCGGCCGGAATTCCTGGAGCTGACCCGCAGCGGCAGCGCAGGCGCCATCCCGGTGCAGGTCACCGGCGTCGACGACCTCGGTACCTCCAAGCTGGCGACGGTGCGGCTGGGCAACCATACGCTGAAGGCGCGGCTGAGCGAGGATCAGGAAATCCCGGCGCTGGACGCCGCCATCCGTTTCCCCAACCGGTGGACCAAGCTCTACCGCGACAGCCATCTGGTCGGCTGAAAGGAGCCATGAGCCATGGATAAGGTCCAGGACAACCGGGCTTGGTTCCTGATCATCCCGGTCTTTCTGATCGTCGCCTTCAGCGCGGTGATCCCGCTGATGACGGTGGTCAATTATTCGGTGCAGGAGATCTTCGGCCCCGGCCAGACCTTCTTCGTCGGCACCGAATGGTTCGAGGCGGTGCTGAAGGACGACCGGTTGCACGACGCGCTGGTCCGTCAGATCATCTATTCGCTGGCGGTGCTGCTGATCGAGATCCCCTTGGGCATCCTGATCGCGCTCGGCATGCCCGGCGGTCGCAGCGCTAAGACGTCGCTGACGCTGGTGCTGCTGGCCCTGCCGCTGCTGATCCCGTTCAACGTGGTCGGCACCATCTGGCAGATCTTCGGCCGCGGTGACATCGGTCTGCTGGGCGCCACCTTCCGCGCCCTCGGCATCGACTACAACTACACCAACAACTCGGCCCATGCCTGGATCACCGTGCTGGTGATGGATGTCTGGCACTGGACCAGCCTTGTGGCCCTGCTGTGCTACGCCGGCCTGCAGTCGATCCCGCCGGCCTTCTATCAGGCGGCCAAGATCGACGGCGCGTCGAAATGGGCGGTGTTCCGTTACATCCAGCTGCCGAAGATGCGCGGCGTCCTGATCATCGCGGTCCTGCTGCGCTTCATGGACAGCTTCATGATCTACACCGAGCCGTTCGTGCTGACCGGCGGCGGTCCCGGCAACTCCACCACCTTCCTCAGCCAGTATCTGACGCAGATGGCGGTGGGGCAGTTCGACATCGGCAAGGCGGCGGCCTTCTCCATCGTCTACTTCCTGATCGTGCTGCTGTTCAGCTTCATCTTCTACACCATCATCACCCGCACCGGCGAGGGAGAGAAGAAATGAGCAAGGCTGCGGTTCTCGCTCCCGGTGCGCTGGCGGCACCGGCCAACATCCGCCGCTCCTCGGCGCGGGTTTCGAACAGGACGATCGTTCTGGTCTGCTACATCATCTTCCTCATGCTGCCCATCTACTGGATGGTCAACATGTCCTTCAAGACGAACGAGGAGATCCTGTCGGGCCTGACGCTGTATCCGCACAACCCGACGCTGCGCAATTACGCCGTCATCTTCACCGATCCCAGCTGGTACAGCGGCTACATCAACTCGATCTATTATGTGACGCTGAACACCATCATCTCGCTGACGGTGGCGCTGCCCGCGGCCTACGCCTTCTCGCGCTACCGCTTCATCGGCGACAAGCACGTCTTCTTCTGGCTGCTGACCAACAAGATGGCGCCGCCGGCCGTGTTCCTGCTGCCCTTCTTCCAGCTGTACCAGACGGTCGGGCTGTTCGACACGCACATCGCGGTGGCGCTGGCCCACTGCCTGTTCAACGTGCCGCTGGCGGTCTGGATCCTGGAGGGCTTCATGTCCGGCGTGCCGCGCGAGATCGACGAGATGGCCTACATCGACGGCTACAGCTTCCCGCGCTTCTTCGGCACGGTGTTCCTGCCGATGATCCGGGCCGGCGTCGGCGTCACCGCCTTCTTCTGCTTCATGTTCAGCTGGGTCGAGCTGCTGCTGGCCCGCACGCTGACCTCGGTCGATGCCAAGCCGATCGCCGCGACCATGACCCGCACCGTCAGCGCGTCGGGCATGGACTGGGGCCTGCTGGCCGCCGCCGGCGTGCTGACCATCCTGCCGGGCGCGCTGGTGATCTGGTTCGTCCGCAACTACATCGCCAAGGGCTTTGCCCTGGGCCGCGTCTAAGGGAGGGCTCGCGTCATGGATATGGACTGGATGGCGTGGACCACGCCGACCGCGATCTTCTTCCTCTGCATCGCCCTGATGCTGGCCGGCATGACGGTTTGGGAGGTGGTGTCGCCGACGGTGGAGGCCAAGGGCTTCCTGCCGATGCGCACCACCCGCGGCGACCGCCTGTTCATCGGCCTGCTCGGCAGCGCCTTCATCCATCTGGGTTGGCTCGCCGCGACCGACGCGTCGCTGTGGGGTGCCTCCGCGGTCGCGCTGGTCTGGATCGCGCTGGTGATCCGCTTCGGCTGAGGGGAAACCAGAGTTTTCAAGGGTTCCGTCACCGTTGCCGAGGCGGCGGATGACGAAGTGAGCGGCTGTTCCGCCGGTAAGAGCAATACGAAACGTCAACCCGACACCAAGTCGATCAAGTGGGAGGAAGCATGCTTCAGCACCAGACTCTGCGGCACCGCCTGACCGGGGCCGTGATGGCCGGCGGCATCGGCGTTCTGCTGGCGATGGCCTCTGCGGCCCCGTCCGCCGCCATGACGCCGGACCAGGAAGCCGTCGCCAAGCGCATCATCGAAGAACTCCAGCCCTCCACGCTCTCCAAGGACGAGCAGATGAAGGAGCTGGAATGGTTCGTGAAGGCGGCCGAGCCCTTCAAGGGCATGGAGATCAACGTCGTCTCCGAGACGCTGACGACGCACGAGTTCGAATCGAAGACGCTTGCCAAGCTGTTCAGCGAGCTGACCGGCATCAAGCTGAAGCACGACCTGATCCAGGAAGGCGACGTCATCGAGAAGCTGCAGACGCAGATGCAGTCGGGCCGCAATGTCTATGACGCCTACGTCAACGACAGCGACCTGATCGGCACCCACGTCCGCTATGGTCAGGCCGTCGCCCTGTCCGACTTCATGGCCGGCGAGGGCAAGGACGTCACCCTGCCGACGCTGGACGTGAAGGACTTCATCGGCACCAGCTTCACCACCGGTCCGGACGGCAAGCTCTACCAGCTGCCCGACCAGCAGTTCGCCAACCTCTACTGGTTCCGCGCCGACTGGTTCGCCCGTCCGGACCTGAAGGAGAAGTTCAAGGCCAAGTACGGCTATGATCTCGGCGTGCCGCTCGACTGGTCGGCCTACGAGGACATCGCCGACTTCTTCACCAACGACGTGAAGGAGATCGACGGCGTCCGCGTCTACGGCCACATGGATTACGGCAAGAAGGACCCGTCGCTCGGCTGGCGCTTCACCGATGCCTGGCTGTCGATGGCCGGCGCCGGCGACAAGGGCCTGCCGAACGGCAAGCCGGTGGACGAATGGGGCATCCGCGTCGAGGGCTGCCGCCCGGCCGGCGCCTCGGTCAAGCGCGGCGGCGACACCAACGGCCCGGCCGCCGTCTATTCGCTGACCAAGTACATCGACTGGCTGAAGAAGTATGCGCCGCCGGAAGCCGCCGGCATGACCTTCTCCGAAGCCGGCCCGGTGCCGGCCCAGGGTGCGGTCGCCCAGCAGATCTTCTGGTACACCGCCTTCACCGCCGACATGACCAAGAAGGGCCTGCCGGTCGTCAACGAGGATGGTTCGCCGAAGTGGCGCATGGCCCCCTCGCCGCATGGCCCGTACTGGGAAGAGGGCATGAAGCTGGGCTACCAGGACGTCGGCTCCTGGACGCTGCTGAAGTCCACGCCGCTGGAACGCCGCAAGGCCGCCTGGCTCTATGCCCAGTTCACCGTGTCGAAGACCGCGTCGCTGAAGAAGACGCTGGTCGGCCTGACGCCGATCCGCGAAAGCGACATCCAGTCCGAGGCGATGACCAAGGTCGCGCCGCAGCTGGGTGGTCTGGTCGAGTTCTACCGCAGCCCGGCCCGCGTCGCCTGGACGCCGACCGGCACCAACGTGCCGGACTATCCGAAGCTGGCCCCGCTGTGGTGGCAGAACATCGCCGAAGCCGTCACGGGTGAGCGCACCCCGCAGCAGGCGATGGACAATCTGGCCGACCAGATGGAGCAGGTCATGGCCCGCATGGAGCGTGCCAAGATCGGCGGTGAGTGCGCCCCGCAACTGAACAAGCCGGAGGACGCCAAGGTCTGGTTCGACAAGCCGGGCGCGCCGAAGCCGAAGCTGGCCAACGAGAAGCCGAAGGGCGAGACCGTTGCCTACGACGACCTGCTGAAGGCCTGGAAGGAAGGCCGCGCCCGCTGATCCGGGTTGCGGTGACGGGTTCGCCCCTCCGGTATCCATCCTGGTTGCGCCGGAGGTGACCCTGGGGCGGCGGCCATTCGATTGAACGACCGCCGCCCTTTTTTCCCTCTCCCGCCCCGGGAGAGGGAAGGGGCCCAAGCGAAGCTTGGGAAGGGTGAGGGGTGATACCAGGGTGTGAAATCCATGTCCGGATCACCCCTCACCCTCCCGCCTTCGGCGGGTCCCTCCCTCTCCCGGGACGGGAGAGGGTATATAAGCCCAAGAAAACACGAGGGAACGCTTCCATGAGCAAGGCCGGCCATATCCTCGCCATCGACCAGGGCACCACCTCGTCGCGGGCGATCCTGTTCGATGGCAGGGGGACTCCGCTGGCCGAGGCGCGGCGCGAGTTTCCTCAGCATTACCCCGGCGACGGTTGGGTGGAGCATGACCCGGCCGACATCCTGCGCGACATCCGCACCGTGGCGCGCGAGGCGGTGGAGAAGGCCGGCGTCGATGCCGCGTCCATCGCCGCCATCGGCATCACCAACCAGCGCGAGACCGCCGTGGTGTGGGAGCGCGCCACCGGCGAGCCGATCCACCGCGCCATCGTCTGGCAGGACCGCCGCACCGCGCCGCTCTGCCACGATCTGGTCGCCGCCGGCCATGCCGAGCTGGTGCGCTCCAAGACCGGCCTGCTGATCGACGCCTATTTCTCCGCCACCAAGATCGCCTGGATCCTCGACCATGTGCCGGGCGCCCGTGCGCGGGCCGAACGCGGCGAACTGTGCTTCGGCACCATCGACAGTTTCCTGATCTATCACCTGACCGGACGCCGGGTGCATGCGACCGACGCGACCAACGCCTCGCGCACCATGCTGTTCGACATCCACACCCAGGATTGGGACGACGAACTGCTGGCGCTGTTCCGGGTGCCGCGCGCCATGCTGCCGCGCGTGCTGGACAGCTCCGACGATTTCGGCGCCACCGAGCCGGAACTGCTCGGCCGGCCGGTCCCCATCGCGGGTGTTGCCGGTGACCAGCAGGCGGCGGCCTTCGGGCAGGCCTGCCTGACGCCGGGCATGGCGAAATCGACCTACGGAACCGGCTGCTTCGCGCTGATCAACACCGGGGAGACGCCGGTGGTGTCGAAGAACCGGCTGCTGACCACCGTCGCCTATCGGCTGAACGGCAAGACATCCTACGCGCAGGAAGGCTCGATCTTCGTGGCGGGCGCGGCGATCAAGTGGCTGCGTGATGGCATCGGCATCATCACCCACGCCAGCCAGACCGACGACATGGCGACCCGCGTGCCCGACAGCCACGGCGTCTATTTCGTCCCGGCCTTCGTCGGACTGGGCGCCCCGCACTGGGATTCGGATGCCCGCGCCGCGATCTTCGGCATGACGCTGGATGTCGGCCCCGCCCATATCGCCCGCGCGGCGCTGGAGGCGGTCGCCTTTCAGACCCGCGACCTGATGGAGGCGATGGCCGGCGATTGGGGCGGCACCATCAACGCGCTGCGCATCGACGGCGGCATGGCGGCCAACGACTGGCTCTGCCAGTTCCTGGCCGACCTGCTGAACATGCCGGTCGAACGGCCGAAGGTGATCGAGACCACGGCGCTGGGTGCCGCCTGCCTCGCGGCGCTGCGGGTCGGTGTGTTCGACGGTTTGGACTCGGTGTCCGACGCCTGGCGCAGCGAGCGTCGGTTCGAACCGCGGATGGAGCAGGGCAAGCGCGACCGCCTCTATGGCGGCTGGCGCGACGCCGTGGCGCGGGTGCGGTCGGAGCGCTGAAACAGCCTCGATGGCGTGAAATTGCTGAGAGTGTGGCGCAGACGAACAAGTCGACTCTTTCGTCAGCCTGTAGATTGACCTTGGTTGCGCGCTCCTCCCTCGGGTGCGTCGTCCTCGCCACTCCCGCGGGGACACTGGGCCGGACGGTTCATGCCGTCCGGCCCGTTTTCTTTTTCCGGCATCACTGCAATGCCATCCACTTGCATGGTGATCGCCGGCATGAAATGAGAGAACAGGGGCGGCGTGTAAACAACCTGGTTGTCTGTTGACAACTATTGGACCTGTCCCATAATCATATGCTGGAGATGGGCGTGCCGCGGAACAGGCATCCGAAGAAGGAAATCGAGGAGGCCGTCCTCTATGCGGAGCACCGGGGCTGGACGTGGCAGAAGGGCCATGGACACTGCTGGGGTCTGCTTCGCTGTCCGGAGAACGAGGCCGACTGCCGGTGCGGAGAGTTCTGCCAAATCTCGGTCTGGAGTACACCACGGGTGCCGGAGAACGAGGCGCGCAAGATTCGCCGGGCGGTCGATGGCTGTGTCTATGCGGGTGGCCCGAAAGCAGGCAAGCCCTAAGGAGTGGGTGCGAGATGTGGGAATTCGTCCTGAAATTCCGCCTGCCGCCCGGCCGGGAGGAGCCAACGGTGTGGTTGGACGCCCTGTTCGAGGCCGGCTGCGATGACGCCACCATCGGCGTGGGGCGACATGGGTCCATCGCGCTGGACTTCTCGCGAGAGTCGGCCACCGCCGACTTGGCGGTTCGCTCCGCCATCGCCGATGTGCTGACGGCTATTCCCGGCGCGCAGTTGACCGAGATCGCGCCCGATCTGGTCAACCTCGCCGATCTGGCTGAGATCGTCGGCTGTTCGCGCCAAAACATCCGGAAATATGCCGCCGGCGAGATCAGGGCGGTGGCGACCGCCTTCCCCGATCCGGTCTATACCGGCAATCCCAGCCTGTGGCGTCTGGCCGAGGTTCTGATCTGGTTCGACCGCAACACTGACCTCCACCCTTCCCCAAGGTCGGTCGAGCTTGCTCGCATCGCATCGGAAATCGGTGCCGACATCCAGCGGCGGCGGCTTGCCGAATTGATCGCTGCCGAATGAACGCGGCGGGGACGGAAGAAGACCGCCCCCGGCCCTGTTCGGTCACACCCCGTCCGGGCTGGTCAGCATGTGGCGGATCTCGCTTTTCAGCAGCTTGCCGGTGGCGGTGTGCGGCAGGCTGTCGACGAAGCGGACGTCGTCGGGGATGCACCATTTCGCCACCTTGCCGTCGAAGACCGCCAGCAGCTCCTCACGGGTCAGGGTGGAGTCCGGCTTGCGGACGACGACCAGCATCGGGCGTTCGCCCCATTTCTCGTCGGGAACCGCGACGGCGGCGGCTTCCTGCACGCCGGGATGGCCGACGGCGATGTTCTCCAGGTCGATGGAGCTGATCCATTCGCCACCGGACTTGATGACGTCCTTGGTGCGGTCGACGATCTGGACATAGCCGTCGGCGTCCATCGTCACCACGTCGCCGGTCTCGAACCAGCCCGGCACCGTCTGGTGGGCGGGGCTTTCCGTCACGCCGAAATAGCCGGAGCAGACGGTGGGCCCGCGCACCAGCAGCCGGCCGAAGCTGGTGCCGTCGCGGGCCACGTCGTTGCCCGACCCGTCGACCACGCGGAACTGCACGCCGCAGATCGGCCGACCCTGCTTGGAGGCGAGCGCCAGCGCCGCGTCGGCGTCCAGCCCACGATGCTTGCCCTTCGGCATGTTGGCGAGGCCGAGCGGGCTGGTCTCCGTCATGCCCCAGGCATGCAGGACCTCCACCCCCATCTCCTGGAAGCGCTGGATCATCACCGGCGGACAGGCGGAACCGCCGATGGCGATGCGGCGCATGGTCGTAAGCTTCTTCTTGTTGGCGTCCAGCCAGTTCAGCAGGGCCAGCCACACGGTCGGCACGCCGGCGGTGTTGGTGACCTTTTCGGCCTCGAACAGCTCGTACAGGCTGGCGCCGTCCAGCTTGCCGCCGGGAAAGACCAGCTTGGCGCCGACCATCGGCGCGGCATAGGGCACGCCCCAGGCGTTGACGTGGAACATCGGCACCACCGGCAGCACGACTTCCACCGCCGACAGGCCGAACACGTCCGGCATGCAGGCGGCCATGGCATGCAGGTAGGAGGAGCGGTGGCTGTACAGCACGCCCTTCGGGTTGCCGGTGGTGCCGGAGGTGTAGCACATGCCGCAGGCGGTGTTCTCGTCCAGCTCCGGCCACTCGAAGCCGTCGGGCTGCTCGGCCAGCAGATCCTCGTAGCACAGCAGGTTGGGCAGGCTGGAGGCCGGCATGTTGGCCCGGTCGGTCATCACGACGATGCCCTTCAGCCCGGTCAGCTCCTGGGCGATGCCCTCCAGCAGCGGCACGAAGGTGAGGTCGGTGAACAGCAGCCGGTCTTCGGCGTGGTTGACGATGTAGGCGATCTGTTCCGGGAACAGGCGCGGATTGATGGTGTGGCAGACCATGCCCGAGCCGCCGATGCCGTAATAGCATTCCAGATGGCGGTAGCCGTTCCAGGCCAGCGTGCCGATGCGGTCGCCCGGCTGCATCCCCAGCGCCGCCAGCGCGTTGGCCAGCTTCTGGGCGCGGACCCAGGCGTCGGCGTAGGTGTAGCGGTGGATCGGCCCCTCCGTGGTGCGCGACACGATTTCGGTGTCGGCATGGTAGAGTGCCGCGTGACGCAGGATCGACGTCACCAGCAGCGGGCCATTCATCATCATTCCGCGCAGCATCGTTTCACTCCCGGTTCATTTCTCTTCTGTGTGGGCACGGTCTGCATTGGGTCGTCGTCGGGTAGGCAGGCGGCCAGCCGCCGTTCGGCATCGGCCTCCATCGTCTTCAGCTCGAGGATCACCTCGGCGATTTCCGACTGCATGCGCTCAAGCTCGGTCAGGCGGGCGCGGATCTTGCGCAGGCCGTCGCGGTATTGCCCGGCGCTGGGCCGGCCGGAGCGGTAATGGGCAAGGTATTCGGCGATCTGTTCCAGCGAGAAGCCGACCCGCCGGAATTTGAGAATCAGCATCAGCCGGGCACGGTCGCGGTAGGTGAACACCCGCCGCCCCCCGGCCCGTTGCGGCGCCAGCAGTCCCTTTTCCTCGTAAAAGCGCAACGCCTGCGGCGTGAGGTCGAACTCCGCCGCCAGCTCCGTCACGCCATACACCCGATCCCGTTCGGTCATGGACAATCCCCTGCGCCAATGATTTCGCCATGGGCACAGGGGGGAAGTCAACGTCAATCAGCTAAAGCGCACTTTATGCCGCGTCGTGAGGAGCGTCCGCGCATCCACGGTCATGTCAGAGATTTCACATGACAAGCCGCGATGCCCGATGCTTTCTGCAGTTCGGCCAGGGGTGGCTTGCGGACGGGAAGCGGGGGAGCCGGGCGTGCGAGGGAAAAGCAGCGTTTTGCGCCGGCTGATCGGCGAGCCGTGGGATCTTGCCGCGGCGTTGGGATTGCTGGCCCTGATCGTGCTGGTCGCCGTCACCTTCCGGCAATACGGCATCTCCAACGACGAGGAGGTGCAGCATGTCTACGGCGCCAAGCTGATCGACTGGTACGGCAGCGGCTTCACCGACGATTCGGCTTTCACCTACAAGAACCTCTATCTCTATGGCGGGCTGTTCGACATGGCGGCGGTGGTGCTGGCGCCGCTGCTGCCCTTCGACCCCTATGAGACGCGGCACCTGCTGTGCGCTCTGATCGGGGTGGCGGGGATCGCGGTGGTCTGGGGTGTCGGCCGCCGGGTTGCCGGGCCGCGGGCCGGGTTCCTGGCCGGGGCGCTGCTGGCGCTGTGCGGTCCCTGGTATGGCGGGCTGTTCAACCACACCAAGGACGTGCCCTTCGCCGTGTTGATGATGGCGGCGGTGGCGATGCTGATCCGGTTGGTCGGGCAGATGCCGCGGCCGCGCTGGGCGACGGTGCTGGGATTCGGCGCCGTCGTCGGGCTGGCGCTGGGCATCCGGGTCGGGGCTCTGCTGGTGGCCGGCTATGCGGCGGCGGCGCTGGCGGGCTGGGTGGTGGTGGGCGGAATCTCCGCCGCCCGGCTGCGCGACGCCGGCCGGGGGGCCTTGCGGCTTTTGCCGGCGCTGCCGGTCGCCTATGGGCTGATGGCGGTCTTCTGGCCCTGGGCGGTGCTGGAGCCGCTGAACCCGCTGCGGGCGCTGGCCGACTTCTCGCATTTCCATTATCCGATCCGCACCATGCTGGGCGGCACCGAATATTGGATGTACGAGGTGCCGCGCAGCTATCTGGTCTGGTATCTCGGGGTCAAGCTGCCGCTGGTGATGCTGGGCGGGGCGGCGCTGGGGCTGCTGGTATTGCCGGCAATGATGTATCGCGACCGGCTGGCGGGTGACGACGGTCGGGTCCGCGCGGTCGGCTGCGGGCTGGTGGGGCTGGCGGCGCTGTTCCCGATCGCCTGGTTCACCGTCACCCATGCGCCGGGCTATACGGCGATCCGCCATTTCCTGTTCGTGCTGCCGCCGCTGGCGGTACTGGGCGGCATCGGGCTGGACCGGCTGCTCGGCTGGGCCGGGGCCTGGCGGTTCGGCGTGTCGCAGCGGACCGGACGGGGGCTGTCGGCGGCGGCGCTGGCCGGTGTCGCGCTGGCGCTGGTGCTGGGCCGCGAGGCGACGGTCCTGGAGTCGCTGCATCCGGACGAATATGTCTATTTCAACGAGCTGGTCGGCGGCGTCGCCGGCGCGGTGCGCAAGTACGATGTCGATTACTGGGTCAACAGCCTGCCGGAAGCGGTCGAGGATCTGTCGGACGTGATCGCCGCCGAGGAGGCGCGCACCCACCATCACAAGACCTACAGCGTCGCCGTCTGCGCCGAGCCGCTGGCGTTTGAAAAGCTGGCGCCGGCCAACATGCGCTGGGTCACCGACTGGCACAAGGCGGACTTCTTCATCGCGCCGACGCAGGAGGATTGCGACGAACTGATGGCCGGCCCGACGGTGGCGGAGGTCGAACGCGACGGCGCCCTGCTGGCCGTGGTGAAGGACCTGCGCAAGCCGGCGGAACCGGCGGAAACAACCGTCGAAATGGCCCGCCTGCGCACCGGCCGCCACGTGCGGCATTGGTGACGCCGCCCCAGGCGGCATTGGTGATCGCCTGCCGTTATCCCTTGGGCAGGAAGCGGGTGCGGTCCAGCCCGTGGCGGGCCATCTTCTCGTTCAGGGTGCGGCGCGGGATGTCCAGCAGGTCCATCACCGACTTGATGTCGCCCTTGCAGCGGTCCAGCGCCTGTTCGATCACCCGCTTCTCGAAGGCGTCGACCTGATCGGCGAGCGCCCGCGGGGTTACCGCCGCCTCACCGCCGATGGGACGGCGGCGCAGCAGGCCGGCGACGCCGCTGCGCCCGACCGACAGGACATGGCGTTCGGCCAGATTGCGCAGTTCCCGCACATTGCCGGGCCAGTCATGGGCCAGCAGCGCGTCGATGTCGGCAGGGTCCAGCGGGCGCGGCTCGCGGCCATGGCGGGTGGCGAACTCCGCGGTGAAATAGTCGAACAGCAGCGGAATGTCCTCCACCCGCGTCCGCAACGGCGGGATGTGCAGCTCCGCCACGTTGAGGCGGTAATAGAGGTCGGCGCGGAACCGCCCTTCCTCGCTGAGGTCGAGCAGGTCGATTTTGGTCGCCGCCACCAGTCGCAGATCGACCGGAACCTGTTTGTTGGAGCCCAGCCGTTCGATGGTGCGTTCCTGCAGGGCACGCAGCAGCTTGACCTGGATGGCCAGCGGCATGCTCTCGATCTCGTCGAGGAACAGGGTGCCGCCGCTGGAATGTTCCAGCTTGCCGGCGCGGCGCTGGGTGGCGCCGGTGAAGGCGCCGGGTTCATGCCCGAACAGCTCGCTCTCCGCCATGCTGTCGGGGATGGCGCCGCAATTGACGGCGACGAAGGCGCCCTTTGCTCCCCTGGGTCCGAAATCATGCAGGCAGCGGGCGACCAGCTCCTTCCCCGTGCCGGTCTCGCCATGGATCAGCACGCTGGCGCTGGTGGCGGCGAGGTCGATCAGGTCGCGCCGCAGCTCGGCGATGGCGGGGGAAGTGCCGATCAGCTTCGATTCGATCCCGCCGCCGCCGGCCCGGCGGCGCAGGCCGCGGTTCTCCAGCACCAGACGGCGCTTCTCCGCCGCGCGGCGGATGACTGCGACCAGATGGTCGGGTTCGAAGGGCTTTTCGATGAAGTCGTAGGCGCCGCGCCGCATCGCCTCCACCGCCAGAGCAACGTCGCCATGGCCGGTCACCAGGATCACCGGAAGGTCGGCGTCACGCTCCAGCGCCCGTTCCAGAACCGCCATGCCGTCCATCCGCGGCATCCGCACGTCGGTGACCAGCACGCCGGGAAAGTCGGGCGCCAGCAGGTCGAGCGCCGGCTGCGGCGTCTCGAAGCCCTGCGCGGCAAAGCCGGCCAACTGCAGCCACTGCGTCACCGATACGCGCATCGCCAGCTCGTCGTCGATGAACAGGACGGGGGTGGCGTCGGGATCGGTCTTCATTCGGCCCTCATTGAGCGTCCGGCAGTTGGATGACGAAACAGGCGCCGCCGTCGGGGTTGTTCTCCGCCCGCAGCGTGCCGCCGAAATCCCGCACGATGCCATAGGACAGCGACAGCCCCAGGCCAAGCCCCTGTCCGACCTCCTTGGTGGTGAAGAAGGGGTCGAACAGTTGGAACTGGTGCGCCTCGGCGATGCCGGTCCCGGTGTCGCGGATGCGGATCTCCCAGCCTTGCACAGTGCGGACGGCGGACAGGGTCAGGCGCCGCTCGTCGCACTCGGCCATGGCGTCGGCGGCGTTGCGCAGCAGGTTGACGAAGACCTGTTCCAGCCGCACCGCGTCGCCGCGCACGCGGGCGTCGGGCGGAATGCTCTGCTCCACCTGCACCTCCTCCTCGCGCAGGCGTGGCGCCAGCAGGGCCATCGCGCGGTCCATGGCGCGGGCGACCGGCACCGCCTCCACCCGCGCCGGACCCTTGCGGGCGAAGTCCTTCAGATGGCCGGAAAGCACCGCCATCCGTTCCGCCAGATCGCCGATCATGGCGAGGTTGTCGCGGACCATCGTCGTCTCTCCCCGCTCCGCCAGCAGCCGGGTGGAGGCGACGAAGGTGCGGATGGCGGCCAACGGCTGGTTGATCTCGTGCGCGAGCGCGGCCGACATCTGGCCAAGCGCCGCCAGCTTGCCGGCCTGCACCAGCTCCTCCTGCGCCTCGCGCAGGACGCGGTTGGCGGTCAGCAGTTCGGCGGTGCGCTCCTCCACCCGGCGTTCCAGCGTCACCCGCGCCTCGTGCTGGAGCCGCAGGGTCTGGCGCCGCTGCCAGCCCAGCGCCAGGGCGGCGGCCAGCAGCAGGATGCCCATCGCGGTCAGCACGGCGGCACCCGCCGCCTGCGCCTTCACCGGCTCCAGATCCGACAGGAAGCGGATGGTCCAGCCGAATTCCGGCAGGGGAAGTTCCTGCATCAGGTAGGCGTGGCGGGCGCCGTGTGCGAGCGGATCGGGCAGGCTGACTTGCCGGGCGCCGTTTTCTGCCGGCGGGCCGTCGCGCAGGCCAAGCGGGACCGGATCGCTGCGGTCATATTGGCGGGTCTGCGCCAGCCGGGCCTTCACCGCGTCGGGCAGCGGACGCAAGGCGTGGTATTTCCAGTCGGCGTGGCTGGACAGGAAGACGATGCCGTTCTCGTCGGTGACCAGCACCCGCTCGCCACCGGCTGTCCAGTCGCGCTGCAGCGGTTCCAGGTCGATCTTGACCACGGCGACGCCGATCAGTGCCTCCCCCCGATGCACGGCGTGCGACAGGAAATAGCCGGGCAGGCCGGTGGTGACGCCGATGCCGAAGTAACGGCCGCTGCCGGACTCGACCGCCTGACGGAAATAGGGGCGGAAATCATAGGTCTGGCCGACGAAGCTCTGCGCCGGATCGGCCCAGTTGCTGGCCGCCAGCGCGAGGCCCGAACGGTCCACCACATAGAGCGCAGCCGATCCCGCCGCCGCGTTCGCCGTCTCCAGCCGGCGGTTCACCGCGTCGCGCCGCGTCTCCGACGGGGCATCGAGCAGGTCCAGCACCTCATGGTCGCGGGCGACCAGAAAGGGGAGGTAGTCGTAGCGGCCGACCGCGTTGCGGATGCTGCTGGCATAGAGCCCCAGCCGCTGGTCGCCGTTCAGGGTCAGCGCCGCCCGCGCCTCCGCCTCCGCCCACCGATAGGCACCCCAGCAGGCCAGCGCCGTCACCGCGGCCAGCGCCGCGACAAGGATCGCCAGCCGGCGGTGGCGCAGCGAACGGAATGAGACGGGGTCGGCCATGGCCTGTCTATGGGACCGCCGGGGCGATGCTGTCCAGCGCCTTTTGCCGCCGCCGGGAGGGCCGGTAAAGCCGCCAAGTTTCTTGAATGAACGTCCAATCAAAAATATCGAGGATTCGTGAGAATGCAAATCAACCAAATGGATATGACAAATGAACGGCTCCGCCAGCGGTGACATTGGCCAGCTTCTGTTGTTTGCGTCACTTTCATGGCATGCAAAAGGCGGGTATGGTGCGCCGCTGCCGGCTTGGGCTCGACCTTGCGGCACATGCAGGCAATGGGATCGAAACGGGGGAGACAGGATCATGGACGCCGAATCCATTCGCGCCGCTTATCGCCGCTATGCCGGATTCTACGACCGGGTGTTCGGCGTGCTGCTGGCCTCCGGCCGGCACGCGGCGGTGGAGTGGCTGAACCGCCGCGGCGGCCTGCGCATCCTGGAGGTCGGCGTCGGCACCGGCCTGTCGCTGTCCGACTACCGCAAGGACAACCGCGTCGTCGGCATCGACCTGTCCACCGACATGCTGAAGGTGGCGCAGGAGAGGGTTGCGCGCGAGAAGCTGGACCATGTCGAAGGGCTGCTGGAGATGGATGCCGGCAAGCTGGCCTTCGCCGACGGCAGCTTCGACGTGGTGGTCGCCATGTATGTGATGACCGTCGTCCCCGACCCCCAGGGCACGATGGCGGAACTGGAGCGCGTCTGCAAACCGGGCGGCGACATCGTCATCGTCAACCATTTCGCCGCCCCGCGCCCCGGCGTCCGCCGCGCGGTGGAGGGCTGGCTGTCGCCGCTTTCGAAGAAGCTCGGCTGGCGGCCCGACTTCACGCTGGATGCGATGATGGCCGGCTCGCGGCTGGCGGTGGAGAGCATCCGCACCCTGCCGCCCTTCGGGCTGTTCAGCCTGTTGCATTGCCGGCGGGGGTAGGAGCGGTTCGTCGTGCGTGACCGCGTCCGCCGCCAACTGTAGCTTCATGGTTGGCGATCGGATTCACGCTCCAAATCGATTCCGATTTTACGCGATCCGATCTAGTCTCGCCGTCACCACACACGCGACCATGGGAGCGGGGACATGACCGAACAGGGGGCCGAACGGGGCGGCGATCTGGCGGGAAAGCGGATTCTGGTGCCGGAAAGCCGGGACCTCGACCTGTTCGCGGGCATGATGGAGCAGCATGGCGCCGAGACGATCCGCTGCCCGCTGGTCAAGATCCTCGACCTCGACGATCCGGCGCCGGCAAGGGAATGGCTGGAGCGGCTGCTGACCGAAGGGTTCGACGACATCGTCCTGCTGACCGGCGAAGGTCTGCGGCGGCTGATGACCGTCGCCCGCGCCATGGAGCGCGAGGCGGACGTGGTCGCCGCCATCGGCCGGGCGCGCGTCTTCGTACGTGGGCCGAAGCCGGTGAAGGCGCTGCGCGAGATCGGCTGCACCCCCTACAAATCCGCCCCGGCCCCGACCACCGACGGCGTCATCGCCATGCTGGGCGAGGAGGACCTCACCGGCCGCCGCGTCGGCATCCAACTCTACCCCGACAACCCGAACGATCCTCTGCTGGAGGCGGTGCGGGCCGGCGGCGGTATTCCGGTGGCGGTGACCCCCTACCGCTACGCCAATGATTCGGAGACCGGCGCCGTCCAGACGGCGATCCGCGACATGGCGGACGGGCGCATCGATTTCGTCGCCTTCACCGCCTCGCCCCAGGTGCGGCGCCTGCATGAGGTGGCGGAGGCCTGTGGCCTCGGCGACGCCTTCCGCCAGGGATTCGCCAGGACGCGCATCGCCGCCGTCGGCCCGGTGGTGGCGGAAGCGGTGGAGGCAGCCGGCGGCACCGTCGCGGTTTCTCCGGAATCGACCTTCCACATGAAGCCGCTGGTCAACGCCATCCGCCGGCTGCTGACCGAGGGGGAGGGGAGCAAGCCGGCCTGACCGGCCATCGCCCTTTACGGGCCAGCGACCTTTCGCCCCACCCTCCTTATGCACGGGCGGATTGATAACGATTCTCACTCTCGATTAACCTCTGACGCTCAGTGTTGGCCCCAGTCTGTTGCCTCAGTCTGTGGCCGTTGCCAGGAGCGTCGTCATGCCCGTCCGTCTTTCTCCCCTATCCCGCCACGCGCTTGCGCTGGCGTTGCTGTCGGCCGGGCTGGCCGGGGGCGGGTCCGCGCTTGCCGCGGATCTGTCGAGCAAGGAGAGGCTGGGGGAGGCGCTGTTTTCCGACACCGCGCTGTCGGCCAACCGCACGCAATCCTGCGCCGACTGCCACAACCCGGATTTCGGTTTCGCCGATCCGCGCACCGGCGGGGCTGGCGGGGCGGCGTCGGTCGGCGACAACGGCAAATCGGTGGGCGACCGCAACGCGCCGACGGCGGCTTATGCGGCCTTCACGCCGGCCTTCCACATCAAGGCGGACGGCAAGGCGGTCGGCGGCCAGTTCTGGGACGGCCGCGCCGCGACGCTGAAGGATCAGGCCGGCGGTCCGCCGCTGAACCCGGCGGAGATGGGGCTGACCTCCAAGGAGCAGGCGCGTGAAAGGCTGGCGGAGAATCCCGACTACGCCCGCGCCTTTGTGGCGCTCTACGGCGCCGGGGTGCTGGATGATGCCGGGCGTGCCTATGACGCGATGACCGACAGCCTCGCCGCTTTCGAGAAGACCGACCGCTTCGCGCCCTTCGATTCGAAATACGACCGCTATCTGCGCGGCGACTACAAGATGACGCCGGAGGAGGATCTGGGCATGACCCTGTTCTTCTCCACCCAGTTCACCAACTGCAACCAGTGCCACAAGCTGAAGGCGATGCCGGCCGCGGAGGGGGAGATGTTTACCAATTACGAACATCACAACATCGGCGTGCCGGCCAATCCGGCCCTGCGCGAAGCCTCCGGCAAGCCGGGTTTCGCCGACCGCGGGCTGCACGACAATCCGGCGGCGGCCAAGCCCGCCTATGAGGGGAAGTTCAAGACGCCGACCCTGCGCAACGTCGCGGTGACCGGCCCCTACATGCACAATGGAGTCTTCAAGGATCTGGAGACGGTCGTGCGCTTCTACGACCACTACAACAACCGGACGGAAAAGGCCGCGATCAATCCGGAGACCGGCAAGCCCTGGGGACCGCCGGAGGTGGCGGCGAACCTGTCGACGAAGGAACTGGAATCGGTGCCTGCGCTGGACACCCGCCGCGTCAAGGCGCTGGTCGCCTTCATGAAGACGCTGACCGACGCGCGGTACGAACACCTGCTGGCGAAATAGGGCAGCCCCTTTCAGCCGTCCCTTTCGGGCTGTCCTTCTCAGCCGCCGATATCGATGCGGAAGAGTTCCAGGTCCAACAGTTCCATCGACATCCGGCGGCGCCCCGTGGACGCGTGTCGGGCGGCGTTGCGGGACGCCAGCTTGCGGGCCAACGGCTGGCTCAGCCAGGCGGCGCGGGCGCGGTCGATCAGGGCGGTGCAGCGATGGGACAGATTGGCGTTCATGGCGGTCGGGCTCTTTCGCAAGGGATCGGGGTCGGCGGCAGCATGGCTCCTGTGAGCAGTTGCAATAAGAATGTCCCGGCAACGTGACAGTTTCTATCGCCCGAAGGTCTAGTCCCTACGCCATAGGGGTGGGATTCGGCCGATTCCGGCCCGGTCTTCGACCAAAGGAGGAGGGCGTCACATCACCAGACCGACCAGCCGGCGCAGCGCGTCGCGGGCATCGGCGTCCAGAACCGGCAGGCCGTTGCGGGCCTCCAGCATGTAGGCGCCGGGATCGGCCAGGGTGCGCATGGCGAATCCGGCGACCACCGGCGGCTCGCTGCTGAGCGGCGGCTGGTCGTAGACGGGGGTGAAACTGCAGCCGCTGAGCAGCGCGCGGATCATCAGCGCCTCGTCCGACGTGGCGCCGGCCGCCGGCGTGTTGATGCCGAACAGCAGCCGCTCCGCCTCCGAGTCGGTCACCAGCCCGCGTTCCAACAGGATGTCGACCATGCCGGAACTGGTCATCACCGGTACCGCCCGGCCCTTCCAGCAGAAGCGGCCGTCGTCCCAGCCGACATCCAGGCTGCGGAAGATCATGTGCGGTTCGCCGCCGCCGGAGGCGCCGGCGACGATGTAGTTGACCCGCAGAAGCCCGTTCCACGCCCCGGCCGGTGCGACGATGCAGGACAGCCCGCTGCGCGTCAGGCGCAGGTAGGTGTCGTTGATGCCCGATGGCTCGAAGTCGAAAAGCATGGATGCCTCACCTTGCTGCAGGCCGGCCCGGCGTCCCCGCGGTCCAGCCTTCGTTCGCTTGAGTCAGGTGAGTGGCATGCCAGCTCGCGCAAACTGTCCATGCGGGTGCCCTCCCTTTGCGCAGAAACACGAAAGGCGGTAGGCCGATCCGCCGGTCCCCGCCTTTCGCGCTCGTGCCAAGGAGGGTTCGGAGGCTAGTTCGCCGGACCCATGAAGACGCTGTCGTGGCTGTTCTTCTCGTTCGTTCCGGTATCGGACAACTGGAAGGTCAGCGGCAGCGACGTGGCGGAGACCGCCGTGCGCGGGGCCGTCACATAGACGCGGTAGGTGGCGACGCTGTCCGGTTGGGCGGAGATGGTGGCGGTGTGGGCGGCGGTTTCCTCTTCCGCCTCGCCGATCACCTTGATCTCGGCATTGGGCAGGCCGGCGACGCTGAGGGTGTAGGAGCGGTCCTGCCGGGTCTTGTTGGCGACCTTGAAGGTGTAGGCGTTGCGGATCGAGCCGTCCGACAGCGTCACGAACAGCGGCGCGCGGTCGCGCAGAACCGTGATGTTCAGGCTGGGGCGCAGCGCGAAGCTCCAGGCCATGGCGCCACCGATGACCAGCATCAGCAGGGCGTAGACGATGATGCGCGGGCGGATCAGACGCCACTGATAGGACTTGCCGGAGGCCCGGGTGTCCTGGGCGGCCAGGCTGTCGAAGGCGATCAGGCGGGTGGGCAGCCCCTGCTGGATCATGATGCTGTCGCAGGCGTCGACGCACAGGCCGCAATTGATGCAGTCCGCCTGCTCGCCGGTGCGCACGTCGATTCCCATCGGGCAGACCTGCACGCATTGGCCGCAGTCGATGCAGTCGCCGAAGCCCTGGGCGCGCCGCTCGTCCCAATTCTGCGACTTGCGCTTGGGACCGCGGTTGTCGCCGCGGTCGGCCTGATAGGTGACGACCAGCGAATGTTCGTCCAGCATCGCGGTCTGGATGCGCGGCCACGGGCACATGTACATGCACATCTGCTCGCGCGCCCATCCGGCCATCACATAGGTCATGCCGACGAAGATGGCGAAGAAGGACACCGCCTCATAGCTGGCCTGGAAGGTGAACAGATCATGCAGCAGGGCCGGGGCGTCGGTGAAATAGGCGAGGAAGCCGAAGCCGGTGACGAGGCTGAGCGTCAGCCAGCCCGCATGCTTGCCGGCCTTGCGCAGGGCCTTGCGCGCCGTCCAGGGCTGCTTTTCCATGCGGATGCGTTCCGCCCGGTCGCCTTCGAAGATGCGCTCGATCCAGACGAACAGATCGGTCCACACCGTGTGCGGACAGGCGAAGCCGCACCACACGCGGCCGGCCAGCGCGGTCGCCAGGAACAGCCCCAGCGCCGCGACGATCAGCAGGCCGGTGAGATAGTAGATTTCCTGCGGCCAGATCTCGATCCAGAACAGGAAGAATCGGGGCGTGGTCAGGTCGAACAGCACCGCCTGGGCGGGCGCGTCGGGACCGCGTTCCCACCGGATCCAGGGAGCGATGAAGAACAGCGCCAGAAGAACGGAGAAGGTGACCGTCTTCAGGCGGCGATAGAGGCCCTTGACCGCCTTCGGATGGATCGTCTTATGGCTTTCGTACAGCGGGACCTTGGCGGGTTGGGCTGCGCCCTGCTGAACGATGCTTCCGTCTGGCATGTCGATGCGCCTGATTTCCGGTTCCACGTTGGCGCGGAGCATATTCGACCACCAGTGCGGCGTGTTTGACCTCTGTCAAACAACGTCGATATTCCGAAAAGCCATTCCAGATCTAAGGCTTTTCACCGGTTCGAGGGATCCGCGTTCCGGGGTCCGTTAATACTGTGGCGGGCGGCCAATCCACAAGCTGATTATTGTTCGGCAAGAGCGGTCTCACCCACAATACTGATACTATACTGTAAAGTAGCGCAACAATCGGCATAACGTATCGTCAGGGTTTGCCGGCGGCTGCCGGCCGGGCACAAGCTTGGACCGGGCGGGAAAAATCGTCGCGGCGGCCGGCGCCGCCAGGAACGGGATGCCATGGGCCGCAGCATCCGCCATCGCGCAAATCCTTATCTTAGACAACGGCTTGGCCGCCACGCGCCCTGGACAGGCGCAGGATTAGGCTGCACTGTCTCGTAAAACCAAGCCGTCTCCAGGCCGGGTCCGGCGCCGGCAGGTGCGGAATGACGCTTGCCCGTCAACCGTCAAGAGACAAGAATGCGATTGCGGGTCACGCCGCGTGTCCTGCCGCCGGGTTTCTCCCGTCGGTTGGGGTGCCGGCCGTGGGTTCAACCCGCTGGTCCAGCGGAGGGAGTAGGCACGGGCATGGGGGAGACCGGGTTCGCCCGCTTTGACGCCGACGAACGCCTGGTATGGGCCAATGCCGCCTTCGCGGCCCGCTTCGCCGTGCCGGCCGATGCGACGCTGGAGGGGCTGTTCGGCGGCCTGCTGGGTTGTGCCGCCATTGCCGACCTGCGCTGCGGCTGTCCATTGACGCGGGGGCTTCCTGATGGCAGCGCGGTGACCCTGGCGCTGGGGGCCGGCGGGCCGGGCGAATGGCTGCTGACGGCGATCGATGCGGCGGCGGCACCGGCCGAGCAGGAGCCCTGGGCGAAGACCAGTTCGGTGCTGGACTGCCTCAGCCAGGGGGTGATGGCCTTCGACCATGACCTGCGGCTGGTCGCCTGGAACCGGCGCGTGCTCGAATTGCTCTACATCGATCCCGGATTCCCGCGCTATGCCCAGCCCTATGAGGCGGTGGTCCGCCACATCGCGGAGCAGGGCGGCTATGGCCGCGGCGAAATCGACGATCTGGTGGCGCAGCGGCTGGACTATATCCGCAAGGCCTCCTGGCCCTTTTACAACGAACGCGTGCGGCCCGACGGCGTCGTCATCGAAACGGTGACCCTGCCGCTGCCCGACGGCGGATTCGTCACGACCTACACCGACATCACCCAGCGCAAGCAGGCCGAGCGCGAGGTCGCCTCCAGCCGGGAACTGCTGGAGCTGGCGATCCGGGCGGCGCGCGAGGGCATCTCGAAATGGGATCTCCGCACCGGCGAGGTGTGGTTCTCCCCGCAATGGTGGGGCCTGCTGGGCTATTCCGAGGCGGAGATGGACAACAGCCGCCGCCGCTGGGAGGAACTGATCCACGTCGATGATCTCGGCGCCGCGCTGGAGTTGGAGCGGGATCTGGCCGCCGGCCGGCGGTCGGAAGGCCGGCTGCTGCAGCGCTTCCATCACCGCTCGGGCGCCACGGTCTTCCTGGAGACGCGAACGCTCGCCGTGGCGGGCGGCGACGGCAAGCCCTTCCGCATCGTCGGCTCTCACACCGATGTCACCGAGAGCGTGCGCGCGGCCGAAGCCGTGCGTTCCGCCAAGGAAGAGGCCGAACGCGCCCTGCAGGACCTGAAGGAGGCGCAGGTCCAGCTGATCCAGGCGGAGAAGATGGCGGCGCTGGGTTCGCTGGTGGCCGGGGTGACGCACGAGATCAACACGCCGGTCGGCATCGCCCTGACCGGTGCCTCGCTGCTGGCGGAGAAGACCCGCGCGTTGCGTCACCTGTTCGAGGCCGGTGCGCTGCGGCGCGGCGATTTCGCCGAGTTCATCGACATCGCCGACGAGGCGACGCAGCTGATGCTGCTGAACATCGAGCGCGCCACCCGATTGATCCAGAGCTTCAAGCAGATCGCCGTCGATCAGGCGAGCGAGGAACGCCGCGTCTTCGAACTGAACAACTACATCCACGAAGTTCTGCGCAGCCTGGGCATGCGCATCCGCCGCAGCGGGCATACGGTTGCCGTCCATTGCCCGGAGGATCTGACGATCGACAGCTATCCGGGGGCGTTCAGCCAGATCCTGACCAACTTCGTCATCAACTCCCTTCTGCACGGATACGATCCGGGGGTGCGCGGCCGGCTGACGGTGACGGTCACGGCGAAGGACGGAGAGGTGGAGCTGGTCTATGCCGACGACGGACGCGGCATTCCGGCGGAGCTGCACGGGAAGGTGTTCGAACCCTTCTTCACGACCAGCCGCGACCGCGGCGGCAGCGGGCTGGGGCTGAACATCGTCTACACGCTGGTCATGCGGACCCTGCGCGGCCGGCTGCGGCTGGATAGCGCACCGGGGGCGGGGACCGCCTTCACGCTGCGCTTCCCGCGCGTGACGCCCGCCGAACCGCTGCCGCTCTAAGCGGAAGACTTTTAACAGATGATGTGGGGAAATCCGGCATTCGCGAGGGCCGTTCCGTTCGCCGGACGCTCTCGATTTGAATGCGATGGTGGAAGGGGCTGGATTCGAACCAGCGTACGCTAACGCGGGCAGATTTACAGTCTGCTGCCTTTAACCACTCGGCCACCCTTCCATCGGGGCGCAGAGGATTAGCCTTTCGATCGGGGGGCCGTCAAGCCCCTTTTGTGCGGATGGCGCAAGCGGAGACGCGGCCATGAAAAAACCTCCGCCCCGATCGGGGCGGAGGTTTTCCAGACGGCGGATTTTCAAAGGGGGCTTTTTCAAACCCGCTTTTCAAAGACCGCTCAGTTCGGGCGGCGCGAAGCCCGGTGCGCGGGGATCGGGATCGGACGGATCGCCTGTTCCTCGCGACGGCTGGCCGACATGTCGATCTCCACGCGGGCCAGGGCCTTGCGCAGTTCGTGCACGGTTTCGGACAGGGACTGGATCGTCGCCTCGCTCGGCTGCTGACGCCAGCCGCGATAGGCGGAAATGCAGGCCTTGGCGGTGTCGCGCAGACGGCCTTCCACCGCATCCACCGGCGGCGTCGGCTGGCCGGGGGCACGAGGGGCCTCCGGCGCGGCGGACGTCTGGGCGGGAGCAGGGGCGGCAACCGGAGCCGGCGCGGGAGCCGCGGCGGGCTCCGGCCGGTTCAGACGCAGCGTTTCCGTCGGAGCCGGCGCGGGAGCGGCGGCCGGCGCCTCGGCCGAAGCCTGCTCGGCCGCCGGTTCCGTCCGCGGGGCGCGGGTCAGGGTGGTGCGGCCGGTGCGGCTGGCGACGCGGCGCGGTTCGGCCGCGGTTTCGGACTCCGCGGCGGCGGGAGCGGCGGGCGCCGGCGTCGCGGCCGACGCTTCCGGAACCGCCGGGTTCACCGGAACCGGCGCCTCGCCAACCGTCTCCGGCGCTGCGGAAGAGGTGCCGTCGGCGGCCTGCGCCTCGTCCTGCATCCCTTCGGCGCCGGCATCACCATGAGCGGCATCGCCCTGGCCGCTTGCGGCCTCCGCCTTCTTGATGATGTAGGAGATGGCGCTGGGCGTGCATTCGAATTCGCGCGCAATTGCCGAAAGGGTTGCGCCGCTGCGGTAACGTTCAAGAATTTGGGGCCACGCCGACTGCGGAATGCGCCCACGCTTCTTGGGAGACTCCGGTTCGCTCCCGGTTTCTGCGTTCATTATATCGCTCGGTTGCCAAAGTGAATTTTCAGTCATTCGTCAGCATGTCTACCCGGACCGCACGCTTCAGACGCGGGACCACGCGGGCGCGTGCGTCAGCAGCATCGAGGCTTCACGCTGGCGGGCGATGTTTTCGGTATGGACGACTATCGGAAACTCTTCTCAAAAATGCCAGCATAACTTTGCACGGAATCGTGATTTTGTATCCGGTGTCACAACAGCGTACGACGCTTGGTGGAGGCCGGGGATTTTAAAATATGCGGGCGGCCGTAAACCCTCGGTCGCAGCATCCGGCCTTCGGCATCTTTCGATTGCCGACTTTTGAAAAGTGCGATGGACCCCGGACGGGGGGTGGCGTGTTTTCAGTTGCAGTACAGCCCCAACCGTTTTTTGCGGAGACCGTCCATGCCGCATGCGTCCGTGCCGCGATCCTATCCGATCTTCCGACACCTTCCGGCCGCGGCGCTGTGCGCGCTGCTGTCCGGCGCGGTCCTTTTGCCGGTGCTGCCCGCGGCTGCGCAGGATGCCTCCGCCGCCGCGCAGCCGGGGGCGAGCAGGACCTATTCGCCGCCGTCCTTCCGCGACCTCGCCCGGACGCAGATCGACACGGTCGTCAACATCTCCAGCACCCAGGCGCCCCAGGCCTCGGCCGGCGGCGGCCGGTTGCCGGAGGGTCTGGACCTGCCGCCGGGATCCCCGCTGGAGGAGTTCTTCCGCGAATTCCGCAAGCGCCAGAGGGGAGGGCAGGGAGACGCCCCGCCCGACGGCGCGCCGAACGGCAGCCCGCAGGGCCTGCCGAGCATGGCGCTCGGCTCCGGCTTCATCATCGATCCGTCGGGCCTGATCGTCACCAACAGCCATGTGGTGGCCGACGCGGCGGAGATCGCCGTCACCCTGCATGACGGGACCAAGCTGCCGGCGAAGCTGGTGGGGTCCGACGCCCCGACCGACCTTGCGCTCCTGAAGGTCGAAAGCGGCAAGCCGCTGACCGCCGCCCATTGGGGCGACAGCAAATCCGTGGAGGTCGGCGACTGGGTGGTCGCCATCGGCAATCCCTTCGGTCTCGGCGGTTCGGTGACCGCCGGCATCCTGTCGGCCCGCGCCCGCGACATCCAGCAGGGGCCCTACGACGAATATCTGCAGACCGACGCCGCCATCAACCGCGGCAATTCCGGCGGCCCGCTCTATGATGCCAGCGGCGCCGTGATCGGCATCAACACCGCCATCTATTCGCCGACCGGCGGGTCGGTCGGCATCGGCTTCGCCATTCCATCCTCGCTGGCCCAGCCGATCATCGACCAGTTGAAGGACGACGGAAAGGTGCGGCGCGGCTGGCTCGGCGTCCAGGTCCAGCGCGTGACGCCGGACATCGCCGAAAGCCTGGGCGTGGCCGGCACCGGCGGCGCCCTGGTCACCAGCGTGTCGCCCGACAGCCCGGCCGCGTCGGCCGGCCTGCGCCAGGGCGACGTCATCACCGCCTTCAACGGCGATCCGCTGGAACAGATGCGCCAGTTGCCCCGCATCGTCGCCTCCGCCGAGATCGGCAGCACCGTTCCGATGACCCTGCTGCGCGGCGGCAAGGAGGAAACGGTCCAGGTGACGATCGGCGAACTGCGCAACGAGCCGCAGCAGGTGGCGCTGTCCGGATCCAGCGGCGCCCCCCGCTCCGCCCAGCCGGAGGAGAGCAAGTCGGCGCTGGGCCTCAAGCTCGCTCCGCTGACCCCCGGCCTGCGTCAGACCTTCTCCATCGCCGACGATGTCGACGGGCTGGTGGTGACGGAGGTCGACCGCGACAGCGCCGCGTCCCAGCGCGGGCTCGACCTCGGCGACGTCATCGTCGAAGCGGGACAGGAGCCGGTGGCGACCCCCGCTGACCTTGAATCCCGCATCGCCAAGGCGAAGGAGGACGGGCGCAAGACCCTGCTGATGCTGGTCAGCCGCGGCGGCGACCTGCGCTATGTCCCGCTTCCGCTGCCCCCCACAGCCGATGGCCGGAAGGGGTAATCCGGCCGCTTCAGAGCCGGATCGGACGGAAGCGGGGACCTGCCCCGCTTCCGTCTCATCCTTTTCCGCTACCGTTCGCCGCGCCGCGAGAGTAATTTGCCGCCCGTTTGGCGAATGGGATGGCAAACCGTGAGCATTTATCCGGAGAACGGCCAGCCGGTGCGGCTGTCGGTCGTTGTCCCCGTTTTCAACGAGGCCGAGAACGTGCTGCCCCTGCTCGAAGAGATCGAGCGGGCACTGACTCCGGTCGGCGGTTTCGAGATCATCTTCGTCGACGACCAGTCGGACGACGATACCCAGGCGCGCCTCGCCGCGGCGGTGGAAGCCGGCCGGCTGCGCGTGCTGCGCCATGTCCGACGCTCCGGCCAGAGCGCGGCGGTGCGCAGCGGCGTCAAGGCGGCGCGCGGCGAGTTCGTCGTGACGCTGGACGGCGACGGCCAGAACGACCCGGCCGACATTCCGGCGCTGTTCGCCCTGGTTTCGACCGGGGAAGCCGGGGCGCCGGTTCTGGTCGGCGGCCTGCGCCGGAAACGGCAGGACACGCTGTCCAAGCGCTGGGCCTCCAGGATCGCCAATGCCGTCCGCCAGTCCTTCCTGCAGGACGGCTGCACCGACAGCGGCTGCGGGCTGAAGCTGTTCCGCCGCGACGCCTTCCTCGACCTGCCCTTCTTCGGGGCGATGCACCGCTTCCTGCCGGCGCTGTTCCGCGCCCACGGCCATCCGGTGGCTTATGTGCCGGTGAACCATCGCCCGCGCGAGCGCGGCGTGTCGAAATACAACAACTGGCGGCGCGGGCTGATCGGCGTGGTCGATCTGCTGGGCGTTTACTGGCTGAAGCGGCGGACGAAGCTGTCCCCGGTCTCCGAACGCCTCTGACCGACTTTCACCGACCCTTTCGGGACAGGATTTTACGATGCTTGAGCGCGCCGCAGCGTGGTTCCAGGGGCAAAGCACCACCGATCTGGTTTGGGTCGGCATCGGCTTCTTCGCCCAGCTGATGTTCACCATGCGCTTCATCGTGCAGTGGATCGCCAGTGAAAAGGCGCGCCGCAGCGTGGTGCCGGAACTGTTCTGGTACTTCTCGCTGGGCGGCGGCGTTCTGCTGTTCGCCTATGCCTTCTACCGCTTCGACCCGGTCTTCATGCTGGGGCAGGGCATGGGTCTGGTGATCTACGCCCGCAACGTCTATTTCGTCTGGAGCCACAAGAAGTCGCAGGCCGCCGACGGCGCGGTGCCGAGCAAATCGTGACCGCAATTTCCCCGCAGCCCAGCCGTCTGCCGATCTGGGCCTACGCATTGCTGGCGCTGCTCGCCGCGGCGCTGTTCCTGCCCGGCTTCACCATGCTGCCGCCCTTCGACCGCGACGAGGCGCGCTTCGCCCAGGCATCCTCCCAGATGCTGGACAGCGGCAACTTCGTCGACATCCGCTTCCAGGACGAGACCCGCTACAAGAAGCCGGTCGGCATCTACTGGCTGCAGAGTGCCGCCACCGCGGCGGCCGATGCGCTGCGCGGACTCCCGGTCGGGGCCGATAAGGTCATCTGGACCTACCGCATCCCCTCCTTCCTGGGTGCGATCTTCGCGGTTCTGGCCAGCGCCTGGACGGCCGCGCGGCTGTTCGGCGGCCCGGCCGGCTTCATCGCCGGGCTGATGATGGCGTCCTGCGTCGTGCTGGGGGTCGAGGCGCGGATGGCCAAGACCGACGCCGTCCTGCTCGCCACCGTGGTGATCGGGCAGGCGGCGCTTGCCCATCTCTATCTCGGCCGCCGCGATCCGGTTCCCGCCGGACGGGCCGCCTGGACGGTGCCGCTGGTCTTCTGGATCGCCGCCGGCGTCGGCGTGCTGGTCAAGGGGCCGATGGTCCTGCTGGTGTCCGGCACCACCGCGCTGGTTCTGGCGCTGTGGGACCGCGAGGCCGGGTGGCTGAAGCGGTTGAAGCCGCTGGCCGGGCTCGGCATCGTCGTCGCCATCGCCGCCCCCTGGCTGATCGCCATCGCCATCAAGAGCAAGGGCGCCTTCTTCGCCGAATCCGTCGGCCACGACATGCTTGGCAAGGTGTCGGGCGGGCAGGAGGGCAAGGGGCTGCCCCCCGGCTATTATCTCGGCACCTTCTGGGTTACTTTCGCCCCCTGGTCGCTGCTGGCGCTGCTGGCGGTTCCCTGGGTGTGGGTCCGGCGCCGGCTGGACGCGGTGCGCTTCTGCATCGCCTGGATCGTCCCGAGCTGGCTGGTGTTCGAGGCGGTGCCGACCAAGCTCCTCCACTATACCCTGCCGGTCTTCCCGGCCATCGCGGCCCTGGCCGCCGCCGCACTGATCGACAATTTCGACCGCAGCCGCGAACGGCCGCGCCGCTGGCTGGTCGCCGCCGCGGTGGCGCTGGGCGTGATCGGATTCGGTGCCCTGACCCTGGCCGTCGCGGTGATCCCCTGGCTGGTCGACCGCCGGATCGATCCGGTCGGGGTGGCGCTGGTGCCGGCGGTGGGCGGTCTCTTCGCCCTTGCCCTGCGCTCGCTTCTGCGGGGCGAGCGGCGGACCGGCCTGGCCGCCGGGGTCGGCGCCGCGGCGCTTCTCTATGCCGGGACCTATGCCGCCGTGCTGCCGAACATCGACGGCGTGTGGGTCAGCCGGCAGGCCGCCCGCGCGGTGGCGCAGGTCCGCCCCTGTCCGGACAGCGTGGTGGCTTCCGCCGGATATTCGGAGCCGAGTTTGGTCTTCCTGCTCGGCGCGCCGACCAAGCTGGTCCATGGCGCCGGTGCGGCGGCGCATCTGACGGCCGACCGCGCCTGCGGGCTGGCCCTGGTGGAGGACCGGGAGGCGCCGGCCTTCCTCGACGGTCTGGGCACGGCAACGCCGCTGCCGCTGGCGGAGCTGTCGGGCTTCAACTACAACACCGGCAAGCGCCTGCATCTGACGCTCTACCGGCTGCCGGCGCAGTAACCCGCCTCCCGGCCTGTATCGGCCGGCCTGTATCGGAAGGGCGGAGGTCTGCTCCGCTTGGGGATGCCGCGACCGGGGTGGGTAACGCGCCTCCGCATTGGACGGCGCGGGCGCTTTCCGCTCGACTGACCCTTCCGATCCGTTTTTCCGGACGAAAGGCGCCTGTTCGATGACCCGCGTTGCCTCCTCTGCCGAAACCGCCGTCAAGTTCGCCATCTCCGCCGTGGCCGCCACGCTGGCGATGGTGACGCTGTCGCTGCCGGCCCATGCCCAGAAGCAGGAGTATGCGCCCTGGGTGTATGACCAGATGGTCCCAACCGGCCCGCTCCTGCGCAACATGGATCAGGCGCAGCCGATTCCCGGCCCGGCCCCGTCCCATTGGGGGGCGATCAAGGCGGGCAAGGACCGTGCCGGCATGACGCGTTACGGCACCGACGTGAAGCGGACGACTCAGCATTATTCCGCCTCCCACTCGCTGACGCCGCCGCCGGTGGACCCCGCCGCGGCCCGGCGCGGGGCGGCTCCGCCGCGCAGCGCCGATGCCCCGCCGGCTCCGCGGACCGCGCGGACCGATTAAGCCCTTTCGGTCATGTCCGGTCCGGCAACTCTCCGGGCCGCCACAGCCATGCTGCGCCGCGCACGCCACTGGAATCGCCATGGCGGGCGCGGCGCACCGGCGTGTCCAGACGGTCGCTGAAGGCCCAGGGCTGCATCGCCGCCGGCAGCCGGTCGTACAGCAGCTCCGCGTTCGACAGGCCGCCGCCCAGCACGATGACGTCGGGGTCCAGCAGGTTGGCGACCGCGGCCAGACCACGGGCGAGCCGGCCGACCAACCGGTCCGCGGTCGCCCTGCATCCGTCGTCGGCGGCGGTCTGATCGGCTGCGCGGGCGAGGATCGTCGCGGCGTCGAGCCTTTCGCCGGTCGCCGCGAGATGGTCCGCCGCCACAGCGGGTCCGGACACGAAGGTCTCCAGGCAGCCGCGCCTGCCGCAATAGCAGGCCGGTCCCGGCCGCTCGGCATCGGTCGGCCAGGGCAGCGGGTTGTGTCCCCATTCCCCGGCGATGGCGTTGCGTCCGCCCAGCACCCGGCCATGCACGACGATGCCGGCGCCGCAGCCGGTGCCGAGGATCGCCGCGAACACCACGCCGCAGCCGGCCCCGGCGCCGTCGGTCGCCTCCGACACAGCCAGGCAGTTGGCGTCATTCTCGATCCGCACCGGCCGACCGAGCGCCTGGGTCAGGTCGCGCGTGAAATCGCGCCCGATCAGCCAGGTGGAGTTGGCGTTCTTGACCAGCCCGGTCGCCGGAGAGATGGCGCCCGGAATGCCGAGCCCGACCGTCGCCTTGTGCCCGCCGGAGATTTCGCCCTCCAGGCGGGCGACCAGATCGCGGATGGTCGCGACCGTGCCGTCGTAATCTCCCTTAGGCGTGGGAACTCTGTGGCGCGCCAACTGGTTTCCCTGTCGGTCGAGCAGGATGCCCTCGGTCTTGGTCCCGCCCAGGTCGATGCCGATACGGTGCCCGCTCGCATAGTCTGTTCCAGGCCCGGTTCCGAACCCCGTTCCGGCCGATTTCGATCCGGTGGCTGCCATGTCCCGTCACCTGTCCGACTGTCCTGCGTACATCCATAGCGTCGCCGGACCCGACCCGTCCAGCGGCGGGCGCCACCCCTGCCCGGAGGGGCATGACCCTGTCGCCGAGAGCCGCCCGGACCTGCGTTGCCTCTCCGCCGCGGTGATGGGACAAAACGCAAGCGGCGGGCAAATCCCATTGACCAGCCCGGGCGTTCGGGTAGAAGGTCGCCGACTGTCGGGCGCCGCCCATCTCCGCCCGAACCCGTCCTATCGTACCGCGCCACCGGAGCCCCTGATGAGTCGCCAGCGCGCCGCCCTCCGCCTTTCCCTGAAAGCCCTGACCGGCGCCGCCGTCCTCGGCGCGCTGCTCGCCCTGCCCGCGCCCACGAGTGCCGCCGCCAAGGAGGCTGCGAAGCCGCCGGCGAAGGCGGCCGCCGCGAAGGCGCACTCGGCCAAGTCGAGCGGCCCGGCCACGCCCGCCTGCTACAACCGCACCGAATATGCGGCCGAGCAGATGATGCGCCTGCACACCGAGATGATGATCGTCGGCCTGACCTGCCGCACGGTCGTGCCGGAAAAGAAGCCCTTCGACCTGTACCAGGACTTCTCGGTCAAGAACCGCGCCATGCTGTCCAATTCGGAAGCGTCGCTGATCTCCTTCTACAAGCGGTCGGGCGGCGGCAACGCCACGCGCCAGTTCGACATGTTCCGGACGGAGCTGGCGAACGAGATCAGCCGCCGCGCCGCCACCATCGGCATCCCGCAATACTGCGCCAACTTCGTCGATCGTTCGGTCGCCGCCAAGGACCTGACGCCCGACGACCTGCGCACCCTGACGACCGATGAAAAGGGCGCCGGCCTGATGCATCTGGCCAGCCGTCCGCTCTGCGACGTGAAGACGGTCAGCAATCCGGATCCCGTCTTCGCTGTCGCTTCAGCCACGCCCGCCCCGGCGGCGCCCAAGGCCACGACCGCGAAGGCGAAGCCGGCCAAGGCCGCCGCTCCGGCGAAGCCGAAGCAGAAGGTCGCCGCCGCCCCGGCCAAGCAGTCGGTCGCCGTGCGCTGACGCTTCAACGGTCTCTGGTTCGTTGCGAGAAACGCCCTGCCGGCAACCGCCGGCGGGGCGTTTCTCATTTCAGGCTCCGGTTGTCCCGGAGGATCACGCATGCGGACAGCACAAATCTGTCTTGCAAAAATCCGTCAGGCTGGTACTACCGAAAAGGTCAGGAGGAGCACCTGCCCGACGGCCCGGCCGGATTGCAGGGGCATCCTCCGAACAGGAAAAATCATGGTCCGTCAGACCAGTAGGCGGAACTCCCGATGAAACGGCATTCCGTTTGGTGACTGGACGGGCTGCACCAGACAGGGGGCTGCTGTTGCGAGACCGGTGTGCCGAGTGTGCCCGTGCCGCCGCACCCTGCCTTTGCGCCGCGCCGAAGGTGGGATGAGGACATGGACTATTTTCTCCAGCAATTGATCAACGGCTTGTCGCTTGGGGCGATTTACGGCCTGATCGCGATCGGCTACACGATGGTGTACGGCATCATCGGCATGATCAACTTCGCCCATGGCGAGATTTACATGATCGGCTCCTTTGTCGCGCTGATCACTTTTCTGGCCATCGGCGCGCTCGGCATCACCTGGGTGCCCTTGGCGCTGCTGATCATGCTGCTCGCCTCCATGCTGTTCACCAGCGTCTATGGCTGGACGGTCGAGCGCATCGCCTACCGGCCGCTGCGCTCCTCGCCCCGGCTGGCGCCGCTGATCTCCGCCATCGGCATGTCGATCTTCCTGCAGAACTACATCCAAATCCTCCAGGGCGCCCGCTCCAAGCCGCTGCAGCCCATCCTGCCCGGCAACCTCACCCTGATGGACGGCGCCGTCTCGGTCAGCTACGTCCGTCTCGCCACCATCATCATCACGCTCGTCCTGATGATCGGCTTCACCACGCTGATCAACCGCACCTCGCTCGGCCGTGCCCAGCGCGCCTGCGAGCAGGACAAGAAGATGGCCGGCCTCTTGGGCGTCAACGTCGACCGCGTCATCTCGCTGACCTTCGTCATGGG
>NZ_VTTK01000026.1:0-99255 GCF_008365135.1 Azospirillum sp. Sh1 | reverse complement strand
CCGGGGGTTGGGGAGGGGGGGGCGGCGGCCCGACCCCGGGGGGGGGGGGGCCCCCCCCCCCCCCCGGGGGGAGGGGGGGGGGGGGGGGGGGATGCAAAGGGTGGATTCTTGTAACAGTCACGCGGTGCACCCCCCTCACCCTAACCCTCTCCCCGGGGGGGAGAGGGGACTTCTTACAGGATCACTCCTCGCCCGTACCGCGGCCGGGGTCGGGCTTGGCGAGGTCGTCGGCGCGGAGTGCGCGGGCGACGTGGTCGAGAACGCCGTTCACCATCGCCGGCTCGCGGCCGGAGAAGAAGGCGCGGGCGACGTCGACATACTCGCTGATGAGGATGCGCGGGTGGGTGTCCATATGGACCGCGATCTCATAGGCGCCGGCGCGCAGGATGGCGCGCAGCAGCAGTTCCAGCCGGTCGAGCGGGAAGCGCGGGTCGAGCGCGGCGCCCAGCACCCCGTCGACCTCGGCCCGGCGATGGACGACGCCGCGCACGATGTCGGCGAACAGCTGCGGATCGCCGGCGACGAACTTGTCGCCGTCGATCTCCTCGCCCAGCCGGTGGGCGACGAACTCGCCGACGACATTCTCGACCGGGGCCTGGGCCAGATCGATCTGGTACAGCGCCTGGGCCGCGGCCAGACGGGCGGCCTTGCGGCGCGCCTTGGCGGAGCCGCCGCCGGTCTTGTTCTTGCGGGACTTCGATTTGCCCTTGGAGTCGCCGCCCTTGGGGGCGTGATCGGGTGTCACGGGGCTGCCCGCGTCGTCGTTGCTCATGATCTGCAGTCGCTAAAAGAGAGGAGATGTCGGGGTCAGCGCGGATAGAGGCGGAATTTGCGCTTCAGGTCAATCATGTCAAGACAGGCCCGCGCGGCACGGCCGCCCATATTGACCGATCCGACATTGGCCCGCGCCCAGGCCTGCTCGCGGTTTTCCACCGTCAGGATGCCGTTTCCGACCGCCAGACTGTAACGCAGCGCCAGATCCTGCAAGCCGCGGGCGCTTTCGGCACAGATCGTGTCGTAGCGCGTCGTCTCGCCCCGGATCACGCAGCCGAGCGCGACATAGCCGTCGAAGCGCTTGCGGGCGGTGAAGAAATCCATGGAGCGGATGGCGTACATGATCGCCGCCGGAAGCTCCAGACAGCCGGGCACGCCATAGCGGATGTGCGTGGCGCCGGCGCGGTCCAGTTCCGCGACGGCGCCACGCGCCAGCTCGTCGGCGATGTCCTCGTGGACGCGGGCGTCCACGACCATGATGTGGGGCGTGTCGGTCATCCGGCGGCGACCAGTCCCTTCCTCAGTCGTCGCCCGGGCCGGCGGCGCCCGTTCCATCGGCGGTGGCGCCGACCGCGCGGTGGCCGACCACGGTCAGGCCATAGCCCTCCAGCCCGATGATCGGCTTCTTGCGGTTGGAAATCAGCACCATCTTGCGCACGCCCAGATCCAGAAGGATCTGCGCGCCGATGCCATAGTCGCGCAGTTCCGGCACGCTGCTGGCCTGACCTTCCAGCCGGGCCTTCAGCGTGACCGAGAGGCCGTTCGGGTTCGGCTCGCGCAGAAGCACGACGACGCCGCGGCCTTCCTTGGCGATCAGCTCCATCGAGGCGTGGAGTTCGTTGTCGCGGCCGGAATTGCGGTCGCCCAGCACGTCGTCCAGAACCGATTGGGCATGCATGCGGACCAGCACCGGCTCGTCGCCGGAGATGTCGCCGCGAACCAGCGCGATGTGCTCCGCATACTGGATCTTGTTGACGTAGACATAGGACTGGAACCGGCCGCCGTAACGGCTGTCCAGCGTGCCGGCCAGCACCTGCTCGACGATGGTCTCGGTGCGGCGGCGATAGGCGATCAGGTCGGCGATGGTGCCCACCTTCAGCCCGTGGAACTGGGCGAACTGCACCAGATCCGGCAGGCGGGCCATGCTGCCGTCGTCGTTCATGATCTCGCAGATCACCGCCGACGAGGAATGGCCGGACAGCCGGGCGATGTCGACCGACGCCTCCGTATGGCCGGCGCGGACCAGCACGCCGCCGTCACGCGCCAGCAGCGGGAAGATGTGGCCGGGGGTGGCGAGGTCCTGCGGGCCGGACGCCGGGTCGATGGCGACGGCGATGGTGCGGGCACGGTCGGCAGCCGAGATGCCGGTGGTCACCCCCTCGCGCGCCTCGATCGAGACGGTGAAGGCGGTCTGGTGGCGCGAGGCGTTCTGCTGCGCCATCAGCGGCAGGCGCAGCCGTTCGATGTTCGGCCGGTCCATGGTGAGGCAGATCAGGCCGCGCCCATGCTTGGCCATGAAGTTCACCGCTTCCGGCGTGGCGCAGGAGGCGGGGATCACCAGATCGCCCTCGTTCTCCCGGTCCTCGTCGTCGACCAGGATGAACATTCTGCCCTGACGCGCCTCTTCGATGATCTCTTCGGCCGTCGACAGGTACTTGTGAAACTCGGACGTCATTCCTGCCCCGCGAGCCGGGCGACATAGCGCGCCAGCATATCGATTTCGAGATTGACCGGATCGCCCTCCTTCAGCCCGCCGAAGGTGGTCGCGGTCTGGGTGTGGGGGATGATGTTGACGCCGAAGCGGTTGCCCTCGACCTCGTTGACGGTCAGGGACACGCCGTCGATGGCGATCGAACCCTTCGGCGCGATGTATTTGGCGAGGTTGGCCGGCGCCTCGAAGGTCAGGCGCAGCGATTCGCCTTCGGGGCGGATCGAGACCAGCCGGCCGACGCCGTCGACGTGGCCGGACACGATGTGCCCGCCCAACTCGTCGCCGACCTTCAGCGCGCGTTCCAGGTTGACGCGCGTGCCGGGCTCCCACCCGCCGAGCGTCGTCTTCGACAGGGTCTCCCCCGACGCCTGGATGACGTAGGTCCCCGGTCCCTTTTCGATGACCGTCAGACAGACGCCGTTGTGGGCGATGGACGCCCCGATCGCGATCGTCTCCGTGTCGAAGGCGGTCTCGATGGTGAACCGGGTGTCGCCCTGCCGCTCCACGGCCTGGACGCGCCCGACATCGGTGATGATTCCGGTGAACATGCGGGGAATTTAGCAGGTTTCGCGGCCAGGGGAAGCGCGCGCGACACCGCGGACGGCGCAACGGTCTGTTGCGTCGGCTAGACCGATGCTTTGGCGGGGATCCGGCGGTAGCTTTCGGCAAGATCGGCGCCGGCACTGCGGACGGCGGTGCGTTCGAAGCGCGCCATGGCGGCCAACGCCTCGACTCCGAAGCCGGCGACCGCCGGCAGCCCGTCGCCGCCGATCAGCGAGGCGGCGCGGAACCACTCCAGCCGGTCGACCAGCCCGGCGCCGAGCAGGGCGCCGGCGATGGACGCTCCGCCCTCCACCAGCACGCGGGTGATGCCGCGGGCGGCGAGGGCGGTCATCGCGGCTGCGGGATCGACGCGGCCGTCAGCGTCGGTGGCAACCGGGATCACCTCGACGCCGAGAGCGGTCAGCGCCTGGGTGCGGGCGGGATCGGCGGAAGGACCGGTGACGACCCAGGTCGGGATGCGGCCGGCGCTGGTGGCGAGCTTCGCCGTCGGCGGCAGGCGCAGGCTGCTGTCCACCACCACGCGCACCGGGCTGCGGTCTTCCAATCCGGGCAGGCGGCAGGTCAGTTCGGGATCGTCGGCCAGCGCGGTGCCGATGCCGACCAGGATGGCGTCGTGGCTGGCGCGCAGCCGGTGGCCCCAGGCGCGGGCGGTGGGGCCGGTGATCCACTGCGACTCGCCGGTGGCGGTGGCGATGCGGCCGTCCAGCGTGCTGGCGACCTTCAGCGTTACCAACGGGCGGCCCAGCGTGATGCGGTTGAAGAAGCCCTCGTTCAGGGCCAGCGCCTCGGCTTCGCAGACGCCGGTCGTGACCGCAATGCCGGCATCGCGCAGCCGGGCCAGGCCACCGCCGGCGACCCGCGGGTCGGGGTCCTGGCAGGCGACGACGACGCGCGCCACCTTCGCCTCGACCAGCGCCAGGGCGCAGGGCGGCGTCTTGCCATAGTGATTGCAGGGTTCCAGCGTGACGTAGGCGGTGGCGCCTTCCGCTCCCTCATGGGTCCCGCCGGAGAGGCTGCGGGCGCGGGCCAGCGCCTCCGTCTCGGCATGCGGCCGGCCGCCGGGCTGGGTCCAGCCGCGGCCGATCACGGCGCCGTCGCGGACCAGAACGCAGCCGACCGCCGGATTCGGCCAAGTCCGCCCCAGCCCGCGCGCGGCGAGCGACAGGGCGGCGCGCATGTGGCGCAGGTCGGTGTCTGTATCGGGGTGAACGGGCACGGATAGCCCGGCTGTCGGCTAGGCTATCAGCTGCCGGGGCCCTTGCCCTTGGTGTCCTTGGCGGAGAAGCGGCCGACGTTGCCCATCATCTGTTCCAGGAAGCCCATCTCGCGGCCGGCGGTCGGGGTGGTGCGTTCCACCAGATCGACATCCTGGCCAGCCGACTTGTCGAGCGTCTTGATCTCGCGCAGGACGCCGGTGTCGTCGAAATGGGCGACGACGACGCGGCGCTCCGTCACTTCCGGCTCGAAGAAGGCGGTCTTCTCTGTCTTCTGCCCGATATAGTACCAGACGTTCGGATCGAAGGTGCCGACCGAGGTCGGGGTGCCCAGCACCGCGGCGACGTCGTCGCGCCGGCTCTGGCCCGGCTGCAGCTCTGCCACCAGCTGCGGGTCCGTCAGGTTGCCGCGGGTGGCGACGATGGGCGAGCAGCCGGTGGCGGCGAGGCCGGCGAGCAGGACGCTGCCCAGCAGGGCGGTGCGAATGACGGTGCGGGGGGCGGAAAAGTTCGATCTGGTCATGGTGCTCGGGCTATGATGGAGCCGGCGGGGCAGTGAGGCCGTCCACGGCTGTGGACAGTCTCCGTGCGGGACAATCGCACCGGCTGCTTCGCCCTGTCAACGAGACTCCGAGTCGGGGAAGGGCTGCCGTTCGTGTCAGGAAGCTTTATCGGCCGTCTGCTGGCCCCTTTGATGTCCGGGATCGGCGGCGGCGCGCGTGCCCGCAACGCCACGGCGGTGGGCGGTCTGTTCACCGCCATCGTCGGCCGGGCCCGCGAGCCGGCCTTCTACAGTGCGCTCGCCGTGCCCGATACGCTCGACGGGCGGTTCGAGATGGTGGCGCTGCATCTGCTGCTGGTGATGCGCCGGCTGAAGGGCCAGGGTGCGGAGGCGGGCAAACTGTCGCAGCGCCTCTACGAGACGATGGTCGACGATTTCGAGAAGTCGCTGCTGGAGATGGGGGTCGGCGACAGCGGCATCGCCCGGCGCGTCAAGACGATGGCGCGCGGCATGGCCGGGCGAATCCGCGCCTATGACGAGGCGCTGGCCGACTCCGACGACGGCAGGCTGGAGGTGGCGCTGGACAACAACCTCTACGGCACGGTGGACCCGGTGCCGGACGGGGTGCTGGTGGCCATGGCCGCCTATGTCCGCGCCTGCGCCGCGGCGCTCGACGCCCAGCCGCTGGAGTCGCTGATGCAGGGGGAGGTCCGCTTCGCCCCGGTGCCGGCGTGAGGCTCACACTATATATGAAGGGCGCTGTGGGCCTTCCGATGCTTGAGGGCTTGCCTTTCCGGTGCGGCGGCTGCATGTGACTTGAGTGATGCCGGTCGCCCGTCGCGCCGGCCGTTCCGGTTTTCGATCAGAGAGTCTTTCGCCATGAGTCCTGCCAACGGTGCCCTGCCGGCCCCGGAATTCTCGCGCATCGTCCCTGCCGACGCTGTGCGCCGCGCCGACGTGATCGAGACCATCGAAGCGACGGAGACGGAGCGCAAGGCGCTGGCCGAACGGCTGGAGCTGGAGGCGATCGGCAGCCTGACCGCCACGGTGAAACTGCGCGCGGTGCGCGGCGGCCAGATGATCCGCGTCTCCGGCCGGTTGGAGGCCGACGTGGTCCAGACCTGCGTCGTCACGCTGGAGCCGGTGCCCGCCCATGTCAGCGAGAGCTTCGATGCGCTGTTCGCCCCGCCGTCGATGATCGAGGACCAGGGGCTGGAGATCGATTTCGACCCGTCCCTGTCGGACGAGGACATTCCCGAGCCGATGGAGAGCAACCGAATCGACATCGGCGAACTGACGGCGCAGCACCTGTCGCTCGGTCTCGACCCCTATCCTCATGCCGAGGGCGTGGAATTCGAGGACTATCGCGAGCATGAGGGCGAGGACCCGGCGGAGGAAGAGGTGGCGGAAGAGCCTGAAAAGCCCAATCCCTTCGCCGTTCTGCAACAGTTGAAGTCGCGGGACTGATCGGACTGTTGCTTTCCCCGCCGCGCCTTGTATAAGGGCCGGCATTTCCACCCCCACCAATGAGCGGCGCGGGGTTGCGAAATGGGGGTTGTTCGGGCTTGCCCTTTGGGGGCATTTGCCTTATTGAATGCCGCTCGCGCTGGGCGGCCCCTGTTCGGGCCGCCCTTTCCAATGAAGAGAGTTTACGGTCATGGCTGTTCCGAAGAAGAAGACCTCCAAGTCGCGGCGCAACATGCGGCGTTCGCACCACGCTCTGCCGACCTCGGCGTACAACGAGTGCCCGAACTGCGGCGAGCTGAAGCGTCCGCACCACGTCTGCGGGTCTTGCGGCCATTACGACCAGCGTGAAGTGGTTCAGAGCGGCACCGCGGCCGCTTGATCCGGATCGCGTTGTCTGAGGTCCCGATGACCGGGGGCGCTGGTCGCCCCTGCCGGGGTCCAAGCCGGGGAGCCTGTTCGCGGTGAGCCAGCGCCTGACCATCGCCCTGGATGCCATGGGTGGCGATCTCGGCCCCGACATGGTCGTTGCCGGGGCGGACATCGCGCGGGAGCGCCATCCCGACGTGCGCTTTCTGCTGTACGGCGACCAGCAGCGGCTCGAACCGCTGCTGAGCCAGCGGCCTGCGTTGAAGGCAGTGGCGGAAATCCGCCACACCGCCGACTTCGTGGCCGGTGACGCCAAACCGGCAGTGGCGTTGCGCGCCGGTCGCCAGTCCAGCATGAGGCTTGCCATCGACGCCGTCGCGGCGGGCGAGGCTGCCTGCGTGGTGTCGGCCGGCAACACCGGCGCCCTGATGGCGATGGCGAAGTTCGTGCTGAAGACGCTGCCGGGCATCGACCGGCCGGCGATGGCCTCCTTCTTCCCGACGCAGCGGGGCGAGAGCGTGATGCTGGACCTCGGCGCCAACGCCGAATGCCAGCCGGAAAATCTCGTCCAGTTCGCCGTGATGGGGGCCGTCTTCGCGCGCGCCATCCTGGGCCTTCCGGAGCCGTCGATCGGTGTGCTGAACATCGGGTCGGAGGACATGAAGGGCAACGAGGTGGTGCGTGCCGCGGCGGCCAGCCTGCGCGACATGCCGCTGCCCGGCCGCTTCCATGGTTTCGTCGAAGGCACGGACATCGGGCTGGGAACGGTCGACGTCATCGTCACCGACGGCTTCACCGGCAATGTCGCGCTGAAGACGGCGGAGGGCACGGCCAAGCTGTTCTCCGAGTTCCTGCGCCGGACCTTCGCGACGTCGTTCCTGGCACGGATCGGCTATCTGCTGGCACGCGGCGCCTTCAAGCGCTTCCGCGAGCGGATCGACCCGCGCCGCTACAACGGCGCGATGTTCCTGGGCCTGCGCGGCGTCTGCGTGAAGAGCCATGGCGGCACCGACGCGGTCGGCTTCGCCAATGCCGTCGCGGTCGCCGTCAATCTGGCGACGCATGGCTTCAACGAACGCATCAAGGAAGAGATGGGGCGCATAGCCGACGCGAACCCTCTTCCCGACACGAAGGCGGCGGCGGGCTGAACAATGGTCATGCGTTCCCGAGTTCTGGGTTGCGGTATCTTCCTGCCGTCCAACGTCGTCACCAACAAGGATTTGGAACAGCGGGTCGACACGTCGGACGAATGGATCGTCCAGCGCACCGGCATCAAGTCCCGTCACATCGCCGCGGAGGGGGAGAAGACCTCCGACCTCGCCATCGCCGCGGCGATCCGCGCGCTGGAGCATGCCGGCGTGCCGGCCGCCAGCATCGACTGCATCATCCTGGCCACCACCACGCCCGACAACACCTTCCCGGCCACGGCGACCAAGGTGCAGGCGGCGCTGGGGACCAAGGGCTTCGCCATGGACATCCAGGCGGTGTGCGCCGGATTCGTCTATGCCATGTCGGTGGCCGACAATTTCCTGCGCAACGGTCAGGCGCGCCGCGCCCTGGTGATCGGGGCGGAAACCTTCTCCCGCCTTCTCGACTGGAACGACCGCACCACCTGCGTGCTGTTCGGCGACGGTGCCGGTGCCATCGTTCTGGACGCCTATGAAGGCAAGGGCGATTCGTCCGACCGCGGCGTGCTGTCCACCCACCTGCATTCCGACGGCAGCCAATACGACCTGCTCTATGTCGACGGCGGCGCATCGTCGACCGGCACCATCGGCCATGTCCGCATGCACGGGCAGGAAATCTTCCGCCACGCCGTGTCCAAGCTGTCGGCGGTGGTGGAGGAGGCTCTGGTCGCCAACGGCCTCGAGTCGACCGACATCGACTGGATGGTGCCGCACCAGGCGAACCGCCGCATCATCGACGGGCTGGCCCGCAAGATGAAGCTGTCGCCGGAGAAGGTGGTGCTGACGGTTGACCGCCACGGCAACACCTCGGCCGCGTCGATCCCGCTGGCGCTGGGCGAGGCGGTGGCCGACGGCCGCATCAAGCGCGGCGACCTGATCCTGATGGAAGCCATCGGCGGCGGCCTGACCTGGGGGTCGGCGCTGATCCGCTGGTAAGCCGCCGGCGTCCCTTTCCAGTCCCCCCGTTGCCATGCTGCGCTGCAACCCCGGCCGGACTTCGGCCGGGCCGTTTGCGGCTGCCAAGCTTTTGAATTGACGGACCTTCTTCCCCCGGATTACCGTCTTCGCAATGGTTGCGGGGGGAGGTCGAACAATGTCGCAAAACACCGTCACGCGCGCGCAATTGAGCGAAGCCGTCTATCAGGAGGTCGGTCTTTCGCGCAATGAATCGGCCGATCTGGTCGAAACCGTCCTGGACGAGATTTCCGATGCGCTCGCCCGGGGGGAGATGGTGAAGATCTCGTCCTTCGGCAGCTTTCAGGTCCGCCAGAAGGGCGAGCGAATCGGCCGCAATCCCAAGACCGGGGAAGAGGTGCCGATCCTGCCGCGCCGGGTCCTGGTCTTCCGCGCCAGCCATGTGCTGAAGAACCGCATCAACGAGGTTCAGGAGGGTGGGGCGCCGACGCCCGCGCGGGCGCTGTCCTGACGCCGGCCGTTTCCGATGATTCGGATGCCCCGTCCATCGCCGTGCCGTGCCGTTCCGCGGACCGCCGCCTTCGGTCATCGCCGGAAGGCGGCCTGATCCGGTCATGAAATCCGCCACGGCCTATCGCACCATCAGCGAGGTGTCGACCGATCTCAACGTGCCTCAGCATGTGCTGCGGTTCTGGGAGACGAAGTTTCCCCAGATCCGCCCGCTGAAGCGCGGCGGCGGCCGACGCTATTACCGGCCGGAGGATGTCGAGCTTCTGCGGCGCATCCAGGCGCTGCTGTATGAGGACCGCTACACCATCAAGGGCGTTCAGCGCCTGTTGAAGGAAGGGCGGATGTCCGATCCGACGCCGCCGCTGCCCGAAGACACGGACGACGGCAACGAGGCGCCGGATGTCGAAGCTTTCACCGTTGACGAATCCGATGACGGCGGCGAGGCCAGCGCCGACCAGCCGCCCCTGTCCGACGCGGTGCGTCACGAGATCACCATGGTGTTGGACGAGCTGAAATCGCTGCGATCGGTGCTCTCCCGCCTGTCCGAAATGGGGAGCAAAAAAAGCTGAAAAATCATCACGGGAGATGTTGCATCGGCAAAAGCCCGCGGCTATAGTCCCGTTCCCTTCCGGAGCCAAGCCGCAAGCACTGCGGTGAAGTTGACGGAGCGTAGCGCAGCCTGGTAGCGCATCAGACTGGGGGTCTGGGGGTCGCAGGTTCAAATCCTGTCGCTCCGACCAGTTCCGGAAGGACCGGAAAAGCCTTGGAACCCAACGGTTCCAAGGCTTTTTCTTTGCCCGCGTCCGGGGTTGCTTTCGGCGCTGCTGCCCTGTCCGTTTGCGACTCTTGTTTGCGACTTGGTGACGCCGCCGCGTGGGCGAAGTCCTTCATCGGGATCGCCTCCACCGCGTTGCGCGCCGCTTCAGTGCGGCACGGGCAACCAGCCGAGATCACGGCATTCCGGACAGCCGCCACCGTCGCAGGATGGGCAGACGATCCAATCCTCGTTGCGCCATCGGGCAACGACCTCGCCGTCGCATCGGCCGGCAGAAGTTCGCGTCCTGCATCCGTCCGTGATTGCCTCCAACCCAAGGTACGGCGTTCCGCATTCCAGGCAGATCGCCACGGGCTGGGGCTTCTGAGACATCCCGATCCTGCTGGTCCTGAGCATGTCGAATAGCCGGCATTCCACTGTGTCTTCGAGCAGCCAGCATCGCCCTCCGAGCGTGCGCCGGCAGTGATGACCGTCACATTTTGAGTACGAACGAAATCGCCGATGTACGGCTCCGGGCCTCTGCCCGTCATCGACGCATGGGTGCGCGACGGCTGCTCCTTCGCGGAGACGGGGGTCAAGGGCCGGGAATGGGCCTTCGCGACTGCCGACGCCACCGGAAAGTTGGCCCGGACATCGGGCAGCCCGGCCAAGCATCTGCGCACGCGGCGCCGTCATGCTCGCCCCCTCACGCGCCGGTTCCTGGGTGCGAGAGAGCGGGGCCAGTCAGGCGGCGCGAATGCCGCTCAGGAAGGTCTCCACTTCCAGGCGCAGCAGTTCCGACTGGCGCGAGAGCTCGCCCGAGGCGCCCAGCACCTGGCTGGCCGCGGCGCCGGTCTGGGCGGCCGCCTCGCTGACGCCGCCGATGTTGGCGCTGACCGACGCGGTGCCGCTGGAGGCCTCCTGAACGTTGCGGGCGATCTCGGCCGTTGCCGCTCCCTGCTCCTCGATGGCGGAGGCGATGGAGGTGGCGACCTCGCTGATCGTCGCGATGGTCCGGCTGATGCCGCCGATCGCCTGGGCCGCGCCGTTGGTGGCGCCCTGCATCGAGGCGATCTGGGTGCCAATGTCCTCCGTCGCCTTGGCCGTCTGGTTGGCGAGGCTCTTCACCTCCGACGCCACCACGGCGAAGCCCTTGCCCGCTTCTCCTGCCCGTGCCGCCTCGATGGTGGCGTTCAGCGCCAGCAGGTTGGTCTGGGTGGCGATGCCGTTGATCATCTGCACGATCTCGCCGATGCGCTGCGCCTGCTCGACCAGCCCCTGGACCTGGGCATTGGTCTGCTGCGCTTCGCTCACCGCCTGATCGGCGATGGCGGTGGAGCGCGACACCTGCCCGCTGATCTCGGTGATGGAGGCGGTCAGCTCCTCCGTCGCCACCGCGACGGCCTGGACGTTGGACGAGGCCTCGACCGCCGTTTGGGCCGCCGCCGTTGCACGCGCATTGGTTTGGTCGGCGATGCCCGACATGCTGTGCGCCGTCTGGCTCAGTTCGGTGGCGGCGGACGACAGCGTGTGCAAGATGCCGCTGACGGTCGCTTCGAAATGGCGGACCAGACGCTCCACCTCGGCCGTGCGCCGTTCCTTGGCGGTGCGGTCGGCCGCCTGCTCGGCCTCCAGCCGGTCGGCGGTCTGCAGCGCGTCGCGGAAGGTGACGACTGCGGTGGCCATGGCGCCGACCTCGTCACCGCGCGCCGCATCCGTCAGGTCGACGCCGTGATGCTTGCGGGCAAGGCGTCCCATGCTCGCGGTCAGGCGGGCCAGCGGTTCCACGACGCTGCGGCGGGCAATCAGCAGGGAGAGCAGGGCGCCGGCGAGAATGCCGATAAGCCCAACCGCCGCCACGGTGACCTTCACGAAGCTCTCGGTCTCCTCCACCGCTTCGGTGAGTTGGGCGATCCGCTTCGTCCCAGTGTCGATGATCGGATCGGTCAGGGCCGAGGCCGCGCGCTCGCCGTTGCGCACATCGCTGCGGAACAGGGCGGCTGCGGCGTCGCGCTGCCCCGCGAGGGCGAGGTCCTGCGTCTTGGCCAGAGCCTCCATCACCTTGACCTGCAGCGGGCCGATTTGTCCGGCGGCCGGATTGCCCGACGCGGCGAGAAGCCGGTCGAGCCGGCGGTTGGTGTCCGCCATGTCTTCGATGCGGTCGCCGAACCGCTCGCTGATCTTCGCCTGCGTCGCAGCGTCCTCGGAAATAAGGTTCAAGGCGTCACGCTGCAGGGACCTACTGATCGACCGCAGTTCCGATGCGGTCAGGACCATCCGATCCGTCCGGATCAGGGCTTGGTTGGCGGCGGCGATGCGGTTCAACCCCCATACCGAGGTGCCGCCGATGGCGGCCGACACAATGGACAGGACCAGGACCGGCAGCAGGATTTTGCTGGATAGTTTCATGGCACTCTCATGGGGCGGAATGAGCGGCCGGAAGGTCACGACGCCGACACAAGCTAGGCATTAACCGTGGCGTCGTTAACAAATGGCAATACTCAGGTATGCGGGCTAACCCGCATCCAGCATGGGTGATCCGGCTCCAGGGCAGCGCCATGCGCCACACACATTGCACACAATCTGATTGCGCACGATAAAATAGATTGCGTGCAGTTCAATTGTGCACAATAGTTCTTCTCACGAGATCGACGGGCGCCGGTTCAAACCGCCGCCCCGGAAACCCAGCCAATCCAATCTGTGAAGGAGCACACGCCATGAAGACCCTGTATTCGACCAAGGTGACCGCCACCGGTGGCCGTGACGGCAAGGCCGTCAGCGAAGATGGCCTGCTGTCGGTCGCGCTGGCCGCGCCGAAGGAACTGGGTGGCCAAGGCGGCGCCACCAATCCGGAACAACTGTTCGCCGCCGGCTATTCGGCCTGCTTCATCGGCGCCATCAAGTTCGTCGGCAACCGCGACAAGATCGCCGTTCCGGCCGACCTGACGGTGAACGCCACGGTCGGCATCGGCGCCCGCGACGATGGTGAGGGCTTCGGCCTGACCGTCGACTTCGTGGTCTCGCTGCCGGGCATGGACAAGGCCGCCGCCGAGGACCTGCTGGCCCGTGCCCACAAGGTCTGCCCGTACAGCCACGCCACCAAGGGCAACATCCCGGTCACCACGACCGTCGCCTGACGGTGGAGTTGAAGGCCGGATCTTGAGGGTATCGCCTGAGGCGAAAAGCCTTCGGCATTGCGCTGCCGGGCTGTTGCGCGCGATTGTGCGGGATGCACAATCGATCGACGCGCGGCATCCCGGCGGCGCGCCATCTTTTCCACGCCGCCTTCTCCGCGCCGTCTTTCCAAGGTTCACGCATCATGGCAGCCGACAAGGACGACCCGCTTCTGCTCTCCAACCAAGCGTGCTTCGCGCTCTATTCGGCCAATCTGGCGATGAGCCGCGTCTACCGCCCGATGCTGGAGCAGCTTGGCCTGACCTATCCGCAGTATCTGATCATGCTGCTGCTGTGGGAGCAGGACGGACAGTCGATGAAGCTTCTGGGCGAGCGGCTGGGGCTGGACAGCGGCACGCTGACCCCGCTGCTGAAGCGGATGGAAGGGCAGGGGCTTCTCACCCGCGCCCGCGATCCGCAGGACGAACGGCTGATGCGCATCGGCCTGACCGCCGAGGGTGCGGCTCTGCGGGCCAAGGCCGAATGCCTGCCGACGCGGATTGCCGCCGCCGCCGGCAATTCGGCCGAGGAACTGATGTCGCTCCGCGATGCGCTGCTGCGGCTGCGCGACGACCTGAACCGGGCCGCCGATCAGGGTTGATCGGGTTGGGGCTGAGCGGATTGGGGCCGAGCGGGCCGGTTCGCACGAAAGGGGCTGGAAATCCGCGGCGGGAGGGCCTCTTCTATTCGGCCGCTCTCCTGATCGAAGGTTCCCGCCGTGAGCCCTGCATTGACCGACGACCGTCTCCGCATCCGCCCGGCCGATGCCGACGACGCACCGGAGCTGGCTCGGCTGATCGACATTGCCGGGGGCGGGGTCTATGAATTTCTGCTCGACGGGCTGATGCCGGGAATGACCGCGGCGGAGATGCTGGTTCCGGGATTGGCCGGGCGCAGCGGGTCGCTGTCGCACCGGCAAAGCGGAGTGGCGGAACTGGACGGGCAGGTGGTCGGCGTCGCCCACGGCTACCCCACCGACTGGATCCGGACGGAGGATTACAGCGGCCTGCCGCCCGACCGGGTCGCCCATATGGCCGAATTTTCCGAAACGCTGGATTGGGGCAGCTATTTCCTGTCGGCGCTGGCGGTCGATCCGGACCGGCGGCGGCAGGGCATCGCCGGGCGGCTGCTCGGCTGGTTCTACGAGCGGGCGCGGACCGGTGGCTTCGACCGCGTCACCCTGCATGTCTGGGCCGACAACGAGCCGGCCCGCCACCTGTACGCCGGCGAGGGATTCGAGGAGATCGGCCGCGCCGACATCCCCTGGCACCCCCGCCTGCCGCACCAGGGCGGCAGCGTCCTGATGCGGCGCTATCTGTGAACGGAGACTTGCGGCGCCGCCTTTTCGGCTGACAACTCGTCGATCCGGCGCACCACCAGATCCGGATCGGCGTAATGCACCATGTGGCCGGAGTCCGGCACCCAATGCAGGGTGCTGTCGGACAGGACATGGTGAAGCCGGCCGCTCTGTTCCTCCTGCTCAACGACGCGGTCGCCATGACCGGCGAAGATCGCCACCGGGACCGTCACCTCGGCATAGCGGTGCTGCATCCGTTCGGCGGCGGGCACCATGGTGACGCCGTCCTGGGCGTTGGCGCGCAGCTGGCTCGGCCGGATCGTCAAAGCGGCGGGGAAGCTGTCCGTCAGGTGGTCCGGCACCGGCCGCGGCGAGAACAGCGTCTTCAGCATCGCCGGCATCATCGCCTTGGCGAACGGCGGCGACAGCGTATAACGCAGCAGGTCGCCCAGCACCGGCATCGCCACCGGCGCCACCAGAGCCGCGTCCACCCGCCTGGTCGGGAAGTAGTAGCCGGCCATCAGCACCAGACCCTTCACCGCCCGGCGATGGTCCAGCGCCAGGGCCAGGGCGACGAGCGTGGCGTAGGAGTGGCCGACCACCACGGCGTTCTCGATGTTCAGCGCGTCGAAGGCGCGGGCGAGCAGGTCGGCCTGATCCTCCGGCGTCCAGTCGCGGCCATGGGAGCGGTTTTTGGGGCGGTCGCTGTGACCCATGCCGGGACGGTCGAAGGCGATCACCCGGTGATTCCGCGCCAGCCGCTGGAACAGGCCGCTCGCCAGCGAATCGCCGAGGGCGGAGACGTTGCCGTGCAGCAGCACGACCGGCGGGCCTTCGCCGGCCTCCATGTAATGCAGGCGGACGCCGTCGACGGTCAGGAAACGGCCTTCCGGCGGATAGCGGCGCTCGGCCGCCCGCGCGGCCAGCGTGTTGGCGACGGCCAGCCCGCCTAGCGCCAGCGCGGTGATGCCCAGGGTCTTGAGCATGGTGGAGTGGCGGTTGGTCATGGCGGTCGTCCTCTCGGGCTGGTGCTGCGGCGCAGCATCATGAGTGGACAACCGGGCGGCGGGGGAAGGGTTCCCAAGGGGGGACGGTTGCGTCTCCCTCGGGCACTCCCCCTCCCCCTATTCGGTCAGCGCTGCGACGGGAACAGGAAGCGCGCCTTCAGGGTGCCTTCGATGGCGCGCAGGTCGTTGGTGACCTCCAGCTCGTCGACGTCGCCGTTGACGTCCACCACCACATAGCCCAGCTCCGGATCGGTCTGGAGATACTGGGCGGCGATGTTCAGGTCGCGGCCGGAGAACACCTCGTTCACCTTGCGCAGGATGCCCGGACGGTTCTCGTGGACATGCAGGAAGCGGGTGCAGCCGGCCTGCACCGGCAGCGCCACCTGCGGGAAGTTGACCGCGCCGACGGTGGAGCCGTTGTCCGAATACTCGATCAGCTTCTGCGCCACCTCGGTGCCGATGTTGGCCTGGGCCTCCATCGTCGAACCGCCGATGTGCGGGGTCAGGATGGCGGTCTTGATGCCGCGCAGCGCGCTCTGGAACTCGTCCTTGTCCGAACCGGGCTCGACCGGGAAGACGTCGATGGCGGCGCCCAGGACGTGGCCGGAGTTCATCGCGGCGGCCAGCGCCTCGATGTCCACCACCTGCCCGCGGGCGGCGTTGATCAGGTGGCTGCCCTTCTTCATGGCGGCCAGTTCACGCTCGCCGATCATGTTCCGGGTCTGCGCGGTGTCCGGCACATGCAGGGTCACCACGTCGGACACCGACAGCAGCTCCTCCAGCGAGTCGCAGGCGCGCGCGTTGCCGAGCGCCAGCTTGCGCACGGTGTCGTAGAAGCGGACCTGCATGCCCATGGCTTCCGCCAGGATCGACACCTGGGTGCCGATGTGGCCGTAGCCGACGATGCCCAGCGTCTTGCCGCGGATCTCGTAAGAGTCCTTGGCCGACTTCATCCAGCCGCCGCCATGGACCAGCTGCGACTTCTCGAAGATGCCGCGCATCAGCATGATGATCTCGCCGATCACCAGTTCCGCCACCGACCGGGTGTTGGAATAGGGGGCGTTGAACACCGGCACGCCCTGGCGGCGCGCCGCCTTCAGGTCGACCTGGTTGGTGCCGATGCAGAAGCAGCCGACGGTGATCAGCTTGTTCGCCGCTTCCAGCACCTTGGCGGTCAGGTGGGTGCGCGAGCGGATGCCCAGGATGTGGACCGAACCGATGCGCTCCAGCAGTTCCGCCTCGTCCAGCGCGCGCGGCAGCCGCTCGACGGAGGCATAGCCGCCGCGGGCCAGCTCGTCGATGGCGTTGTCGTGGACACCTTCCAGAAGGAGGATGTTGATCTTGTCCTTGGAGAGCGAGAGCTTGGTCACGGCCGGCATCCGTATCTGGGCATCGGAACTGTTCCGCATGGCCCGCCCACCGGGTTACGGCGCGCACGGGCCTTCGGAAAAGCGAGCGCGCAAAGTAATACCAAAGCCATCCCTTGTCACCTGAGGGATGTTGCGCCGCGGCGTCCGTTTCCGCATGCCGGATTGGCGCGGAGCGCGGGTTGGGTGTATCAGTCTGACCGCTCTTCAAACCGAGCAAGCCTGCCCAACCCTGGAAAGCCTGCCATGAGCGACGTGACGATCTATCACAACCCGCGCTGCAGCAAATCGCGCGAGACGCTGGAGCTTCTGCGGTCGCGCGGCGTCGAGCCGACGGTGATCGAGTATCTGAAGACCCCGCCCGGCCCGGCGGAGCTGTCGGCCATCCTCGCCAAGCTGGGCAAGGGGCCGCGCGACATCACCCGCGCCAAGGAGGCGGCGGAGGCCGGCTTGCCCAAGGATCTGGACGGAGAGGCGCTGGTCGCCGCCCTGTCCGCCAATCCGGCGGCCATCGAGCGCCCGATCGTGGTGAAGGGCGACCGCGCCCGCGTCGGCCGTCCGCCGGAGTCGGTGCTGGACATCCTCTGACCCTATTCCCGTTCCTGACCGGAGCCTGCGCCCAGTGACCAGCAAGCTGACCACCAAACACACCGCCGCGGCAGCCGCCGCCGAGCTGTCGACCATCCGCGATTTCCTGCGCTACGGCGTCAGCCGCTTCAACGAGGCCGATCTGGATTACGGCCACGGCACCACCACGGCCTTCGACGAGGCGGTGTTCCTGGTGCTGGAGACGCTGCACCTGCCGGTCGACCAGCTCGACCCCTATCTGGACTCGCGCCTGACCGCGGCGGAGCGCGAGGCGGTGGCCGGCATCCTCCATGCCCGCATCGACACCCGCAAGCCGGCGCCCTACCTGCTGAACAAGGCCTATATCCAGGGCATCCCCTTCTATGTGGACGAGCGGGTGATCGTCCCGCGCTCCTACATCGGGGAGTTGCTGTTCTCCGACCTGTTCGGCGGCGACGACTTCACGCTGGTGGAGGACCCGACGTCGGTGGAGCGGGTGCTGGATCTGTGCACCGGTTCCGGCTGCCTCGCCATCCTGGCCGCCCGTATCTTCCCCGAGGCCCAGGTGGACGCCGTCGACCTGTCGCCCGACGCGCTGGAGGTGGCGAAGCGCAACGTCGCCGACAGCGGGTTCGAGGACCGCATCACCCTGCACCAGGGCGACCTGTTTGCGCCGCTGAAGACGCGGAAGTACGACGTCATCATCACCAACCCGCCCTATGTCGACGCCGAATCGATGGACGCCCTGCCGCCGGAATTCCGGGCCGAGCCGGAGATGGCGCTGGCCGGCGGCGATGACGGGCTGGACATCGTCCGCCGCATCCTGAAGGAAGCGCCCAAGCACCTGACCCCGGAGGGCGGGCTGCTGTGCGAGTTCGGCACCGGCCGCGAGATTCTGGAGGCGGAGTATCCGCACCTGGATTTCCTGTGGCTGCAGACCGCCAACAGCTTCGGCGAGGTGTTCTGGCTGACGCGGGAGCAGCTGAAGGCGGGGAAGTGAGGTTTGGGGGCATTGGCCGCCCTTCCATATCTCTTGTCGGCGAACGGTTTCCCGGTAACAGTGCTGGGATGACCGTTCGCCTCCTGTTCCTTTCCCTTTTGGGTCTCCTCCTGGCGGCGATGCCGGCCGCGGCGCAGTCCAATGGCTGCGGCGGCTTTCCGCCGACCAAGCTGACTCTCGACACCGTGCTGGCGCCGATCAAGCGCGACGACAGCCTGTCGATCGCCCAGCTCACCCGGCTTCCGGGGCGGACGCCGGGGCCGGCGAGCACCGCCGACAGCCATGTGCTGGGGCTGACCCAGGCGCGTTACGGCGAGCAGTCACAGGTGCAGGCGCTGTTCAAGTCGATGGGCGACGGCACCTATTGCGCGTCGGCCAGTTCGCTGACCATCAGCTTCGGCTTCCAGCAGCGCATCGTCCATGTCGCCGGCGAGATCCCGGCCGGGTCCTGCCTGCATGGCGAAGTTCTGGCCCATGAGATGCGCCATGTCGCGGTGGACGAGGCGCTGCTGAACGAGATGATGCCGCAGATCCGCAGCCGCCTGGAGCAGGTGATCGACGGGATGGCGCCGGTGCGCTCGCGCAGCCAGACCCAGGCGATGGCGGCGATCCGCCGGCCGCTCGAATCGGCGATGCGGCGGATCATGCAGGAGTTCGGCCGCGAGCGCGACCGCCGGCAGGCCAAGGTCGACACGGTGGAGGAGTATGAGCGGGTCAGCCGCGTCTGCAACGGCGAGGCCCGCGAATATCTGCCGAAGCCGGCCGCGCGGCGGGCGATGCAGCGGGGCTGAGGTCGGTCAGCGCTTGCGCCGCCGCCGGTCGGTGGCGTGACCGTCAACGAACTCAGGCGGCTTGCGGCGGACCCAGCGGATGAAGGCGGCGATGTCGGGATGGCCGCGCAGCGCCTCGATCTCGTGATAATGGTCGCGCAGCTGCTGTTCGGTCAGCACCGCGTGGATCTTCGCATGACAGATGCGGTGCATCGTCACCGTATCCCGGCCGCCATAGGTGCGTGGGATCAGGTGATGCTCGTTCAGGCTGGCGCCCGGCACCATCTGCCGTCCGCAAAGCGGGCAGGCGGGGTTGTCGGGCTCCGCAGTCGGCGGAGGCTTGTGAGAAAACGGATGATCGGCAAGACGCATATCTGTTGGAACCGCTGATCGCTGCCCATGTTGGCAATCTAGGAGAGGCCATAATCGATATGGTCCGCAACCTCCAGGAGGCCACTGTGGACGATCCCAAATCAAAGCCTCGTGACCAGAAGCATGGCGGCGAAAAGGCGGCCGCTACCCCGACAGCCGCCGGCCAGACAGCCGATTGCACCCAGTACGGCCAAGCCGCCGGATCACCCGGCGGGCGTGGCGGCACCAGCTGCTATGGCGGCATCCAGCGGGTCCAGCCGCGCACGGCGACCACCGCGACGCTGGCCCCTGACAAGGAGCATAACGCCAAATAGGAAAAGGGGGAGCCGCGCGAACGGCTCCCCCTTTTTTCATGACCTGTTGGCAGTCGGACGTCAGGCTGCCTTCTTCTCGGCGATCAGCTGGACGAAGCGGTCGAACAGATAGTGGCTGTCCTGCGGGCCGGGCGAGGCTTCCGGGTGGTACTGCACCGAGAAGACCGGCTTGCCCTTCAGGCGGATGCCCTCGTTGGTGCCGTCGAACAGGCTGACATGGGTGACCTCGGCATCGGCCGGCAGGGTCTCCGGAACGACGACGAAGCCGTGGTTCTGGCTGGTGATCTCCACCCGGCCGGAGGCGAGGTCCTTCACCGGATGGTTGGCGCCACGGTGGCCCAGCGCCATCTTGGTGGTCTTGGCGCCCAGCGCCAGCGACAGCATCTGGTGGCCGAGGCAGATGCCGAACATCGGCACGCCGGTGTCGAGCAGGCCCTTGATGGTCGGCACGGCATATTCGCCGGTGGCGGCGGGGTCGCCGGGGCCGTTGGACAGGAAGACGCCGTCCGGCTGGTGGCGCATCACGTCCTCGACCGAGGCGGTGGACGGAACCACCGTCACCTTGCAGCCGGCCGCGGCGAGGCAGCGCAGGATGTTGCGCTTGGCGCCGTAATCGATGGCGACGACATGGTACTGCGGCTTGTCCTGGGTGGCGTAGCCGCCGCCGATGGTCCAGCCGGCCTCGGTCCAGTCATAGGTCTGGCGGCAGGACACGTCCTTGGCCAGATCCATGCCCTCCAGACCCGGCCAGCCCTTGGCCTTGGCGACCAGCGCCTCGATGTCGAACTTGCCGTCCGGCGCATGGGCGACGACGCCGTTGGGCGCGCCCAGGTCGCGGATGCGGCGGGTCAGGCGGCGGGTGTCGACGCCGGCCAGACCGACGAGGCCGTAGCTCTTCAGCCAGTCGTCCAGATGGCGGGTGGAGCGCCAGTTCGACGGGTCGGTGATGTCGGCGCGCAGGATCAGGCCACGGGCGGCCGGCGTGATCGTCTCGATGTCTTCGGCGTTGGCGCCGGTGTTGCCGATGTGCGGGAAGGTGAAGGTGATGATCTGGCCGGCATAGCTGGGATCGGTCAGGATCTCCTGATAGCCGGTCATGGAGGTGTTGAAGCACACCTCGCCCACCGAATCCCCCGTGGCGCCGATGCCTCGGCCGCGGAACACCGTGCCGTCGGCCAGGACCAGGACGCCGGTGTGAACCGCATTGTCGGAGGGGGGAGTGGCGAGAGTCATTCCTATGAACCTTCCCAAAAACCGCGGCCGGCGACGGATCGGGTGATCGGCGGAACGGCGACGGCCTAGCGTCCCGCCGGGCGCGCACACGCAACCGCTCGCACCCCATATCCACCCAGGAGGGCGATGACGTGGGATCGAGTGGGCTGATCGGGTGGGCCGGACATCCTATATGACGATTGGCGGCCGGATTTCCAGCAATAGCTTTGCAAGGCGGCCCTGATCCGCGGACAAAGTCGGCCGGCGGCGGAACCGGGCGTTCGCGGAAACGGGCCATTTGTGTGGAAATCGGCGGACGCTTTCGGGATAGTCGCCCTGTCCGGCCGCATGCCGGGCACGAAGAACAAGGAAGACTGGACATGACCCTGCGCACGCAGTTCAACGACTCCCTCAAGGATGCGATGCGCGCGAAGGACATGCGCGCGGTGTCCACCCTGCGCCTGATCCTTACCGAGCTGAAGAACCGCGACATCGAGTCCCGCGGCCGCGGCGTGACCGACGGCATCGACGGCCCGGCCATCCTGTCGATGCTGCAGACGATGGTGAAGCAGCGCAACGAGTCGGCGGGAATGTACGAGCAGGGCGGCCGTCCCGAACTGGCGCAGCAGGAGCGCGAGGAGATCGCGGTCATCGAACGCTTCCTGCCCAAGCAGATGAGCGAGGAGGAGTCCGCCGCCGCCATCGACGCCATCGTGACCGAACTGGGCGCCTCCAGCATCAAGGACATGGGCAAGGTGATGGCCGAGCTGAAGGCCCGCCATGCCGGCCAGATGGACTTCGCCAAGGCCGGTGGTCTGGTGAAGGCACGGCTTTCGGGCAAGTAAGGGCGGGCAAATTAGGGGCGCTGGCCGCCGCGGGGCGACTCAGGCTAGGCTTGAGGTCTGATGCCCCGCGCGGCAGACGGGCAGGAGGACAGTGGAATGGTCGCGGTCCGCAAATCCAGCTCTTCAGGCATGACCGTCGCGGAGTTCCTGGACTGGAACGGCGACGGCACCGACACGCGCTATGAGCTGGTGAACGGCGAACCGCGCGCCATGGCGCTGGCGAGCATTACCCACGGCATCCTGCAAAGCACCGTCGCCCGCCTGATCGGCAACCATCTGGCCGACCGCGCGCCCGGCTGCCATGTCGTGACCGCGCCGGGCGTGCAGCCCCGCGTCCGCTCCAGCCACAACATGCGCATCCCCGACCTGGGCGTGACCTGCACCCCGGATGAACGGGGTCTGCGCACGCTGCCCGATCCGGTCCTGCTGATCGAGATCCTCTCGCTCAGCAACGAGGCCGAGACCTGGGAGAATGTCTGGACCTACACCACGCTGCCGTCGGTCCGCGAGATCCTGGTGCTGTGGACGGCCGGTGTCGGTGCGGAGCTTCTGCGGCGGCAGGGGGACGGAAGCTGGCCGGAATGTCCGCAAGTGATCGTCGGGGACGAGGTGCTGGCTCTGGACAGCATCGGCTATCAGGCCCCCTTGCGCACGCTCTATGTCGGGACGCATCTCGTCAGGCCGCCGGACTGACGCATTGCCTCTGCGCCATCTGCACCCTTGGGGACGGCGGCGCTGGTTCCCATACTATGCCTCTGCTATAGCCTGGCTCCCATTGCTCCGCCCTTTGCCCCCGCCCATCGTCCTTCGTACCCCGGTGACCGTTCGACCATGGCTTTCCCGCCCCAATTCCTGGAAGAACTGCGCACCCGGCTGACCTTGTCGGAAGTGGTATCCAAGCGGCTGCGGCTGATCCGCGCCGGCCGCGAGTACAAGGCCCCCTGTCCCTTCCACAATGAGAAGTCGCCCTCCTTCTACGTCAACGACCAGAAGGGCTTCTTCCATTGCTTCGGTTGCGGCGCCCATGGCGACATCATCGGATTCGTCATGCGCCACGACAATCTCGGCTTCCCCGATGCGGTCGAGCATCTGGCCGGCGAGGCCGGCTTGCCGGTTCCGCGCCCGACGGAGGAGGACCGCCAGCGCTACGAGCGGCGCAAGACCCTGCACGACCTTGTCGAACAGGCGGCGCGCTGGTTCGAACAGCAGCTGCACACGCCCGCCGGGCGGCCGGGGCTGGACTATTTCATGCGGCGCGGGCTGGACGGCGAGACCATCGCCCGCTTCCGGCTGGGCTTTGCCCCCGGCGATTCGAACGCGCTGCGCACCCATCTCGGCAAGCAGGGCTTTTCCGATGAGGACATGGTCAATGCCGGGTTGCTGAAGCGGCCGGACGACGGCCGGTCTCCCTACAGCTTCTTCCGCAACCGGGTGATGTTCCCGGTCACCGACCGGCGCGGGCAGGTGGTCGCCTTCGGCGGGCGCATCCTGGAGGGCGACGGGCCGAAATACGTCAACACCGCCGACACCCCGCTCTTCCACAAGGGCACGCTGCTCTACGGCCTGTCGCGGGCGCGGCAGGCGGCGGCGGACGGCAAGCCGGTGATCGTCGCCGAAGGTTATATGGATGTGATCGCGCTGGTCCGCGCCGGCTTCGAGGGCGCCGTGGCGCCGCTGGGCACCGCGCTGACCGAGACGCAGGTGCAGGAGCTGTGGAAGCTGATCCCGGCGGCGGAGAAGGTGCCCTTCCTGTGTTTCGACGGCGACAATGCCGGCCGGCGCGCGGCGTGGCGGGCGGTGGAGCGCATTTTGCCGCACCTCGCCCCCGGCCAGTCGGCCCGCGTCGCCTTCCTGCCGGAGGGGGAAGACCCCGACAGCCTGATCCGCGCCAGCGGCGCCAAGGCGATGGGGGCGGTGCTGGAGGCGGCCATCCCGCTGTCCGACGCCCTGTGGCGAATGGAGAGCGAAGGCCGGCCGACCGACACGCCGGAGGCCAAGGCCGCGGTGAAGGCGGCGCTGGAGGCCCGCGTCGCCACCATCGCCGACCGCGACGTCCAGAGCTTCTACCGCACCGAGATGCGCCGCCGCGTCGACGAGGCCTTCGCCCCGGTGCGCCAGGGCTACAATCGCGGCCCCTGGGTGCCGGGGCAGGGGCGGAGCCGCTTCGGCGAGGCGCCACGCCGCCATGTGCCGGGCACGCCGGGCCGCCTGACCTCCAAGCCGGTCGGGGAGGGGCGCGGCCGCGCCTCGCGCCTCGCTTCGATGCGGGAGCGGATCCTGCTGGCGACGCTCATCAATCATCCGGAATTGTTCGGCGAACTGGCCGAGCCGCTGGGGCTGTTGCCGTTCGGTGACCCGGAGCTGGAAAAACTGCGCTGGGCGGTCATTGAATGCCTTTCCGACGACCGCAATCACGACTCGACACTTGACGCCGCTGCGCTTTGTCGCCACTTGTCATCCGCCGGCCATGAGACCATGGTCGGTGCTTTGCTAGGCGAGTCGACCTATGTCCATGCCGGCTTCGCCCGTCCCGACGCCTCTACGGAGGACGCCAGGAAGGGATGGTGGCCTGCGTGGCGGCATCTGCATCACGAGCGGGTGCTCGACGATCTTAGGGAAGCGAAGGCGGCCCTGACCCGTGACAACAGCGAGGCCAACTTCGCGAGGGTCGTGGCTCTTCAGCAGGAGGTCATAAAGTCCGGTCTGGGTAATGCGGACGACAGTGACTTTGACGATGTCTGACGGTTGATGACTCGTATCATCGGCAATCGGGCATCGGTTGACGGGACACAGGGCAACAGGACGGGGCCGCATGACAGTTTCTGTGATGGCGGGTTCTGGGTAGATACATGGTTGGGGGTGGGGCGGACGGGCCGGGAAACCGGGACCGGGCGCTCCTTTCGTCTTTATTCACTGGGGTAATGCGGGGGCACCGATCGCATGGCCACGAAAGCTGCGAACAGCGTGGAAGTTTCCGAAACGCGGGAGGAATCCGCAGACGGTCCTCTGATGGACGGCATGGGTTTGGCCGTCAAGAAGATGATCGCCCGCGGCAAGGAGCGCGGGTATGTCACCTATGACGAGCTGAACGCAGCGCTGCCGCAGGATTCGTCCTCTTCCGAGCAGATCGAAGACACGATGGCGATGCTGTCCGAAATGGGCATCAACATCGTCGAATCGGAAGAGCAGGATTCGGAGAACAGCGGCGAGGCCGGCGGCGAGGGCGAAGGCCGCTCGTCGGGCAATCTCGACGACGACGACATCGGCCGCACCGACGACCCAGTGCGCATGTATCTGCGCGAGATGGGTTCGGTGGAGCTGCTGTCGCGCGAAGGCGAAATCGCCATCGCCAAGCGGATCGAGGCCGGCCGCGAGATGATGATCGGCGCGATCTGCGAATCGCCCCTGACCATCCGCGCCATCCTGGAGTGGCATGATTCCCTGATGGAAGGGAAGATGCTGCTGCGCGACATCATCGATCTGGACGCCACCTATGGCGGCGGTCCGGACGGTGAGGAGATTCCGGAGGGTCTGGCCGGGGTGGTCGAGGCCGTCGGTCCCGCCGGCACCGCCGGTGCGGCTCCCGCCGCCGAAGCGCCGGCCGACGAGGAAGGCGACGAGCCGCGTCCGCCGCGCGCCGAAGGCGAGGGCGACGAGGGCGAGGAAGGCGACGAGGGCGAGAACAGCCTGTCGCTGTCCGCGATGGAAGCCGCGCTGAAGCCGCAGGTCATCGAGACCTTCGAGAACATCAAGGCGACCTACGACAAGCTGCACAAGCTGCATGAGGCCCGCATGGGCGCGATGCAGCGCGGCGAGGATGTCGGCAAGCAGACGGACAAGAAGTACGACAAGCTCAAGACCGAGATGGTCGAGCTGATGAACACCGTCCGCCTGAACAACCAGCGCATCGAACAGCTGGTCGAGCAGCTCTATGGCCTGAACCGCAAGCTGACCGGCTTCGAAGGCCGCCTGCTGCGCATGGCGACCGAGTGCCGGGTGAAGCGCGAGGACTTCCTGAACCAGTATTTCGGCCACGAGCTGGATCCGAACTGGCTGGAGCGCATCCGCGGCCTGAACCCCAAGACCTGGGGCAAGTTCGCGGAGAAGTACGACAGCGACATCCGCAAGACGCGCGAGGCGATCTCCAACGTCGCCGACGAGGCGCGCCTGCCGATCAACGAGTTCCGCCGCATCGTCTCCACCGTCCAGAAGGGCGAGAAGGAAGCGAGCCGCGCCAAGAAGGAGATGGTCGAGGCCAACCTGCGTCTCGTCATCTCGATCGCCAAGAAGTACACGAACCGCGGCCTGCAGTTCCTGGACCTGATCCAGGAGGGCAACATCGGCCTGATGAAGGCGGTCGACAAGTTCGAGTACCGGCGCGGCTACAAGTTCTCGACCTACGCCACCTGGTGGATTCGTCAGGCCATCACCCGCTCCATCGCGGACCAGGCGCGGACCATCCGCATCCCGGTCCACATGATCGAGACGATCAACAAGCTGGTCCGCACCAGCCGCCAGATGCTGCACGAGATCGGCCGCGAGCCGACCCCGGAAGAGCTGGCCGAGCGTCTGATGATGCCGCTGGAGAAGGTCCGCAAGGTCCTGAAGATCGCCAAGGAGCCGATCTCCCTCGAAACGCCGATCGGCGACGAGGAGGATTCGCATCTCGGCGATTTCATCGAGGACAAGAACGCGGTCCTGCCGCTCGACGCCGCCATCCAGGCGAACCTGCGCGAGACGACGACCCGCGTCCTGGCCTCGCTGACGCCGCGCGAGGAGCGTGTGCTGCGCATGCGCTTCGGCATCGGCATGAACACCGACCACACGCTGGAAGAGGTCGGCCAGCAGTTCAACGTGACCCGCGAGCGTATCCGCCAGATCGAGGCGAAGGCGCTGCGCAAGCTGAAGCACCCGTCGCGATCGCGCAAGCTGCGCAGCTTCCTGGATACCTGATCCGGGACGCTTGTTTTCGAGACGGAGCGGGGGCCGGTTGGCCCCCGTTTTCGTTTTCGGGCTTCTGCGTCGGAACGATGAACGAGGGGTTGCATTTCCCCGAAGCTTTGTCGCAAAGTGCGCCCCGCGGTAGGGCCTGTAGTTCAGCGGTTAGAACGCGCCGCTCATAACGGTGTTGTCGTCGGTTCGAATCCGGCCGGGCCCACCACGCTTTTCCTGTGACCGGTAACGTCATCATGTCGCGCAAAATCCTGGCCGTCGCTCTTGCGCCGGCTAAGATGCGGTGCGATGAATAGATATGTCGTTCCATACCCATTCCGGCTTTCTGGCCGCAGGATGGGGCCTGAAGGATAATCTGGAATGCCGGTCGAAAACAAAGCGGGCCTGTCCAAAGCCCAAATCGAAAAGATACAGAAGCCTTACGCCCACAATACCGGTCCCAAGGTCGATTACGACCTTGCCCGGAAGGGGCTTGAGGATTTCGACCGCGAGAACGGCGATCTCTGGAAGGACGTGGCGCGTCTCCTGAGCCGTTCCCAGGGGTAATGATCCTTGGCCGACGCACGGTTTCCCAATTTGGATGAGGCTTTTGCCTTTCTTGATGATGCACGGCGGCGCGTTGAAATCGAGCTGAAATGCTCCATCCTCCACGACCGGGAAATTTCCGAAGAGGCTGTTCTGGAAGCGGAAAAGGGCTTCGGATCCATTCCCGGCGTCCCGAACCCGAATCACTTCAAGGTCGCCGGTCACATAGCCTTCTGGGTCCGCAAGCTGAAGCCCTTCCGTGTCTTCCGCATTTCCACCGTCATACACTTTCTTGAAGAGCGCGGGATCCAGCATCCCTTCCCGCCGGAGATGGTCCGGAAACCCGTTGCACCTGTTCGTCAACGAGATGATTGCTGCTCGGGCAGCCTTTGGGATCATCAGGGCCCATGGAACCGTTCTGCGCCCAAAGCCCGAACTGGTCCACGACCTGATCACGTCGCTGCGTTACCATTCCTTCTCGCCGAGTGCGATCCGAATCATCCTGGAAGGAATGGCGTAGCGTCCGGATGGTGTGTGAAGGGCGGGCATATCCCATCCGATCATCCAACAGCCCACCTGAAGCCTTTTCGGCACAAGCGTGGCCGTACCGCACAAATTTTGCTGCAAGCCTGACAAAGTCTGGAATAAAGGATGCGCGGCGCGCGTTCGCACCCATATGCATCGGGTCCCCATTTCGGCCGCAGGGTCGAGTGAGCCGGCCCGGCCCTGGAGTTGCGGCGCCCTCGTCGTCCCGTCCGGCCTCTCGCTGGAAGGGGGAGTCCATGGCGTGAGCCTTGGCGTTACCGGTAAGGAACGGGTGCGCGGTTGAGCAAATTCGGGGTCGATCTGGAAGTCCACATCGCGTCCTTGCGGCGCTACGCGCGTGCGTTGCTGCGCAACGGTGCGGATGCGGAGGATCTGGTGCAGGAGGCGCTGACGCGCGCGGTGGCGCGCGCCGACAGCTTCCAGGCGGGGACGAACCTGCGGGCATGGCTTTTCACCATCCTGCACAACGTCCACGTCAATCAGGTCCGTTCCAAGGCCGCCCGGCCGCAGGAGGTCGACGTCGCCGACGTCGAATCGAAGCTGGTCAGCCCGGCCCGGCAGGAAGAGCGTGTCGAGCTGCGCGAGATGATGCGCGCGGTCGACGAGTTGCCGGAGGAACAGCGCAAGGTGCTGCTTCTGGTGGCGCTGGAGGGCCTGAAATATGACGAGGTCGCCGACATGCTCGGCGTGCCGATCGGGACCGTCATGTCGCGCCTATCCAGGGCGCGCGAGGCGGTGCGGGCGAAACTGGCGAACGAGGGTGGCGTCACCCTCCGGCGGGTGAAGTGATGAACGCGCATCAAGCGACTGGACGGGTCACGGAGGACGAACTCCACGCCTATGTGGATGGCCAGCTGGACGGCAACCGCCGCCTGGCGGTGGAGCGATGGCTTGCCGAGGATCCGGAGGCGGCGCGCCGGGCGGAGGATTACCGCGCCCAGGGGCTGCTGCTGCACGAGATGTTCGACGCCGTCCTGCGCGAGCCGCCGAGCGACACGGTTCAGGAACTGTCCGACCGGCTGAAGGGTCGCATCGCCTTCAACGACAACCGTCCGGCCTGGCATGCCCGCCCGCTGGTGCGATTCGCCGCGGCGGTGATGCTGGTGGTCGCCGGCGCCGCCGGCGGCTGGATGGGCCGTGGCGCCGACCAGCAGGGCGCGGCCCCCGTCGCCCAGCAGCGCCAGACGCTGGCCACCTTCGCCCAGGAGGCGACGCAGGCGCACCGTTTCTACACCTCGGACGAACGCTTCCAGGTGGAACTTGGCGCCGACAATCAGGACGAGCTGAACGGCTGGCTGTCCAAGCGGATGGGCCGCGACGTGTTCGGTCCGGACCTGGGCCGCGTCGGCTACCGGCTGATCGGTGGCCGGTCGCTGCCGACCGACCTCGGCGCCGGCGCCCAGTACATGTATGCCAACGACGCCAACAAGCGGATCACCCTCTTCGTCGGCGCCCCCCAGGGCGGCAACCAGTCCAACTTCAGCTTCACCCAGAACGGCGACGTCGCGACCTTCTATTGGGTCGAGGGTCCGCTGGCCTACGCGCTGGCCGGCCGCCTGTCGAAGGAGGAACTGCTGGAGATCGCCAAGGCGGTCTATCAGGACGTGAAGGCCGGCCCGCCGCGCCGCGAGCCGCCGCCGGAACAGCAGCCCCAGCAGCAACAGCCGCAGCCGCAACAGGACCATCCGCCGGGCGTGCAGCCGATCAGCGACACCCAAAAGGCGAAGGAAAGCTGAGGCGAAGGAAAGTAGAGGGGCGTCTGCTCCCCTCTACTTCTTCAGCAAGTTTTCCTTCAGCCAGTCGCGCACCTCGCGGCAGACCGCCTCCGACGCCTCCTCCAGGGCGTGGCCGGTGCCGGGGACCAGGACCAGCTTCTTCGGCTCGCGCGCCTTGCGGTGGACGTGGATGGAGCAACTGGGCGGCAGGATCTCGTCCGCCTCGCCATGGACCAGCAGGATGGGGCAGGACAAATCGCCGACCGGGTCGGTGCCGTAGCCCTGGGTCGCCAGCGCCACCACCGTGCAGACGGCGCCGCGGTTCGACGCCGCCGCCTGGATGACCACGGCCCCACCGAAGGAATGGCCGACCAGCGCCACATGGTGGATGCCCTGGCGGCCAAGGAAGCTCAGCCCGCACAGCAGGTCGTACACCGACTCCTCCAGGTCGCGCGGATCGCGGAAGCGCAGGCGCAGCGAGGCGATGCGGTCGGCGGTCAGGTCGGCGGCCAGCCGGGGATAGAGCCCGCGCGCCGGCGTGTCGAAGCCGCCGCCGACCCCGCCGACCCAAATCACCGCCAGAACCCCGCCCGGCACCGGGTAATAGCGGGCCTCGACCGGGCCACGGTCGGTTTCCAGCGTCGCCGGCTGAAAGCCTTCGGCGTCGGCGATCCCCATGGTGGCGTCCAGAAGCGGCACGGCCATTCTCCCTTCCGATCTCGGCTGCTGAAGATGGTAACAGCGGGAACGCCCCACGGTTGCCGCATACCGGGGCGGGCGAGGCAACGAAGCCGCAACCCGGCTGTTCTCCATCCAGAGACTTTGGCCCAGTGACTCTGGCCACAGGCATTGGACAAACGGGAAAGGAGCGGCGATGGCGTCGAACAGTTTGACCGGAGACGGCCGCTGGCCGCGGCCGGACACTTTCGGCTCGGGCTTGAGCCGGATCGGCGACCGCCTTGGGTCGGGCGAGGTTGCGACCGGCGGACGCTGGCTTGCCATGATGGGCGGCACCGCGCTGGGCGTGATGGGGTTGCGGCGGTCGGGATGGGGCGGGGCGATGCTGGCGCTCGGCGGCGCCGGCCTGTTCGCCGTCGGCGCCCTGGGGTTGGGTTCGTTCGGCGGACGGCCGCTGCGCACCGTATCGAACCCCGGCTGGCGCAGCCACGGCCCGGCCTCCCGCCGGCGGTCGCTGACGCCGGAGCGGAAGCAGGCCGTGGTCACCATCGCATCCGAACCGGGGACGGTCTTCCGCTTCTGGCGCAACTTCGCCAACCTGCCGAAACTGATGCCGCAGCTGGAGCGGGTCGACGTGTTGTCGGCCACCGAAAGCCGTTGGATCGCCAAGGCCGTCTCGGGCGGCGAGGGGCCGAGCTGGCGCTGCGTGCTCGACCGCGTCGACGAGGACCGCCTGCTGACCTGGCACACGGTGGGCGAGACGGCGCTGCCGCACCGCGCCTCGCTGATGCTGAGCCCGGCGCCCGGCGACCGCGGGACGGAGGTGCGGCTGACGCTGGTCTACCGGGTTCCGGCCGGCGAGGTGGCGGCGCTTCTGGGCGTGACGCCGGAAGGGCAGGCGGAAGAGGCGCTGCGCCGGCTGAAACAGCGGGTGGAGACCGGTGAACTGTCGACCATCGAACGGCAGCCGCGCGGGGATGGATCGGGTACTTTCCGGGAGGCGACGGAATGAAGGCGCTCTGCTGGAACGGAACCAACGATCTGCGGGTGGAGCGGGTGCCCGACCCGGTTCTGGTCAATCCGCATGACGTGATCGTCAAGGTGGCGCTGTCGTCGGTCTGCGGGTCGGACCTGCATCTGATCGACGGCTATGTGCCGACCATGCGGCCCGGCGACATCATCGGCCACGAGTTCCTCGGCGAGATCGTGGAGAAGGGGCCGGAGGTCCGCTATCTCAACCGCGGCGACCGGGTCATCACCGTTTCGATCATCGGCTGCGGCCATTGCGGGCACTGCCGGCACGGCGAAAGCTCGCTGTGCGACAACTCCAACCCGAACCCGGACTATGCCCGCACCGCCTACGGCCATTGCGGCGCCGGCATCTTCGGCTACAGCCACGCCTTCGGCGGCTATGCCGGCAGCCACGCCGACTATATCCGCGTGCCCTATGCCGACTTCAACGCCTTCCGCGTGCCGGAGGGGGTGAGCGACGAGAAGGCCGTCTTCGTGTCGGACGCGGTGCCGACCGGCTACATGGCCGCCGACATGGCCGGCATCAAGCCCGGCGACATGGTGGCGGTATGGGGCTGCGGCGGCGTCGGCCAGATGGCGATCCGCAGCGCCTATCTGCTGGGGGCGGAGCGGGTGATCGGCATCGACCGCTATCCCGACCGGCTGCGCGCCGCCCAGATGAAGGTGGGGGCGGAGACGCTGGACTACAGCCGCGTCGACGTCTTCGACGCGCTGCAGGCGATGACCGGCGGGCGCGGTCCCGACGTCTGCATCGACGCCGTCGGCATGGAGGCCGACAGCGCGTCGAACGCGGTGGAGGACCTGTACGACCGTGCCAAGCAGGCGGTGGGGCTGCAGACCGACCGGCCGGCGGTTCTGCGCCAGATGATCGAGAGCTGCCGCAAGGCCGGCACCCTGTCGATCGTCGGCGTCTATGGCGGGGTGATCGACAAGTTCCCGATGGGCGCGGCGATGAACAAGGGCCTGACCTTCCGCATGGGCCAGCAGAACGGCCAGCGCTATGCCGGGCGCCTGTTCGAGCACATCCGCAACGGCGACCTGGACCCCTCATATCTGATGACGCACCGGCTGCCGCTGGACGATGGCCCGCAGGCCTACCGCATGTTCAAGGAGAAGGCGGACGACTGCATGCGCGTCGTCTTCGCCCCGCAAGGCTAAAGCGAAAAGGGAGAGCGGCCATGGAGCTGGTCTATGCCTATCCCGCCGAACGCGGCCGGGGTGTGGAGGCCGAGATCGTCGGCAGCCTGCGCGACCGCTTCGGCGATGTCGTGCAGCGCGGGCGGGAGGAGCGCGACGCCGAACGCGGCGACCGTTCGGACGTGGTGGTGACGCTGGAGGTCACCGACGACAAGGTCGAAGCGGCGCTGACCGCGCTGCGCGCCCACCCGCTGGTGATCGACGCGGCGGCGCGGAGTTTTGGGGAGAGGGTGTGAGGGGGGCGGTGCTTTGCCCCCTCCCTCCCACGGCTTCGCCGCGGGTCCCTCCCTCCCCCGCTGCGCGGGAGAGGGTTGATTCGCTCGGCGGCGGAGTTCCCTCTCCCACCGAAGGTGGGGGAGGGTTAGGGAGGGGGCACCCGAAGCCGACACTTGACCCCAAAACCCTTAGCCTCTGAAACAATTTTCGGCCTGTCTGCAACCACGCCGCCCAGCCTCTGTTGACCATTGCCGCAAGGCAAGTCCGCATCACTCGTTCCAGGGGGCCGTTGCCGTGAAGTTGTCCGCCGTCGTACCGCCTGTCGAGCAGGTGCAGGCCACCGTCAAACGCCGCTGGCCCATCGGTGTGGAGTTACTGCCCGGCGGTGCCCATGCGCGGGTCTGGGCGCCGAAGGCCGGGCGTGTGGAGCTTGTGGCCGAACCGGACGGGCGGGCGACGGCGCTGGAGCGCGAGGCCAACGGCTATTTCTCCGGCGCCGTGCCGGGGCTGGAGGCCGGCGGGCTCTACCGCTTTCGGCTGGACGGCGGCGACATGCGCTATCCGGATCCGATGTCGCGCTTCCAGCCGGAGGGACCGCACGGCCCGTCCCAGCTGGTCGATCCGCACCGCTTCGCCTGGACCGATCAGGACTGGCAAGGCCGCGCGATCAAGGGCCAGGTGATCTACGAGATGCACATCGGCACCTTCACGCATGACGGGACCTGGGACGCCGCGTTGCGGGAGCTGCCGGCGCTGGCCGATCTCGGCGTGACGGTGCTGGAGGTGATGCCGGTGTCGGAGTTTCCCGGCCGCTTCGGCTGGGGCTATGACGGGGTGAACCTGTTCGCGCCGACGCGGCTCTATGGCGATCCCGACGCCATGCGGCGCTTCGTCGACGGGGCGCACCGGCTGGGGCTCGCCGTCATTCTCGACGTCGTCTACAACCACTTCGGTCCGGACGGCAATTACCTGAAATGCTTCGCCGATGACTACTTCACCGACCGCTACAAGAACGACTGGGGCGAGTCGATCAACTTCGACGGTCCCAACTCGGAACCGGTGCGGGAGTTCTTCCTCTGCAACGCCGCCTACTGGATCGCGGAATACCACCTGGACGGGCTGCGGCTGGACGCCACCCAGTCGATCTTCGACAGCAGCGAAGAGAGAGGAGAACCGCACATCCTGGCCGAGATCTCCCTCACCGTGCGCAAGGCGGCCGACGGACGCGCCGCCATCCTGGTGGGGGAGAACGAGCCGCAGCATGCCAGCATGGTGAAGCCGGCCGAGGAGGGTGGTTGCGGGCTGTGCGCCATCTGGAACGACGACCTGCACCATTCGGCCATGGTGGCGTTGACCGGCCGGAACGAGGCCTATTACAGCGATTACCGCGGCACCCCGCAGGAGTTCGTGTCGGCGCTGAAGTACGGCTTCCTCTATCAGGGGCAGTGGTATCGCTGGCAGGGCAAGCGGCGCGGTATGCCGGCCCTCGCCATGCCGCGGCCGGCTTTCGTCAATTTCCTGCAGAACCACGACCAGATCGCCAACTCCGCCAGGGGCTCGAGGCTGCATGCGCTGACCGCGCCGGGGCTGCTGCGGGCGATGACGGCGCTGATCCTGCTGGGACCCGGTACGCCGATGCTGTTCCAGGGGCAGGAATTCGCCGCCGGCGCCCCCTTCCTCTATTTCGCCGACCACAAGCCGGACCTCGCCGCGCTGGTCGAGACGGGCAGGGCGGAGTTCCTGGCCCAGTTCCCCAGCATCGCCGAACCGGCGATGAGCGCCGGACTGCCCAAGCCGCAGGCGGAGGACAGCTTCACCCGTTGCAAGCTCGACCACCGGGAGCGGGAGGCCAACGCCGCGGTCTGGACGATGCACCGCGACCTGCTGCGCCTGCGCCGGGAGGACCCGGTGTTCGCCGCCCAGCGCGTCGGCGGGCTGGATGGCGCGGTGCTGGGGGAGGAGGCCTTCGTCCTGCGCTTCTTCGGGGAGGAGGAGGGCGACGACCGGCTGGTCCTGGTCAATCTGGGCCGCGACCTGACGCTTCGCGTGCTGGCGGAGCCGCTGCTGGCGCCGCCGCTCGTGGATGGCGCCTGGATGCTGCTGTGGTCGAGCGAGGAGCCCGCCTATGGCGGCGGCGGCTCGGCGGCGGTGGAACAGTCGGACGGCGCATGGCGGCTGCCCGGCCATGCGGCGCTGGTTCTGGCCCCCGCGCGCGATTTTCCAAAGAAAAGCGACGGGGCCGGGGGCAACACAACCCCGGTCATCGTGGTTTCACATGGGTCGGAAACCGATTGCAGAGCATAGGTCCACCATGGCTGATTTTGTCCGCACCCTGTCGCGCGATATCCTGAACACCGGTCCCAAAGGCGCGGAGACCCGTGAATGGCTGGTCGCCAACGGTCTCGGCGGCTACGCCTCGGGCTCCGTGTCGGGGGCGGTGACGCGGCGTTACCACGGGCTGCTGATCGCGGCGCTGCCGGCTCCGCTCGGCCGCGTGCTGATGCTGAGCCAGCTGAGCGACGTGGTCATCGACGCCGACGGCCGGAGCTACAGGCTGAGCAGCCGCGACACCGGCGGCGATCCCGCGGGAGACGATGCGGAGGGCGGCGAAGCGGGGCAGGAGGGCCAGACCGCCGCCTTGCAGGAATTCCGAATGGAGTCGGGCCTGCCGGTCTGGCGTTTCCGCGCCGGCGGGGCGGTGATCGAAAAGCAGGTCGTCCTGCCGCACGGCCAGAACATCGTCCATGTCACCTATCGGGTGATGGAGACGAAGGCGCCGGTGAAATTGCATCTGCGGCCGGTGCTGGCCTTCCGCACGCAGGAATCGGCGGTCGACCGACCGCTCGCCGGGGACTATCGCATCACCGCGGCCGGGCAGCGTTACGAGGTTTCCGCCGGACCCGACCTGCCGGTGTTGCGCATGGCGATCGAGGGTGGCCATTTCCCAATGACGCTCGACGGCGGCATCCGACGCGACGTCTATTACCGGGTGGAGGACGAACGCGGCTATCAGGCGCGCGGTTCGCTGTGGACGCCCGGCTATTTCAGCGGCGAGGTCGGGTCGGGCCAGAGCATCACCTTCGCCGCGGCGACCGAGGACTGGTGGCGGCTGGAGGCGTTGCCGCCGCAGGACGTGTTGGTGTTCGAGACGGAGCGCCGCCGCCGCATCATCCAGAACGCCCATCCCGCCTTGCGCGACGGGGCGATGGCGGAACTGGTGCTGTCTGCCGACAGCTTCCTGTTCGTGCCGGCCGGCCGCGTCGCCGACCAGATGCGGGCGCGGGCGGAGGGCGACGAGGTGCGGACGGTGATCGCCGGCTATCACTGGTTCACCGACTGGGGCCGCGACACCATGATCGCGCTGGAAGGGCTGACGCTGGCCACCGGCCGCCATCTGGAAGCCGGGTGGATCCTGCACACCTTCGGCCATTACATCCGCGACGGCCTGATCCCCAACATGTTCCCCGACGGCAAGGATCGCGGGCTGTACCACACCGCCGACGCGACGATGTGGTTCTTCCACGCGCTGCACCGCTATCTGGGCGCCACCGGCGACCGCGACACGCTGCGCCTGCTGCTGCCCAAGCTGAACGATGTGATCGACCACCACCGCCGCGGCACCCGGTTCGGCATCGGCGTCGACCCAAGGGACGGGCTGCTGCGCCAGGGGCAGGAGGGCTACCAGCTGACCTGGATGGACGCCAAGGTCGACGACTGGGTGGTGACGCCGCGCCGGGGCAAGGCGGTGGAGATCAATGCGCTGTGGTATAATGCCCTGCGGCTGATGGCCGGCTGGCTGCGCGAGGAGGACGGCGAGGCCGCCGCCCGTCCGCTGACCGAATTGGCCGATCAGGCCCACGCCTCCTTCAACGCGCGCTTCTGGTGCCCGTCGGCCGGCCATCTGTTCGACGTGGTGGATGGCGAGCATGGCGACGACATCGCCTGCCGGCCCAACCAGATCTTCGCCGTCTCGCTCGACCATCCGGTGCTGGAGCGCGAACGATGGGATCCGGTGGTGGAAACGGTGCGAAGCCGTCTGCTGACCCCGCTGGGGCTGCGGTCGCTGGCGCCGGGCTGCCGCGACTACAAGGCCAAATATTTCGGCGACCTGCGGGCGCGCGACGCCGCCTATCACCAGGGCACCGTCTGGGGCTGGCTGATCGGCCCCTATGTCGATGCGTGGCTGAAGCTGCACCCGGAGGACAAGGCGGGGGCGCGGCGCCTGCTGGAGGGCTTCCTGCCGCATCTGGACGAGGCCGGCATCGGCACCATCAGCGAGATCTTCGATGCGGAGGCGCCTTTCACCCCGCGCGGCTGCATCTCCCAGGCCTGGAGCGTGGCGGAGGTCCTGCGCTGCTGGGTGAAGACGGAGAGCTGAAGGAATTCGGCGGTTGCGGAGACCCTGCCTCTCCGAAGGTCATAGGGCGGCCGATGAGGGCCGCCCCACCCGCAACGATGGTGGAATGCCCTTGGGAGCAGTTGTCAACAGGGCACAACAGGGTGTGAAATCGCAGGGTCGGGCGGAATGTGACAGATTTCGGTTGACACGCGGCCAGGGCTCCGAGAGCGAAAAAACAGGGTTTTCTTTTATAAATCAGGTGCTTGCGTCATTTGCCTGATTTTTGGGCAAACACCGTGGCCCCGTTGAATCGCCTAGCGCGAATCGGGACTGCCCACGGCTTGCCCACACAGTTATCCACAGCCTCTGTGGAGACCGTCGGCTTTGCCGGCGGCCATGCCTCCCGTCGTGCCTGTCGGCCGGACCTGTACTTTCGATGCCTGTGCTTTGGGCCGAGGCCGGGGCGGGGCTCTGCGCAAGGGGGTAATCGTTTTGGATTTTAGCCAGACCGGAGAAAGCATCCTATAGTTCCCGCGCCGGTTCTCTCGGTACCCCGACTGGCGGTACTCCGGGCGGACCTTCGAAATGCAGCCGTACGGAGTGCGGAAGGACAGCCAGAGCGGAGGAGCCAATGCGGAGCGTTGTGCGGGGTGTCGCCGGCATGCCGTACCCGGCGGGCCGGTCGGGATGGGCGGCGGAGGATGCCGCCACGGCCGGGACCGCCGGGCGCTCGCGGCGTGGCGCCCTTGGCCTGCTGCCGGCCGTCGTCGGTCCTCTGCTGGCGGTGTCGGTGCTGGGGGCGCTGATCCTGCATCTTCTGGCCGGTCTGGTGGCCCGGCTTCCCACCACCGATGCACTGGGAGCCTTGTCGGTCATGGTCGGGATGGCGGTGGTCCTCGTGACCCTGCTGCCCTTCGCACTGCTGTCCGTCAGGCGGGCGCACCGGGCCTGGGCCGCCATGCAGGAGTCCTTCCGCAGCTGAGGCCGCCGCTCAGGCCACTGCAGAGATCGCCCGTTCAGGCTTTTCCCTAGGATTACTCCCGATAAGGATTCCGTTGCTCCGCGGGGCGCACCCGCGTTTAATCGCGGGTGAGGGCGGCATTCGCCCTTCCTCCCGGTGATCCGGGGTGGTTTTCCGGGGGCGCGGGATGGGGCTTTTCGATTTCCTGAAGGTCGCGGTGAAGGACAACAAGGCGGCCAAGCCTGCCGGCCGCATACCGGTCAGCGTCATCCAGTGCGACGGAAAGAGCTTTCCCATCGTGTCGCTGACGCCGAAGGGTTTCGTCGCCCGCGGCTTCGACGGGTCGCTGATCGTCGGTCAGAACGCCAAGGTGTCGGTGCGTGTCGACGATCCCGCCGGCAAGTTCACCTTCAACGCGACCGTCGCGGTGGTGGAGATCAAGGGCGACACCGTCGGCGCCACCTGGTCGATCCTGCCGACGGAGGTCGATGCGGTGATCCGCCAATACGCCCAGAACCGCAAGAAGCAGGACGGCAAGCCCGCCCGGTAAGGGCGTAGGCCGCTTACTGGCGGTCGGTGGGCGTTCCGGCCACGGGCGAGGGCATGCCGGCGTTGACGATCTTCGGCAGTGCCAGGACGCGCGCCCGTTCCAGCCATTCGGACAGGGTGACGAACTCGCAGCCCTTGGCCCGCAGCTCCGCGATCACGCGGGGCAGCGCCTGCGCCGTACTGGCATAGGTGGAGTGCATCAGGAAGACGTTGCCCGGCAGGCCGCCCAGCTTGATCTGGCTGACGATCTTGTCGGCATTGCGCACCTGCCAGTCGCGCGTGTCCACCGACCACAGGACGGAGCCCATATGCTCCTCCCGCGCGATGGTCAGCAGATCGTCCGAATAGCGGCCGTAGGGCGGGCGGAACAGCACCGGGTTGGCGCCGAATTCGCGCAGGATGCGGTTGGTCTCCGTGATCTCGTAGCGGGCGCCGGCGGCGTCCATCTTGCGCAGGTCGGAATGGGTCAGGCTGTGGTTGCCGATCTCGTGCCCGCCGGCGACGAAGTCGCGGATCAGATCCCCCTGCCGTTCGGCGATGCGGCCGACCGGGAAATAGGTGGCGCGGACGCCCTCGCGGTTCAGGATGTCCAGAACCTGACGGGTGACCGTGCGGTGCGGCCCGTCGTCGAAGGTCAGGGCGCAGAGGTTCCAGTTCTCCCGCTTCAACGTCGCCGGCATCACGTCGTAGCGCGAATCCGGCATCACCGAGCGCAGCCGGCCCTTGCGGCGGCTGTGCTGCTCGATGTCCGCCATGGTGCGGGCATCTTCCTCGTTGTAGATGACCAGACCGTCGGCCGGCGGCAAGGCTGCGGCGACGGACGGCGGCGGCAGCGGAGCGGCGACGGCGGAGCCGATCGGCGCCAGGACCGAAGTGGTCGTCGCCGTCACCGGCTCGCGCTCTACGGCTGGCTGCGGCGGCTTGCCGTCGGGCAATGGCGGGGCGACGGCCACGGTCACGGCCGGCGGCTTGGTCGCGGGCGACGGAACGATGGCCGGCTGCGCCGGTGTTGCCGCCTGCACGGGGACAACGTCGGGAACGGGCGCCGTCGCGCTCTTTTCGGGAGCGGCCTTTTCGGGGGTGGTCTTCGCCTGTGTGACGGGCGCCAACGTGACGGGCGCCGGCGTCGCGGCCGGGGCCGGGCGGTCGACGACAAGGCAGCCGAAACCGGCGCCGACGATCCGGCGGCACAGCGCCCGCGCGTCGGTGCCCTTGGCGACCTGGGCGTAGAGCGCCACGCCGCCGGCCTCGCTCTTGCCGTCCAGCAGCATGACCGAGGCGGTCATCCCGGCCGTCAGGTCGTGCTCGCGCCGCTGCAGGTTCTTCCAGCTCCACCAGGCGTCGCCGTCGCGGGAAAAGATGCCCAGCTGCAGGACCGGGCCATCGGCAGCGGCCGGGGCAGCGGCCGGGGCCGGCGCCTTCTGCTCGACCTTCGCTGCGTGCTGGCGTTTGGCGGGCGATTCGGCGGCGTGGGAGGGCAGGGCGGGCAAGGCGATCGCGCAGGCCAGCAGGGCGGCCTTGAGCAGTCTGCCGGAGCCCTGGCCGCGCGCCGGCAGGACCAGCGCAAGGCCACGGCCCCGGCGGCTGTCGGCCATCCGGTGGCTGGAACTGTGGGATGCGGCGTTCGGCCAGGAAATGCGCAACATATCGGTCCCGTCGCTTGGCCCAGCCACTATCTGCGGACCGCCGGTTGATGGCGGTGCAATATCATCCCGATGGGGTTAATTCAAACGACAAGCGGCGAAAATGTGGCGGCTCCGCCGCTTTTCACAGGGGCGTTGCCGTTCGGAAACGGTGCCGCGACCGGGCATGCCCGGGGTGGGAGCAAAGGCCTGTGAAGAGGCGTGTCGGAACCGGTGGGGGAGCGACGGGGTTCATAAGGGGACCGGCGGAGCGGCCGGGCGTCGGAACGGGCGCCGCCGGCCGCTCCGCTTTCCCTCTTTGGAAGGCCCACCCGTGAATGGAGACGACCCGTATGGCCGAGGATTTGGAAAGCCGCATCCGTCGGCGCGCGCATGAGATTTGGGAAGGCGAAGGCCGCCCGGAAGGCCGCGACGCCGCCCATTGGGAACTGGCCAGCGAGGAGATCGCGATCCAGGACAATTACCGCGACACGCTGAAGCCCAACCCGGCCGGCGGTCCGGAAGCGACCGCGATGCGGACCGAGCCGGTGGAGCCGGTGCTGAGCATCGCCAATCAGGGCGAACAGCCCGGCCTTGCCGACCAGGGTGAAGAGATGGGCATCCCTATGCGCGGCGACCGGGAGGTTTGGCCGACGCCGGAGGAAGCGGCCTCCACCGCCGTGCCGCCCAACCGCAGCAAGAAGACGCGCCGCCGGGGATAGCCCCTCAGACGCGGGACTTCTCCGCCATCCCGCCGGCCGTGCCGCTCGTGCCATCGGGCATGGCGGCGCGGCCGGTGTCGGCCGGCGTCACCGCCGGGATGGTCGCCGGGGCGGTTGCGGGCGCGACGGCCGGAAGCGAGCCGGGCGCCGGTTCCACCGCCGGGGCGGATGCGCCGACCGGCACGTCGTCCAGGCGGTCGTAGATGTCCGGATGCAGGCGGACGGCGCCGTCGGCCTCGACCGTGGCGATCCAATAGACGAACTGGACCGGCATCGGCGTGGCCAGCTTGACCCACTGCGGCTGGGGCTTGCTCAGCATGCGGTCGATCCGCGCCGGGGTCACGGTGGTTCCCTGCAGCAGCAGCTCCGCCAGCCGGCGCGGGTCCTCCAGCCGGACGCAGCCGGAGCTGATGGAGCGCAGCTCGCGGGCGAACAGCCGCGGCTCGTTGGTGCCGTGCAGATAGATGTCGTAGGGGTTGGTCAGGTTGAAGCGGAACCGGCCGAGCGCGTTGTGGTCGCCCGGCTGCTGCACGATGCGGACCCGGCCGGGCGTGACGTCGTGCCAGTCGACCGTTTCCGGCGCCACCTCCTGCCCGTCGAGATAGACGATGGCGTTCTGGATGCCGGGCACGCCCTTGGCCCGCAGCATCGGCAGCTTGTCTTCCTTCAGGACGGTGGGCGGCACGGTCCAGGTCGGATTGACGATGACGTGGGTGATGCGGTCGGTCAGCAGCGGCGTCTCGCGCGACGGCCGGCCGACGATGGCGCGCATCGTCAGCTCCTCCTCCCCGCCGCGCACCAGCGTGGTGGTCTGGTCGGTCAGGTTCACCACCAGGACATTGTCGGGGGCGGTGTCGCGGAAGCTGCGCATGGCGACGGCGCTCTGCCGCATCAGCGCCGCGGCCTCGGCCGGCGTGCGGTCCAGGGCGGCGCGGGTGCCGGCGCCCACCAGCCCGTCCGGCTTCATCCGCTGGGCGAGCTGGAAGGCCTTGACCGCACGGTCGATGTCGGCGGTGAAGACCTCCGACACCTTGTCGGCCGACAGCAGGCCGAGTTCGACCAGCCGCTGCGACAGCCGGCCGACGCGCTCGCCGCTGCTGCCGAGCTTCATCAGGCCGCCTTCGCCGATCCGGGTGGAGGGCTGCACCGGGTTGCGGTCCAGCTCCACGGCGGCGGCGTCCAGCCGGTCGGCCCATTGCGTCAGCGTGTCGCGGTAGGGCAGGGCGTCCGCGGGGCCGACGCCGAGCAGCGCCAGCGCCGATGCGGCAGCGAGCGCCAGCATGGCCAGCTTGCGGGGCTTGCGGAGGTCGGCGGAAACGGTCATGTCGGATACCCTCTGTCACAGTGGGCCGGCTGTGCGTACGAATGAACGCGCCGCCGCCCTTTCGAACAATTTATGCAACGCAATAATGGAAGGCGAGGCGTGCGGCGCGAAATTCCGTCGATCATTCTCCCGGTGTGATCTTCCTGCCGCCGTCCTATGACCTGCCTATGCAAGAAGGTCACAGTGCAGAATTTTTTGGTTGCCTCGACCGATGACCTTCCTTATACGGATACCCGTCCGGAGACGATTCACACCAGACGGGACGCTTCGGACCAGCGTTGGTCATAAGGTTATACCAGCCGCGGGCGCCACGCGACCCGCCAAACGCCGAACGGCCACAGCGTAGAACGGCCAAAAACGTAAAACGACGAGGTTCGGGGATGCATTTGGGGGATGACGAGCGTGCCGCTCCGGCCATCGGTCGGCGCGGGTTCCTGGGTTTTGCCGCCGCGGCGGTAACGTCGGCCCTTCCGGCCGCTTCGGGATTGATGACGGGGGTCGCCACCAGCGTGGCGACGGGTGTGGCGACGGCGCCGGTCCTGTTGGGGTCGGGCAGCGCGGAGGCCGCTCCCCTTGCCGGCAGCGTCCGGCGCATCAGCCTGCACAACATCAACACGCAAGAGCGGTTCGACGGCGTCTATTGGGCCGACGGCCATTACAAGCCGGATGCGCTGCGCAAGCTGGACGTGCTGCTGCGCGACCATCGGGCCAAGCAGGTCTGTCGTTACGATCCGCGCCTGTTCGACCTGCTCGCCCGTGTTCACCAGAGCGTCGGGTCGGACGATCCGTTCGAAGTGATCTGCGGTTACCGCTCCCGCCGCACCAATGCGATGGCGCGGCGCCGGTCGCGCGGGGTGGCGAAGGAAAGCTATCACACCCGCGGGATGGCCATCGACATCCGCCTGCCCGACACCCAATTGCGCGCTATCTCGGAGATGGCGAAGGCGATGCAGTCGGGCGGCGTCGGTTACTACCCGCGCAGCGGCTTCGTCCATCTCGACGTCGGCCCGGTTCGCAGCTGGTAGGCACCCGTTCGACGGGTTGGCGGCCGGTCGTCACAACCGTCGCCCCGGGTGCGTCATTCCATGCAAAAAGGCTCCGCATCGATCGATGCGGAGCCTTTTTGATGTGCGGATGACATGCCGGAGTCCTGTCGGTCGTCCTGTCGCCTTCAGCTTCGCGGCGACGGCTTGGTCGCACGCAGGATGTCGGTCGGATCCCAAACCGCGCCATGACGGCGGCGTGCCTTGCTCTCGCTGGAGCCATCGGCGGGTTTCACCGGCTTGATCCGCGGCGCATCGCTGCGGACCATGCGGCCGGCCTTGCGGGCGTTTTCCCTCTCCGGGGCCACGGCGACGATTTCGCTGCCCGCCAGGCTGCTGCCGCCATCGGATGACTGCATCGGGTCCTGGGACGTCGATGAGTCGGGATCGCCGTCCTCGCCCTCGTCGGGGCCTTCCGGCGGCTCCTTGATTTCCGGTGACAGGGCGGAGAGCAGCGACAGCATCTCGTCGGACACATGGGAGGGGGCGGCGCGCCACAGGCGCAGAAGCCGCGCCTCGCGCCGGCTGATCTGGGTGTCGTTGTCGTCCGACTCCTGAAAGCCGCCGCGCGAGCGGCGCAGGCCGTCGGCATCGCTGTAGGTGTCGAAGAAAAAGCTCACCGGAACATCCAGCACCTGTCCGAGGCGGTACAGGGTTCCGGCCGATATGCGGTTGGAGCCGCGTTCGTATTTCTGAACCTGCTGAAAGGTCAGGCCGATCGCCTCGCCGAGTTTTTCCTGGCTCATTCCCAGAAGGGTCCGGCGCATCCGCACGCGCTGCCCGACATGGGCGTCTACAGACCAGGATTCCGGCGATCCGCGTCGTCCTCTTTTGCGCGCCGTCGGTTCACTCATGTCCATTGGTCTCCGATGCCCAGTCTTCCGCAGCCTCTCTTTGCGAGAATGAAAAGATTGTTCACACATTCCTTGGGTATGTTCAAGAGAAAACTTTTGAATATTGGTGCACGACCGCCATATTCCGATAGGCGTCGATGGTGCCGCAGCATTCGCGAGAGTTGTGCTGTTACAGCTTTGTATTATTCCGCAGGCGATGAGGATCAAATGCCAGAAGGGCTTGTCCGATCCCTGCATTCAACCCTTTTGCGGAAATCCCGGAATCTTCCGGCTCGCCCAATGGTTGGGTCGACAGCTTTTTGTTTACAGGAATTCGACAATCGTGACCGGATAGAGTTTGCACTGCCACAAATGGTGATCAGAAACCTTCTGGTTGTGGTAAATATTCGGACGCTTGCAGAACAACTTTCTGTTCGACAGGCCGATACACCGCGTCACGCATCGGCGATCGGCTGTCGCGGCCCGGCACCGTTGGTCGGACCATTATTAATACATAATTAACCATATCAGCGCGGCGCCGATCGGCGCCCGATACGGCGGATTCAGGGCCGCGGGGGCCGTGGTGCGTGACTGTCCGTATCGGCCTTGCCGCCACTCCCCTTCCGGGCGTTGGCCCGGAACGCTGGCGCTGCTGCCCAGGGACCGCCGGCGGCGGCAAACCCCTCCACATGGTCGCGCAGCTTCTGAACCTGGGACGGGGTGACGCTGCGGCCGAAACGGGACTTCAGCAGGGCGGCAAGCGCGCCGCGGGTCGGGCGGACACCGTCGGCCGACAGGGTGCGGTAGGCGACGAAGGTCTCGGCATAGAGGCGGATGCGGTCGGGCCGCGCGCGCAGCTGCGCCGCCTGGGCGGAGGCGTCGCGGTTCAGGTGGTCGACCAGCCGCTCCGCCGCCTGCGCCAGGGTCAGGTCGGGCAGGGCGGCGGCCGGCTGCTCCGGCGGTTCGGGACGGCCGATAGAGTCGCGCAGGCGGCGCCGCCGCTGGCGCTCGCGGTCGCCGGCGCGCAGCCGCTCGGCATAGGCCGGGTCGGCGGCGCGGCGCTCGGTGCGGCTGCGGTTGGAGCGGGCGGCGCGCTCCGCCTCGCGCGCCAGCAGCATCGGGTCGCGCAGCAGGAATGCCAGTTCTTCGGCGGTCAGCCGATGCTCGGGCTCCGGCCCGGCGGGCAGGGAGGCGGAAGGACTGTCGCGGTCGCCGTCGGTGTCGTCCATCGCGAGGGAACGCAAAGATCGGCCACCTTGTTCCCTCACCCCGCCGGCCCCCCGCCAAACGGTCCGCCCAACGGCCCGGCCGGAGTCTCCGCATGGATGATGAGGGAGATTTCATGTCCGGTGCCGGTCCCGCCCGTGCTAGAGAAAGCCCGTCCTTATTCGGGCCGCCGTCCTCTCCCCGGCCCGTCTTCCCGGCCCGTGCAACAGTGGAATTCGCCCGCCCATGACCCCCCGGCAAGCCCTTCAGCAGCGCCTTGCGGCCTTGGATGCCCATCTGCGCGCGGAAAACCCCAACCTGCTGCCGGTCCTTCCGACCTTCCGCGCCTTCGACCGCATCCTGGCCGGGCTTGGGCTGATCGACCGCCATGAATCGCTGACCACCCGCATCCCCTGGTGGCCGATGGTCGCGGTTCTCGGCACCTTCTCGGCCGGCAAGTCGACCTTCCTCAACGGCTATCTGGGCGAGGTGCTGCAGAACACCGGCAACCAGGCGGTCGACGACAAGTTCACCGTCATCTGCCACGGGCCGGAGACCCGCAAGGAGGCGCTGCCCGGCACCGCGCTGAACGCCGACCCGCGCTTTCCCTTCTACCGCATCGCCGACGAGATCGAGAAGGTCGCGGCCGGCGAGGGCAAGCGGATCGACAATTACCTGCAACTGAAGACGCTGGCCGGCCCGCGGACCAAGGGCAAGATCTTCATCGATTCGCCGGGCTTCGACGCCGACGACCAGCGCCGCTCGGTCCTGCGGCTGGTGGACCATATCGTCGAGCTGTCGGACCTCGTGCTGGTCTTCTTCGACGCCCGCCATCCGGAACCGGGCGCCATGCAGGACACGCTGCGCCACCTGGTCGCCAAGACAGTCAACCGCGCCGACGCCCGCAAGGTCTGCTACATCCTCAATCAGGTCGACACCACGGCCAAGGAGGACAATCTGGAGGCGGTGTTCGGCGCCTGGCAGCGCGCCATCGCCCAGGCCGGGCTGGTGTCGGGCCGCTTCTACGCCATCTACGACCAGCGCTCCGCCGTCGACATCCAGGATGACGGCCGCCGCGCCCGCTACGAGGCGCGCCGCGACCACGACCTTGCCGAGATCCACACCCGCATCAACGAGGTGGAGGTCGCCCGCGCCTATCGCATCATCGGCTCGATCGACAGCCTGACCAAGGAGCTGGAGGGCGAGGTGCTGCCCAAGCTGCGCGAGGCGATGGCGACGTGGCGCCGCCGCGTGCTGACCGGCGACGTGGTCTGGGGCGCGCTGCTGCTGGTGTTGCTGGGGACGGTGGTGCAGACGGTGGGCGGCGGATTCGGCGCTTTCGTCGGCTGGATGTTCGAGAATGCCGACGGCGGGCTTCCGCTGCACCTGATCGGCACCGCCGTGCTGCTGGGCGGGCTGTTCCTGGCCGGGCATTTCAAGATCCGCCAGTTCTTCGCCCGCCGCATCGCCTTGTCCTTGAGCGACCGCTTCGGCGACGTCGACCTGGACCTGAGGGCGGCCTTCCTGAAGAACACGCGCTTCTTCCGTTCGATCTTCGCCAAGCAGCCGGCCGGCTGGGGCGGGCGGGCGCGCAGGGCGATCTTCGCCATCCGCGAGGCGACGGCGGTGCATGTCCAGCGTGTCAACGACCTCTATACCGATCCCGCCGGTCGCCGCGCCCGGGAAGCAGCGCCGGGCCCGGCCGCCGCGGCGGAATGACCGCGGGCCGTATAGGACCTCGGCCACCCTTTACAGCACGATGGATGGGTCGTTAGATCTGTGCTCGACCGCCGGACGGCGGCGCGGGACTCACCGGTGGACGGCCAGTGGACGTGCGGGAATCGGCAAGCGGCGCGACAGGCGGGAGGGGGCGGACGGCGCTGGGCGCCGTCATGGCCGGGCTGCTGCTGTGCGCGGCGCCTGTTCGGCCGTCGGCACTGGAGGCGCATTCCCGCGCGGGCCCCGATATGGCCCCGGCGCCGGCGCCCTACACCGGGCTGGATCTGGTGACCGGCAATGATTACGCCCCCTACACCGGCGAGGATTTGCCGGGCGGCGGTCTGGTGACGGAGCTGGTCCGCCAGGCCTTCGCGGTCGGCGGGCGCAGGTACGATGTGCGCTTCATGCCGTGGAAGCGCGGCTATGACGGCGTGGTCTTGGGCCGTTTCCTCGCCACCTTCCCCTATGTCCGCACCCCCGAACGGGAGCGCGAGGTGCTGTTCTCCGACCCGGTGGTCGAGGTGCGGCAGTTCGTCTATCTGTCGAGGCGGTCGGCGATGGAGTTCCATGGCCGTGGCCGCCCCGGCGCCGAAGGCGGCTCCGACGGCGTGACGGACTTCCGCGGGCGGACGGTCTGCCAGCCGGTCGGCTACGCCCTGCCGGCCGAGTTGGAAGAGCTGGTGCAACTGGGGCGGCTGACCCGTCACACGCCGTCGGACCTCGGCGCCTGCATGCGCATGGTGGCGGCCGGCCGGGCCGATGCCCTGGTGATCGACGAATACAGCGCCGCCGCGGTCATCGCCCGTGCCGGTCTGACCGAAGAAATCCGGATATCGGAGCAGCCCTTCGCCTCGGTGACCCTGCATCTGGTGGTGGGGCGCGCCACGCCGGGGGCGGAAGCGATGGTCGCCGCCTTCAACGACGGGCTGAAGACGCTGAAACAGCAGGGGGTTTACCGCCAGCTGCTGGCCGCCCACACGGTTCGGCCTCATCCCTGATTTCCCTCGCTTTCGCGCGGTCTTTGGGGTGGCGAGGTGATTTTCCGGCCTGATGCCGCGCTTTTCCGCGCCATAGGCCCCCGTCGCCATGGACAGGACGGTGCTTCGTGCTATAAACGCGCGGTTTCGATCATGGAAAAGGGGCGCGGGCCGTGGCCATCGACGCGTCGATTCTGGTCCTCAACGGGCCGAACCTCAACATGCTGGGCGTGCGGGAGCCGCAAATCTACGGGTCGATGACCCTGGACGACCTGGAGGCCTCCTGCCACGAGCGTGCCGATCAGCTGGGTCTGACCGTGGATTTCCGGCAGTCCAACCACGAAGGCGAACTGGTCTCGTGGATCCAGCAGGCGCGCACGGAGAATGACGGCATCGTCATCAACGCCGGCGCCTACACCCACACCTCGGTCGCGATCATGGACAGCCTGATTCTGTCGGAGCTGCCGGTGATCGAGGTCCATCTGTCGAACATCTTCAAGCGCGAGCCGGTCCGCCATCACTCCTACATCTCGCCGGTGGCGAGGGGGATGATCTGCGGGTTCGGGCCGCACGGGTATCTTCTGGCGCTGGACGCCATCGCGAACATCATCGACCGCGATTAAGGAAACGGGAACGACTGACATCATGGCGAGCTTCGACATCGACGGCGATCTGGTCCGCAAGCTGGCGGACCTCCTGCGTGAGACGGGCTTGAGCGAGATCGAGTTCGCCGAGGGCGAAAAGCGCATCCGCGTCACCCGCCCGACCGCCGCCCAGACGGTCGCCGTCCAGGCAGCCCCGGTCCTGGCGGCCGCCCCGGTCGCCGCCGCCGCGGCTCCGGCGGGCAAGCCGGTGAACCATCCGGGCGCGGTGACCTCGCCGATGGTCGGCACCGCCTATCTGGCGGCCGAACCGGGCGGCACGCCCTTCGTCCGTCCGGGCGACGTGGTCAAGGCCGGCCAGACCATCATGATCATCGAGGCGATGAAGGTCATGAACCCGATCAAGGCCCCGCGCGGCGGCACCGTCGCCGAGGTGCTGGTGTCCGACGCCCAGCCGGTCGAGTTCGGCGAAGTTCTCCTCATCATCGAGTAAGCGGGGCATTCCCTTGGCGATGTTCGAAAAGGTCCTGATCGCGAACCGTGGTGAGATCGCTCTGCGCATCCACCGCGCCTGCCGCGAGATGGGGATCCAGACCGTGGCGGTGCATTCCACCGCCGACGCCGACGCCATGCACGTCCGCCTCGCCGACGAAAGCGTGTGCATCGGCCCGGCGTCCGCGCGCGACAGCTACCTCAACATTCCGGCCATCCTGTCGGCGGCGTCGATCACCAACGTCGACGCCATCCATCCCGGCATCGGCTTCCTGTCGGAAAACGCCCAGTTCGCGGAGATGGTGGAGGAGCACGGCTTCACCTTCATCGGCCCGACGCCGGAGCATATCCGGATCATGGGCGACAAGGTCACCGCCAAGAAGACGGTGATGGAACAGGGCCTGCCGGTGGTGCCCGGCTCCGACGGTCCGGTGACGTCGCTGGAAGATGCGGAGAAGGTCGCCCACGAGACCGGCTATCCGGTGCTGATCAAGGCGGCGGCGGGCGGCGGCGGCAAGGGCATGAAGGTCGCCCGCAACCCCGACCAGCTGAAGGAAGCCTATCAGCTGGCCCGTGGCGAGGCGCGCGCCGCCTTCGGCAACGACGAGGTCTATCTGGAGAAGTATCTCGGCCACCCGCGGCACATCGAGATCCAGCTCCTGGGCGACACCCACGGCACCTGCGTGCATTTCGGCGAGCGCGACTGCTCGGTCCAGCGCCGGCACCAGAAGGTGATCGAGGAGGCGCCGAGCCCGGCGCTGAACGCCGAACAGCGCGCCTTCATCGGCGATCTGGCGGCGAAGACGGCGGCGGCCATCGGCTATCGCGGCGTCGGCACGATGGAGTTCCTGTACGAGGACGGGCAGTTCTATTTCATCGAAATGAACACCCGCCTGCAGGTCGAACACACCATCACCGAGATGATCACCGGCATCGATCTGGTGCGCGAGCAGATCCGCGTCGCCGCCGGCGCGCCGCTGGGCTATGGCCAGTCGGACATCCGCTTCGAAGGCCATGCCATCGAATGCCGCGTAAACGCCGAGAACCCGGAGACCTTCATGCCGTCGCCGGGCAAGATCGACGGCTATCACGCGCCGGGCGGCCTGGGCGTGCGCGTCGACTCGGCGCTGTATGACGGCTACCGCGTGCCGTCGCATTACGACAGCCTGATCGCCAAGCTGGTCGTCCACGGCACCACCCGCAACGAGTGCCTGATGCGCCTGCGCCGCTCGATCGAGGAATATGTGATCGGCGGCATCCAGACCACGCTGCCGCTGCACGACCGCATCATCGCCCAGCAGGCCTTCATCGACGGCAATTACGACATCCATTGGCTGGAACAACTGATGGCGAAGTCCTGACAGCGCCGCGTCTATATTACATACCCGCAAATGCTGCGGCGAATTGTCGCAGTGTTGAAAGCCCCTCCCTTAAGTCGAGAGAGGGGCTTTTCTTTTATGAAGTTTCGCTGATGAAGCCGGTTCTATTCTCCGGCCGCGATTCGGTCCTTTGCAATCTGGCAATCCGACGGTTCGCCCGCGCTTTTTCTCGCAAACTGCGACGCTGAATGCATATGACCCCGCCGGACGGCGGCAGCCCGCCGTATCCTCGGGCGTTGCCGTCCATAGGGGTTATCCCGGAAGTCCGCTTTTCGGCCGGCCGCGCGTGCATGGCACACCTCTTGCTGACTTGATCTGCATCAGTGCGGGGCGGTGCCTACCCAGAGTAGACGAAACTCCATTCCGTTAGCTGTGCCGAACCATCGCTTCCTTCCGGTGGCGTTGTGTTCCCCTGGTCCGCATCCCGGTGGCTCTCCCATTGCGCCGCCGAACCTGCCCCCTGCCCGACGAGGTTCCGTCCATGCGTCTCAATGAACCGATCACCGACCGCGAAATCGAGATGGAAGACGGCGTGCTGCTGGTGTCGCGAACCGACACGGGCGGCCGCATAACCTTCGTCAACAAGGCCTTCGTCGACATCAGCGGCTATGCCGAAGACGAGTTGATCGGGGCTCCGCACAACCTGATCCGCCATCCCCACATGCCGAAGGAGGCCTTCGCCGACCTGTGGGCGACGATCAAGGACGGGCGGCCGTGGGAAGGGCTGGTGAAGAACCGGACCAAGACCGGCGACTTCTACTGGGTCCGCGCCAACGTCACGCCGGTGGTGGAGGACGGGACGGTGACCGGCTTCATCTCCATCCGCACCAAGCCGTCGCGCGAGCAGGTGGCGGCGACGGAACGGCTCTATGCCGACATCCGCGAAGGACGGGCGGGCCATGTGATGGTGCGCGACGGACAGGCGGTGGCGCGGGGCGGCGCCGCGAGGCTGCGGCGCTGGATGACCAGCATAACCGGGCGGCTGACCCTGATCTTCGCCTTCATGGTCCTGTCGATGCTGGTGGTTGGCGGCGTCACGCTGCGCGGCATGTCCGACAGCAACGCCTCGCTGAAGACGGTGTATGAGGACCGGACGGTTCCCGCCGTGCAGATCGGCGAGATCCTGGACCATATGCGCGACAATGTGCAGACGCTGCAGCACCTCATCATCGACGCCCGCGACGGCACCGATCCCAAGGTGATGGCCGGCCGCGAGCAGCGCATCTTCGCCAATGCCGCCACCATCGACCGGCTGTGGGCGGACTATCTCACCACCTACCTGACGCCCGAGGAGAAGGAGCTGGCCGAGCGTTTCGCCAAACAGCGCGCCGCCTTCTTCAACGACGGGCTGAAGCCGGCGGTCGAGCTGGCGCGCCAGGGCGATTCGCTGCGGCTGGAGGTGCTGGTCCGCGACCGCATCGATCCGCTGTTCGAGGCCGCCTTCCGGACCAACAAGGACCTGCTGCAGCTGCAGCTGTCCGTGGCCCGAACCGAATATGAGGGGGCGCTGGCGGATTTCCGCTGGCATCTGGTCTTCGCGGTGGCCGCCGGGCTGGCGGTGCTGGTGGCGGCCGTGCTCTGCGGCTTCATGCTGCTGCGCACCGTGCGGCGGCCGCTTGCCGACTTCTCGGCCGATTTCGACGCCATCGCCCGCAACGACCAGGCCCACATCATCGACCTGCCGGCGGCGGTCGAGTTCCATCCCATCGCCGGGCAGCTGCGCGGGTTGAAGGCCCGGCTGTGCTACGCCGTGCAGGAGCGTGTCGAACGCGCCCGCCATGCCGACGAGGAGCGCCGCCGCGCGCTGGAGGCCATGGCCTCCACCGTGGAGCGCGAGGCCGGCCGCGCGGTGGAGGAGGTGGCCCAGCGCACCGGCGCCATGGCCAACGACGCCGAAGGCATGTCCGGTTCGGCCGAGCGGGTCAGCATCAACGCCCAGACCGTGGCGTCGGCTGCGGGCCAGGCGCTGGCCAACGCCCAGACCGTCGCCGCCGCCAGCGAGCAGCTGGCCGCCTCGATCCGCGAGATTTCCTCGCAGATCGCCCATTCCAACGCGGTTACCCGCCGTGCGGTGGAAAGCGGCCACCACACCCAGGCCACCATCCGCTCCCTGTCGGAGACGGTGGCGAAGGTGGGCGAGGTGGTGAATCTGATCCAGTCCATCGCCGGCCAGACCAATCTGCTGGCGCTGAACGCCACCATCGAGGCGGCGCGGGCGGGGGAGGCCGGCAAGGGCTTCGCCGTCGTGGCGCAGGAGGTGAAGAACCTCGCCAACCAGACCGCCGCCTCCACCGAAGAGATCACCCGCCAGATCACCGCCATCCAGTCGGTGACCGATCAGGCGGTGCAGGCGGTGGAGGAGATCGGCCAGACCATTGCCGAAATTGACCACATCGCCGGCTCGATCGCCGCGGCGATGGAGGAGCAGTCGGCCGCCACCCAGGAGATCAGCCGCAACGTGGTGGAGACCTCCACCGCGGCGCAGGAGGTGTCCTTCCGCATCGCCGCGGTGTCGGAGGAAGCCGACCGCACCGGCGAGCAGGCGACGCAGGTCAAGCACGGCTCCGGCGACGTCGCCCGCTCCATCGAGAGCCTGCGCAAGGTGCTGGTCCGCATCGTCCGCACCTCCACCGGCGACGCCGACCGCCGGCGCAAGCCGCGCTATCAGGTGGACGAGACGGGGACGCTGCTGATCGACGGCGACCGTCTGGCGGTGACCGTGCGCAACCTGTCGATCGGCGGCGCCATGATCGACCCGGTGACGGCCACCGACGGCCGTTCCCTGGCGGGCGCCACCGGCAAGCTGCGCTTCGACCGCTATGGCGCCGAGGCGACGGTCGCGGTCAAGGCGGTGGAGCATAACCGCATCCATCTCGCCTTCGATGGCGAGACGATGTCGCGCGACTTTGTCCGGGCCGTCGAAATCGCCACGAAGGATCGTCCGCCGGTCGACGTGGCCGCCTGAACAATTCCGGCAGTGTCCGACGCCCCACCAACAGTGTTCGGCACGGAACTTTGCGTGTCTTTTCCATTCCCTAGGTTGAGGTGTGCTCCTCTGTGACAATTTTGCAAGGGAGTCCTTAGGGGGTGAAGGGGTATTGTTAGACTTGTCGCCGGGATCCTGTGCTCGCTCACGTGTCCCGCCGCTTGCACGGAATCGAGGGCCGGCCGCATCCATGGTCAACACCACAGCCTTGTCCCCCCCGATGGAGTGTCCCGAGCAGGACGCTCCCCGGTCGGGCCGCTTCCAGCCGGTCGCCGGCCCCTCCGATACCGGGTCGTCGAACGCCATGCCGGGGACCGGACGGACGCTCCGCACCCGCCTGCGCTGGCGGCGCGGCCGGCAGGCATCGGCGGTTCCGCGGCTGTATCAGGCGACCGACGCCGCCGGCGACGGGCTGTGGGATTGGGACATGGCCAGCGGCGCGGTGTGGTACAGCCCGCGATGGCAGACGATGCTGGGCTTCACGCCGGGCGAGGTGCCGCCGCATGTCGAATTCTGGCGCTCCCGCGTGCATCCCGAGGACCTGCCGCTGGTCGAGTCGGTGCTGGCGGCGCATCTGTCCGGCGAGCGACCGGTCTATGAATGCGAGCACCGGGTCCGCACCAAATCGGGAGCGTGGCTCTGGATTCTCGACCGCGGCCGGGTGGTGGCCTGGGACGAGGAGCGCCGTCCGTCCCGCATGATCGGCACCCATGTCGACATCACCGCCCGCAAACGGATCGAGGAGGAACTGGCCGAAAGCCGCCTGCAACTGGACGCCATTCTCGACAACGCGCCGGTGGGCGTCCTGCTGGTCGACCGCGACCGGGTGATCCGCCGCGTCAACAAGTCGGTGGCCGCCACCTTCCAGCACCGGTTGGAGGACATCGTCGGCTGCAGCGCCCGCGTCATCTACGGCGACGACCGGGTGTTCGAGGAGTTGGGCCGGCGCGCCTATCCGTATATGCAGGCCGGCGGCCAGTTCGACGAGGAGGTGGTGATGCGCCGCGCCGACGGCGCCGACATCCGCTGCCGTCTGATCGGCCGATCGGTGAAGGCGGGCGAACCCGAGCGCGGCTATGTCTGGGTGGTGGAGGACGTCACCGTCCGCTGGCGCGCCGAACAGGCGCTGAACGACCGCGCCGGTTTCCAGCGCGTGCTGCTGGACACGGTGCCGGTGCCGATCTTCGTGCAGGACGTGATGGGCCATTACGTCGACGCCAACAGCGCCTTCGAACGCTGGATGGGCATCGACCGGCAGGCGCTGTTCGGCCGCACCGTCTTCGATCTCGCCCCGCCGCACATCGCCGAGGCCGACGAGGCGGTGGACAAGGCCCTGCTGGCCGACCAGAAGCCGCAGAGCTACGAGACGCAGCTGCGCTGCGCCGACGGGACGCTGCGCGACGTGCTGTTCTCCAAGGCGGTCTACTGCCGGACCGGCGGCAAGCCGGCCGGCATCGTCGGCGCGGTGATGGATATCAGCGAGCGCAAGCATGCCGAACAGGCGCTGCTGGAACGGCAGCAGCTGTTCGAGCAGATCTTCGTCGCCAGCTGCGCGGTCAAGCTGCTGGTCGACCCGGCCGACGGGCGGATCGTCGACGCCAACCCGGCGGCGGCGGAGTTCTACGGCTACCCGCTCGACCGGTTGCGCAGCATGCATGTCCAGGACATCAATGCCGCCCCGCGCAGCGTGGTGGAGCGGGACCTGCATCACGCGGGCAGCGCCGGGCAGCGGCATTTCCAGTTCCGCCACCGGCTGGCCTCCGGCGAGATCCGCGATGTCGAGGTCTATATCAGCAACATCGTCGTGCATGGCCGCACCATGCTGATGTCGCTGGTCCACGACATCACCGAACGCTGCCTTGCCGCCGACGCCCTTCGCCGCAAGACGCGGGAGCTTGAACGCTCCAACGCCGAGCTGGAGGCCTTCGCCTACGTCGCCTCGCACGACCTGCGCCAGCCCCTGCGCGTCATCACCAGCTACCTGACCCTGCTGGAGCGGGGATTGGGCAAGTCGCTGGACGAGGAGGCGCGGGAGTGCATCGACTTCGCCCGCGACGGCGCCCAGCGCATGGACCGGCTGATCGTCGACCTGCTGGAATATTCGCGGGTCGGGCGCAAGGCCAAGCCCTTCCGGCCGGTGCCGCTGGAGGAGCCGCTGCGTCTCGCCCTGCTGAACCTGGAGGTGGCGGTGCAGGACGCCGGCGCCACGGTGACCGTCGATATTGCCGGCGATGCCATACCGCCGGCGGTGGCCGGTGATGGTGTGGCGCCGGCAGTGGCCGGCGACGACAACGAGCTGATGCGGCTGTTCCAGAACCTGATCGGCAACGCGGTGAAGTACCGCGAGCCCGGCCGTCCGCCCATCGTGCGCGTCGCCATGGCGGCGGATCGGCAGGACGGCGTCGCGGTCTGGCGGATCGACATCCGCGACAACGGCATCGGCATCGCCGCCGAGGACCGCGAGCGGGTCTTCGGCATCTTCCAGCGTCTGCACCGCCGCGACGAATATGAGGGCACCGGCGTCGGTCTGGCGGTCTGCAAGAAGATCGTCGAGCATCACGGCGGCCGGCTGTGGGTCGACGATCCTCCTGCCGATGAGGCGGACGACCTGCGCGATGAGGACGGGCGTCCCTGCGGCAGCCTGTTCCGCATGGTCCTGCCGGCCCTGGATGCACAGGGAGAGACGGGCGGGGAGGCGCCGAGCCCGCCATGACGGTGCAGCAATCGTCCGCCATGCGCCCGCCGCTTCCGGTCCTTCTGCGCAGGCTGCTGTCCGACGGACGGCGCATCTGGAAGCTCGCCGCCGTCCAGGCGGCGGTGACGCTGGTGCTGGTGCTGAGCTATCTCTGGATGGGCGACGTCTATGTCCGCGTCCTGGTGGCCGAATACCGCGCCAGCGCGGCGCTGACCGCCTCTTCGCTGGCCAGCACCCTGTCCAGCGCACTGAACGAGCGTCTCGCCCTGGTCCGCGGCCTGACCGCCTTCGTCGAGGTGGCATCGGGCGCCGGCAACTTCGCCGACCAGTTCCCGCGCTATGCGGAGAGCCTGCGGCGCTCGGTGGTGGGGGTGCGCAACATTTCCGCCGCTCCGGATTTCGTGGTCCGCATCGTCTATCCGGTCGAAGGCAACGAGAAGGTCCTGGGCAACGACCTGCTGAAGGACGCCCGTCCGGGCTTCGCGGAGACGGTGCAGCGGGCGATCATCAGCCGCGACGTGACCATCCACGGCCCGGTCGGCCTGCTGCAGGGCGGGCGGGGGCTGATCGCCCGCCAGATCGTCTATGGGCTGGATAAGGGGGGGCCGGCCAAGCCCTGGGGCGCGGTCGGGCTGGTGTTCGATGTCGACGCGATTCTGAAGGAGGTGCGGTTCGACCGGGTGCCGCCGCATCTGACCTTCGCCCTGGTGACCGATGCCGGGCAGCCGGTGGCCGGCGATGCCCTGGCGTTGAGGAACGACCCGCTGGTCGAGGGGATCAACCTGCCGGAAGGCCAGTGGGATCTGGCGCTGGCTCCGCGCAGCAGCTGGGAGGGGCTCGCCCATGCCGACCCGGCCTTCCGTGGGTTCCAGGCCGCCTTTCTGCTGCTGGCCCTGCTGACGGAGGCGATCACCTTCATGGCTGTCAGCCGCCGTTATTCGCTGGAACGGCAGGTCGACCTGCGCACCGCCGAGCTTGGCCGCACCAAGAACGAGCTGGAACAGTTCGCCTATGCCGCCGCCCATGACCTGCAGGAGCCGCTGCGCGCCATCGCCAGCTATGCCCAGCTTCTGGAGAAGCAGCAGAAGGGCAGGCTGGACGACGAGAGCGAGGGCTTCATCCGCGAGATCGTCGAGGGTGCCGGACGGCTGAAGATGCTGTTGCGCGACGTCCAGCTGTTCCTGGCGGAGGACCGGGTGCCGCTGGGCGGCGTCGTCGCGCCGGCGGGCGACGCGCTGAAGGCCGCCCTGACGGCGCTGAAGCGGCGCATCGCCGAAGCGGGGGCCACCGTGACGGCGGCGGACCTGCCGGATGTGCAGGGCGACGAGCGGCGCCTGCGCGAGATCTTCATCGTGCTGATCGGCAACGCCATCGAATACCGCCATCCCGACCGCCCGGCGGAGGTTCACGTCTCCCACCGGCGGGTCAATGGCCATGACGTGATCGACGTGCGCGACAACGGCATCGGCATCGACCCGCGCTACCGCGACCAGATCTTCGAGGTGTTCCGGCGCCTGCATTCGCGGGACGAGCATCCCGGCACCGGCATGGGGCTGGCCATCGCCCGCAAGATGGTGGAGCGGCTGGGCGGCCGCATCACCGTCGTCTCCAGCCCCGGCATCGGCAGCGTCTTTTCCATCCATCTGCCCACCCCCGCCTTCCGAGGATTCCCGTGATGCAGGACCTGACCACCCCCTTCGAGATCCTGCTGGTCGAGGACGATCCTGCCGACGCCGGCCTCGCCAAGCGCGCTTTGCGCGATGGGCGCATCCTGTGCAACGTCTCCCATGTCCGCGACGGGGTGGAGGCGATGGAGTATCTGCGCCGCCAGGGCTCCTTCGGGGCCGCCGCCCGCCCGGACCTGATCCTCCTCGACCTCAACATGCCGCGGATGGACGGCCGCGAAGTGCTGCAGGAAATGAAGGCGGACGACGAGCTGAAGACCATTCCGGTGGTGATCCTCACCACATCCGACGTCGACCGCGACGTTAACGCCAGCTATCTGCTGGGCGCCAACAGCTTCATCACCAAGCCGATGGACATGGACGCCTTCTTCGATGCGGTGAAGAGCATCGAGGAATACTGGTTCCGCGTCGTCCGGCTGCCGCGGTGAGGGAGGTCCGCCATGTCCATCGCCTTGTCCCGCAAGCCGCTTTTATCCAGCACGTCCGATCGGGAGGACGGCCGCACCGCCATCCTGCTGGTCGAGGATGACGATGCCGACGCGCGGCTGGTCACCCGGTCGCTGACGCCCTATGCCCGCCGCGCCAGCGTGGCGCGCGCCACCTCGCTGAAGGAGGCGCGGGCGTGGCTGCACCGCAACGCCTGCGACGTCGTGCTTCTCGACCTGTCGCTGCCCGACAGTTTCGGGCTGGAGACGGTGACCCGCCTGCACGCCGACGCGCCGTCGCTGCCGCTGGTGGTGCTGACCGGCTATGACGACGAGGATTTCGCGCTGGATATCCTGGCCCACGGCGCGCAGGACTATCTGGTCAAGGGACAGACCGACGGGCCGCTGATGTGGCGCGCCGTCCAGCACGCCATGGCCCGCAAGCGGCTGGAGGAGGAGCTGCGCCTGTCGGAGGAGCGGCTGCAGGGCATCATCGGGCTGGCGCAGGACGCCATCCTGACCACCGACGCCAACCTGAACATCACCCTGTTCAACCGGGCCGCGGAAAGCCTGTTCGGCTATGACGCCGACGACATCCTGGGCCGTCCGCTGTCGCTGCTGATCCCCGAACGCTTCCGGCCGGACCATGACGCGCACATCGCCGATTTCAGCGTGTCGGAGCTTCAGGCCCGGGTGATGACCAACCGCCGCGAGGTCCTGGGCCTGACCGCCGACGGCCAGGAATTCCCGGCGGAGGTGTCGATCGCCAAGCTGCACCATGCCCATGGCCTGCTGTTCACCGCCGTGATCCGCGACGTGTCGGAACGCAAGCGGGTGGAGAGCGAACTGCGCCGCATGGCGACCACCGATCCGCTGACCGGGCTGAACAACCGCCGCCGCTTCCTGGAACTGGCGGAGGTCGAGATGGCGCGGTTGCGCCGCTATGGCCGGGCGGTGTCGGTGCTGATGCTGGACATCGACCGGTTCAAGGCGATCAACGACACCCACGGCCATGCGGTGGGCGACCATGCCCTGGTCAGGCTGGCGGAGGTCTGCCGCGACGAGCTGCGCGACACCGACCATATCGGCCGGCTGGGCGGCGAGGAGTTCGCGATCATCCTGCCGGAAACCCCGCTGGCTTCGGCGGCGGAGGTGGCCGAACGGCTGCGCCAGCGTCTGGCGCTGGCCGAGGTGCCGATCGTCCCCGGCGACCGTGGGCACGGTAGCCTGCGCATGACCGTCAGCATCGGCGTCGCCATGTGCGGCGACGAGGATTCCAGCATCGAACGCGCGCTGGGCCGCGCCGACCGGGCGCTGTACGAAGCGAAGGCGGCGGGCCGCAACCGCATCGTCGTCAGCGACGGCTATCCGGGTCCGGCCTTCGCCTCCGCGTCCGGCCCCATCTCGATGGCGAGCTGACGGCATCTTCGAGGAAAAATGACCGAAGGACCCATGACCCAGCGGACGGCTGAAACGGCGGCAGTAACGGCGAAGACGCCGGAGCCGGTTCTTCTTGTGTCCTCGCAGGCGGCGCTTGCCCGGCGCTACGCTCCGGTCTTCGGGGCGCTGGCGCGGGTGGAGACCGTGGCCGCGGCGCTGGACCGCCTGCGCGGCGGTGGTGCGGCGTCGGGCGAGACGGTGGTGCTGCTGGACGCCCCCGCCGTGGCGGCGGTCGAGGCGCTGGCCCGGCTGGATCCGGCGCCGGCGGTGGTGGTCCTGCTGCCGGACGGCGAAGGGGATGGTCAGGGTGACGCGCGGGGCCAGGACGTCGCCGGCTTCATCGCGGCGGGGGCGCAGGATGCCTTGCCGGCCGGCGACGTCACTGCCGGGTGTCTGCGGGCCGTGGTGTCCGCCACCCGCCGGCGGCAGATGCGGGAGAACCGGTTGCGGCTCGCGCTGGCCGAAGCGGAGCGGGCGCGGGGAGAGGCCCAATCGCTGCTCGATGCCGCGGGCACCGCGGTGGCGGCGGCGCTCGACCCGATGATGGCGCTGACCTCGGCCGCGCTGGAATCGCCGCTGCTGCCGCGCCAGCAGGAGCGGCTGGTCGCGGTCCAGATGGCGGGGGCCGCCCTGCGCGCCACGCTGTCGGCCCTGCGACCGGTCGGGCGCGAGGCCGCTGTGGAGGAAAGCCTGACGCTCGCGGCGCTGGCGGACGGCGTCCGGGCGGCGACGGTGGAAAGCGGGGCGGAGGAGTGCTTCACCGGCGATGCCGCGGCTTTGCGGGCGCTACTGTCCCTGCTGACGGCGGAGGCGGGGGCTTCGGTGTCGCTGGCGTTGCGCCCGGCCGGCGACGGCGCCGAGCTGTCGGTGCGGCGCCGGGTTGATGCGCGGCTGCGCCCGCTGCTGCTGGCGGCGATCCAGCCGGCGCTGCGGCGGCTGCGAGGGCGCCTGCTGCCCGAAAGCCCGGAGAGCGGGGCGGGGGAGGGGGTGGTCATCCGCATTCCCGTCCGCCGGATGGAGCGGCCGGCCGCCCTGTCGGTGCTGTTGGTGGAGGACAACCCGATCGGCCGCCTGGTCGCCGCCGGCTTCTTCAAGGCGCTGGGCCATGCCGTGACGACGGCGGACGATGGGGCGCAGGGGCTGGCCGCCGCGACGGACAAGCGCTTCGACCTGATCGTGATGGACATTCAGATGCCGGTGATGGACGGCCTTGAGGCCTCCCGTGCCATCCGCGCCCTTCCCGGCGAGGCCGGCCGCGTGCCGATCGTCGCGCTGACCGCCGGCACCGATGCCGAGGACGACGCGCAATGCCGCGACGCCGGGATGGACGACTGCCTGCACAAGCCGCTGACCATGGACCGTCTGCGTGCGGTGCTGGAGCGCCTGTTCCCCGGCCGGGTGCAGGTCGGCGGATAGCGGCGCGCGGTACAAATTGTCGAAAATTTTACAGAGCCAAAACCATATTCCACTCCATGGTAACCGAGCATCGGTTGCCGGCCGCCGGTTCGGACGGTATCAGTGGAAAGCGGTGATCTGGCCGGAGGATTGTGGATGGACTTGCAGGCGATCGACTATTCCCGGCATCGTATCCTGGTCGTGGAGGACCAGCCCTTCGTCCGCCGCACCATCGTCCAGATCCTGGGCCAGATCGGTTTCCGCGACGTGGCGGAGGCCGATGACGGTGAGACGGCGATGCATGAATCGATCCGCGTCAATCCCGACCTGATCGTCTGCGACATCGACATGAAGCCGGTGTCCGGCCTGCAGTTCCTGGCCCGCCTGCGCGCCAGCACGGAGGCCGCCAACCCGCGCGCCCCGGTGGTGTTCCTGACCAACCACACCGAATCGGAGATCGTGAAGCAGGCGATGGCGCTCGGCGTCAACGGCTTCGTGGTCAAGCCGCCCTCCTTCTCGGCGCTGAAGGAGCGGGTGGACCGGCTGCTGGGGGGACGGTGAGGTCCGCAATCCTGCTCGCCACGCTGCTGCTCGCCGCCTGCTCCGGCGAACCGTCGGAAGGCGACATGCGCAAGTTGGTGGAGGCGCACACCCGCCGCACGCTGGAGCGGCAGGGCAATGCCGGCTTCCGCGCCTTCGAGGACTTCCGCAAACAGGGATGCGTCGACGCGAAGCTGAAGGGCGGGCAGGACAACGGCGGCCAATATGACTGCTATTACGCCGCCACCTTCGTGCCGCATCCGGGCCAGCCGCCGCTGACCGTCAACGGCAAGGGCCGCTTCCGCCGCACCGACAAGGGTCTGACCTTCGAGGATCTGGGCGCGCAGCCGCGCTGAGACCTCTCAACTGTCCCCGATTATCCGCCGCGTGCGAGGCGGGAGAGGGTGGACAGCGGATCGCCGGCCTCCTCGCCGAAACAGACCTCCACGTCGTCGCACACCTCGCAGTTGGGGGATTTGCACAGCATCAGCCCCTCGCGCTCGCAAAGCTGGCGATAGAAGAACTTCTTCCATTTCATGTCGCCGGCATTCATCGCCACCAGCGCCGGGAAATGCCGCCGGAACAGGAGGTTGAGTTCGCCGCGGTCGTGGAAGCCCATGTCCTGCCACAGATGGTTCGGCTCCAGCGACCGCCGGGCCAGGATGGCGGCGAGCCAGCGCTCCTCGTCGACACCCCGCGCGCCATGCTCGGCCAGGAAGGCGCGCAGGTCGGCTTCCTCGATGGCGTCCTCGCCGGACTCGTCGCCGTCGGGCAGGGCGGCGACCCTATCGGCGAGTTGCGGGGCGTGACGCGCGGCAAGCTCCGTCAAATCCGCCTTGGTCAAGGCCAGCGCCTGGGTCATCGTCCGCACCGGATCGGCGGCGGCCAGCGCCAGGATCCGGCCGAAGATCATGCGATCGGCGGTGGCGTCATCCGGAGTTGCGGTTTGGCCAGGGGTTTGGGCAGCGGGCTGGGACAGGACCACTCGGCATCTCCACCGGCAAAGAGCACCCGCGACGCCTGCTATCCTGACCCATGATGCTGCACTTGCGAAAGGCGCAGTTTGGCCGTTGGTGCTGCGGCATTGCGCCGCATCAGCCGGCGCGGTCGCCGATCTCCGCCGTGATTTCCGCCGTGATCTCCGCCGCGAAACGTTCGAAGAAGCCGGCGAGCACGCGGTCGGTCTTGGCCTGCACCAGCTTCACCGCCAGACGGCCGACGGCGCCGCCCAGCGCCACCGACAGGCTGTAGGTCAGCAGGGTGCGGCCGTCCGCCTCCTCCAGCACCACCAGCGCCTCGCCCTTCACCGCGCCGGCCAGCCCGCCACTGCCCTGGGCGACCAGCCGGTAGCGGTGGGCGCCGTCTTCCGGCTCCAGCCGCAGCCGGCCGGAGAAACGCGCCTTCATCGGACCGAGCGTGGTACGCACCCGCGCGGCATAGTCGGTGGCGGACAGCCGCTCCATCTCTTCCAGGACGGGGATGCAGCGCATCAGCACCGCCGGATCGCAAAGCGCCGCGAACACGCGGTCGCGCGGTCCGGGGACGCTGTGGGTGCCGGTGATGTCCATGCGCGGTCTTCCTCCCTTGCCGTCCCGGTACAACAGTTTGGCCCAATAACAATTTGGCCGGGCCGAATCATCCCGGCAAATCCGTTCGGGCCATCACATCTGGTATTGCTTGCCCGCCGAGCCAAGCCAGCGAAATCCGAGGAGATCGAAATCCATGCGACAAGCCGCCACGACGCTGACCGTCCCCACCCGCGGCGCCGGGCTGGTCGAGGTGACCGCCCAGGTGCGGCGCTGGGTGGCCGAACAGGGGATGGACACCGGGCTGCTGACGGTGTTCTGCCGCCACACCTCGGCGTCCCTGACCATTCAGGAGAATGCCGATCCCGACGTGCAGGCCGACCTGCTGCGCTTCTTCCGCCGCCTGGTGGCGGAAGACCCGTCGCTCTACGCCCACACCACCGAAGGGCCGGACGACATGCCCGCCCATATCCGCTCGGCCTTGACCGGCGTCAGCCTGTCGATCCCGGTGATTGGCGGCGAACCGGCGCTGGGCACCTGGCAGGGCATCTACCTGTTCGAACACCGCGCCCGGCCGCACCGGCGCGAGATCGCGCTGCACCTGATCGGGGACTGAGTCGTTTCCTTGCCTGAAATATCTTTCATCCGGTCGCAAGGCGGCGGTGAAGGGCGGTTCCCTATGTTCACGACAACAGCGGTGAGGCGGCGCGGCGGTCTGAAGGCCGGCCATCGCCTCCCGGAAGTCGGAATCGCCTGATTGGAGTGTCGCCGTCATGTCCACCCTTCCTCCCACCCAGAGCCAGACCCCGAACCAGCCCCAACGTCCGGGCCGTTTTCGCCGGACCGTCGCCGCCCTGCTGCTGGGCTCCACGGTTCTGACGGCTCCGGCGCTGGCCGGCTGGGCGGCATCGCAGGCCCAGCAGAACGGCGCCACGCCGCCCGCCGTCACGATGACGCAGGACACGCCTTCGACCTTCGCCGACCTCGCGGCGAAGGTCAGCCCCGCCGTCGTCAACATCTCCGCCACCCAGGAGGCCAAGGCCGAGCCGCGGGCGCAGCGCGGCCCGCAGATCCCCGGCTTCCCGCCCGGCTCGCCGTTCGAAGAGTTCTTCCGCCAGTTCCAGGACCAGATGGGCCAAAACGGCGGCCCTGGCGGCGGCCCCGGCGGCCAGGATGACCAGGAACAGGCGCCGCGCGGCAAGATGGGGGCGCTCGGTTCCGGCTTCATCATCGACCCGGCCGGCTATGTCGTGACCAACAACCATGTCATCGACGGCGCCAGCGAGATCACCGTCACCCTGCAGGACGGCACCGCCATGCCGGCCAAGCTGATCGGCCGCGACGCCAAGACCGACCTCGCCCTCTTGAAGGTGAAGTCGGACAAGCCGCTGCCCTCGGTCGAATGGGCGGACAGCGACAAGACCCGTGTCGGTGACTGGGTGATGGCGGTCGGCAACCCGTTCGGGCTGGGCGGCACCGTCACCAAGGGCATCGTGTCGGCCCGCGGCCGCGACATCCACAGCGGTCCGTACGACGATTACTTCCAGCTCGACGCCGCCATCAACCGCGGCAATTCGGGCGGCCCGACCTTCGACCTCAGCGGCCATGTGATCGGCATCAACACCGCCATCTATTCGCCCAACGGCGGTTCGGTGGGCATCGGCTTCGCCATTCCCGCCAACCTCGCCAAGGAGGTGGTGGCCCAGTTGAAGGAGAACGGCAAGGTCGAGCGCGGCTGGCTCGGCGTGAAGATCCAGGAGGTGACGCCGGATATTGCCGATAGCGTGGGGTTGCCCAGCGCCAAGGGCGCCCTGGTGGCCGACGTTACCGCCGACAGCCCGGCCCAGCGCGCCGGCCTGCATCAGGGCGACGTCGTGCTGTCCTATGCCGGCAAGCCGGTCAACACCCTGCGCGACCTGACCCGCAACGTGGCGGAGACCAAGGCCGGCGATACGGTCGAGATGAAGATCCTGCGCGAGGGCCGGGAAAAGACGGTTCCGGTGCGGATCGACCGCCTGTCCGACCAGACGCAGGTCGCCTCGGCCGACACCGGCAACGGCTCCGCCGAGCAGGAGGAGGTCGCGCCGGTGAAGGGGCTGAAGCTCGCCCCGCTGGACCGGGCGGCGCGCAAGCGGCTGGGCATCGACGATGCCGTCCAGGGCGTGGTGGTCACCGGCCTGTCCTCCAGCGTCGATGTGCCGATCCGCCCCGGCGACGTGATCGAACGGGTCGGCGACAGCGAGGTGAAAAGCCCGGCCGACATCCGCCACCGGGTGGCGGAGGCCGAGAAGGCGGGGCAGAAGGCGCTGCTGATGCTGATCAACCGCCAGGGCAACGAGTCCTTCGTCGCGCTGAAGCTGAAGGCGTGAGGCAAACCTCTCCCTCTCCCGTCCCGGGAGAGGGAGGGGACCCGCGCCAAAGGCGTGGGGAGGGTGAGGGGTGATCCAAGGAACCAGAAGCGCATGGCTCCTTGGATCACCCCTCACCCTTCCCGCTTCGCGGGCCCCTTCCCTCTCCCGGGGCGGGAGAGGGAGGTGCTTGGCCGGGCTGTTTTGGGAGGCTACACTCGTGCTCATGAAGATTCTCGTCATCGAAGATGATCGCCAGGCCGCCAGCTACCTTGCGAAGGGGCTGAAGGAGGCCGGCCATGTGGTGGACGTCGCCAACGACGGGAAGGAAGGCCTGTTCCTGGCCGGGGCCGAGCATTACGACGTGATGATCGTCGACCGCATGCTGCCGGGGCGCGACGGGCTGTCGCTGGTCCAGGTGCTGCGGGCGGCCGGCAACGACACGCCGGTGCTGTTCCTGTCGGCCTTGGGCAGCGTCGATGACCGGGTGAAGGGGCTGAAGGCCGGCGGCGACGACTACCTGACCAAGCCCTTCGCCTTTTCCGAACTGCTGGCCCGGATCGAGGTGCTGGTGCGCCGGCGCGGTGCGGGGCAGCCGCAGACCCGGCTTACCGTGGGCGACCTGGAACTCGACCTGTTGTCGCGCAGCGTCAGGCGCGCCGGCAAGGCGATCGACCTGCTGCCGCGCGAGTTCTCGCTGCTGGAATACCTGATGCGCAATGCCGGCAGCGTGGTGACCCGCACCATGATGCTGGAGAATGTGTGGGACTATCACTTCGATCCGCAGACCAACGTGATCGACGTGCACATCGCCCGCCTGCGCCAGAAGATCGACAAGGACTTTCCCACCCCCCTGATCCACACCGTGCGCGGCGCCGGCTACAGCCTGCGCGCGGCGGAGGCGTGAGTCCCGGTGCACCTCCATGAAGCATGACGGCGCGGCCGCCGGCCTGCACGGCTTCGTCGCCGCGGGCTTTCGGCTGGTGCGGGCCACGGCGTTCCGGCTGGCGCTGCTCTATCTGGCGATGTTCGTCCTGTCGGTCGGGCTGATCCTCGGTGTCGTTTACCGCACCACGGCGGGTTTCCTCGAACAGGAGATCGGCGAGACCATTGCGCTGGAGGTCGCCGGCCTGCAGGACCATTACCGCAATTACGGACTGTCCGGCCTCATCGACGTGGTGCGGACGCGCAGCGCGGTCGCCAACAACAACTCCATCTATCTGCTGACCACGCCGGCCGGGACGATCCTGGCCGGCAACCTGTCGGGCTGGCCGGCGGCGGTGCCCAACGCCAGCGGCTGGACCCATTTCAAGGTCGCCGATTACGGCGGGGTCACCGACCGCCCGTCGACGGCGCAGGCCGTAACCTTCACGCTGCCGGGGCAGTTCCGCCTGCTGGTCGGCCGCGATATGAGCGAGATCGACCAGCTGCGCACCCGCATGTTCCGCTCGCTGGGCTGGATCCTGGGGTCCACCGCCCTGCTGGGGCTTGGGGGCGGCCTGCTGATGAGCCGCGGTGCCATGCGGCGGATCGAGGCGATCAACCGCACCACCCGCCAGATCATGAGCGGCGACCTGAGCGACCGCGTGCCGCGATTCGGCGGCGGCGACGAGATGGACCGGCTGGCCGGCAACCTCAACGCCATGCTGGACCGCATCGAACGGCTGATGACCGGCATGCGGCAGGTGACCGACAGCGTCGCCCACGACCTGCGCACGCCGTTGACCCGCCTGCGCTCCCGCATCGAACTGGCGCTGCTGCACGAGACGGAGGACCCGGAGGTCTATCGCGGCGTCCTGCAGGACACCATCGTCGAGGCCGACCGGCTGCTCGCCACTTTCACCGCCCTGCTGTCGATCGCCGAGGCGGAATCGGGGGCCAAGCGCCAGGACTTCGTTCCGGTCGATCTGGCCGAAGTGGTGGAACTGGCCGCCGACCTCTACGAGCCGGTGGCGGATGAGCGCGGGCAGCGCCTGTCGGTGGTCGTCCGCGGCAAGCCGACCGTCCGCGGCAACGGCCAGCTTCTGGCGCAGGCGGTGTCGAATCTGCTGGACAACGCCATCAAATACACGCCGGAGGGCGGCACGATCACGCTGGTGCTCGATGGCCCGGCCCCCGGCCGCGCCGCCAGCGTCGAGGTCGCCGACAGCGGCCCCGGCATCCCGGCGGAGATGCGCGACAAGGTCCTGCAGCGCTTCGTCCGGCTGGACACTGCCCGCGCCTCGCCCGGCAACGGGCTGGGGCTCAGTCTGGTGGATGCGGTGGCGACGCTCCACGGCGCCCGGCTGGAGTTGAGCGACAACGAGCCGGGGCTGAAGGTCACCCTGATATTCCCGCCGGAAGCGCGGCGGTAAAGGCGGTCAAAAAAAAGCCCGCCGGGTGGCGGGCTCTTCAAGTGACATCAGCGAGAATGACTCCTTGGCGTCACATTTGATATGGGGCCGCCTGCGGCACCTTCCATACCCATTTTCGGACTATCGCCGACGACCTAGCCTGCTGACTTTCCGCAACGTCGGCAGGATTGGCGCGTTCTCCCCGTGGGCCGTCCGTCCGGCGGCGCCAAGTGCGGGAGATTCGAAAGATGGCGATACCCAGCAGGCCCACCGCTCACCATGTCCCCAGGCCGGGCGGCGGGGCGACGCAGGACGAGCCACCGGCGCGCGCCGGGCGCGGGGAGCTGGCCGTCTTCACCTGGAAGGTCCTGATCGTCGCCGGGGTGGTGGCGCTGGGGATCTTCCTGTGGAAGGTGTCGGGCACGCTGCTGCTGATCTTCACCGGCGTGCTGTTCGCCATCCTGCTGCAGCGGCTGACCGGCTATGTGCGGCGGTGGACGGGGCTGGGCCATGGTCTGGCGCTTGCCATCGTGCTGCTGTTGCTGGTGCTTCTGGTCGGTGGGGGCGTCTGGCTGATGGGCACCTCGACGGCGGCACAGCTCGGCCAGTTGCAGGAGCAGGTGACCAAGGCCATGGACATGCTGCCCGACGGCTGGCGCCAGCGCATCATGGAGCGTGGCAAGGAGTGGCCCTGGATGAACCAGCTGAGCAGCTTCGCCTCCGGCCTTGTCTATGTCGTCGGCGATGCGGTGGTGGTCATGTTCGCCGCACTCTATCTGGCGGCGTCGCCGGGGGTTTATCAGCGCGGCGTGGTCCTGCTGGTGCCGCCGCGAGGGCAGAAGCGGGCCTGCGAGGTGATGGAGGTGGCCGGCGACAGCCTGTGGAAGTGGCTGATCGGGCAGCTGGTGGCGATGGCGGCGGTGGGGACGATGATCGGGGTGGGGCTCTGGCTTCTCGGCATCCCGTCGGCGCTGGCGCTGGGCATGGTGGCCGGGCTCTTGGAGTTCATTCCGCTGGTCGGCCCCTTCCTGGCGGCGGTGCCGGCCCTGCTGATCGGCTTCGCCCAGTCGCCGCAGGACGCGCTGTGGGTCGCCGGGCTTTACCTCGTCATCCAACAGGTGGAGGGAAACCTGATCACGCCGCTGTTGCAGAAGCGGGTGGTCGACCTGCCGCCGGTGGTCACCATCGGCGCCATCGCCGCCGGCGGCGTGCTGTTCGGCATCATGGGCATGTTCCTGGCGACGCCGATCGCCGTGGTCGTGCTGGTCCTGGTCAACCTGCTCTACATCGAGGACAGGCTGGGGGAGGAGCGGCATTTCCCCAGCGACAAGTCCTGACGCGGTCACTCCCGACCGGTCATCCCTTCGCCGCCGGGGCGGCTTTGGAACGGCCCGGATTGGCGGAGCGCAGCGGCAGTTCCTTCAGGAACAGCGTCATCGCGAAGGAGACGACCGCCAGCGCCGCGGCAAGCAGGAACAGGGTGGCGAAACCGTGCTCCAGCGTCGCCACCACGCCGGCGCGGGCGGCCGGGGGCAGGGTGGCCAGGGCGGAGGCGCCATGGTCCAGCACGGCGCGGCCGGACAGGCCGGCGCCCTCCAGCCGGTCCGACACCACGGCGTTGAAGACGGCGCCGAACACCGCGACGCCGACCGACCCGCCGAGTGAGCGGAAGAAGCCGACCGACGCGGTGGCGGCGCCGAGGTCGCGCTGCTCCACCGCATTCTGCACGGCGACCGTCATCACCGGCATGACCAGCCCCAGACCCATGCCCAGCGGCACCAGGATCAGCGTCGACCACAGGCCGTCCGCGGCCAGTTCCGGCAGGGTGCCCAGCAGCGCGTACATCACGCCCGACAGCGCCAGCCCGGCCAGCGGGAAGACCTTGTAGCGGCCGGTCTTCGCGATCAGCCGTCCGCCGCCGACCGACCCGAAGGTCATGCCCAGCACCAGCGGCAGAAGCAGCAGCCCCGACACGGTGGCGCTGGTCCCCTGCACCAGCTGGAGGTGCAGCGGCAAATAGACGATACCGGCGAACAGCACCATCGCCGAAACGGCGACCACCGGCGTCGCCACCGCCACCACCGGGCGGCGGAACAGGTGCAGCGGCAGGATCGGCTCCTCGATCCGGCGTTCGTGCCACAGGAAGACCACCAGCATGACGAGGCCGGCCGCCAGCAGGCCGAGCGCCGCCGGGCTGCCCCAGCCCATGGCTTCGCCGCGGGTGGCGACGATCAGCAGGCTGGTCACCGCACCGGTCAGCAGCGCCGCCCCGGCCAGATCGATGCGCGGCTTCGCCCGGCCGGCGGGCAGTCGCGACAGGGTGCTGCGCGTCATGGCGAACGCCGCGACGCCCAGCGGCAGGTTGATGAGGAAGATCCAGTGCCAGCCGATGGTCTCGGTGAAGATGCCGCCCAGCAGCGGTCCGGCGACGCTGGCCAGCGCGAAGACGCCGCCGATAATGCCCTGGTAGCGCCCGCGTTCGCGCGGGGCGACCACGTCGCCGATGATGGTGAAGGCCAGCGACATCAGCCCGCCGCCGCCCAGCCCCTGCAAGCCCCGGAACAGGATCAGCTGGGTCATGCTCTGCGCCGCCGCGCACAGAACCGATCCGACCAGGAACAGCAGGATCGCCGTCTGCAGCACCCGCTTGCGGCCGTAGAGGTCCGACAGCTTGCCGTAGATCGGCGTCGTGGTGGTGGAGGTCAGCAGATAGGCGGTGACCACCCAGGGCAGCATCTCCAGCCCACCGAACTGGCTGGCCATCGTCGGCAACGCAGTGGCGACGATGGTCTGGTCCATCGCCGCCATCAGCATCGCCAGCGCCACCCCGCTGAACACACGCAGGATTTCCTGGTGGGTGAAGACGGGATGGTCGTCGGCGGCTTGCGACGGGCTGGCGGCGGTCTCTGTCATGGTCGATCGTCTCGGACGTTGATGTCTTTGAGCGGAAGCATCTCCCTCTCCCCCCGGGGAGAGGGTCGGGGTGAGGGGGATGCACAGTGTGGATTCTTGTCGGAGGGCCGCCGCGCGACCCCCTCACCCTAACCCTCTCCCCGGGGGGGAGAGGGGATCTGGTCCATGCAAACGGCTCAACGCTCCAGCGTCATCGCCGGCATGCGGGCCTGCACGCCGTCTGCCTGGGTGGCGGAGAGCAGGGGGCGCAGGTGGGCCAGCAGCGGGCGCAGTTCCGCCACCGCGGCCAGCGCGCCGACGAGTTCGCCCTTGCCGGCCACCAGATCCAGCAGCTGGTCCGTCATCGATTTCGGCGGCGGGTAGGGGGCCAGCGTCACCGGGGCGTCGGGCGACAGGCCGGCGGCGGTGCGGGCCAGGGTCAGCGCCTGCTCCTGCCCGCCGAGATCGTCGACGAGGCCGAGTTCGCGGGCCTGGGCGCCGGTCCAGACGCGGCCCTTGGCGACGCCGCGCGCCTGTTCGGGCGTCATGTGCCGTGCCTCGGCCACCCGCTGCAGGAAGTTGGCGTAGGTGTCGTCGATGATGGCGTTCAGCCGTTCGGATTCGCTGTCGTCGAAGGGGCGCAGCGGCGACCACATGCCGGCGTTGCGCCCACCCTGCACCCGGTCCCACTGGATGCCCAGCTTGTCGGACAGGCCGCCGATGGCGAATTTGCCGGCGACGACGCCGATCGACCCGGTGATGGTGGCGGGGGAGGCGACGATGCGGTCGGCGGCGAGCGCGATCCAGTAGCCGCCCGACGCCGCGGTGTCGCCCATGCTGGCGACCACCGGCTTGCCGCTCTGCCGCGCCCTGACCAGCGCCCGGCGGATCGCTTCGGACGCCGAGACGGCGCCGCCGCCGCTGTCGATGCGGAACAGGATGGCGCGCACGTCGGGATCGTCGGCCGCCTCCTCGATGGCGTCGACGATGGTCTCCGACCCGGCGGAGGTGCCGCCCAGCGCCGGCTTGCCGCTCTCGCCGCCGGTGATGGTGCCGACGGCATGGATCAGGGCGATGGTCGGCCCCTTGCCGTTCGGGTTGCCGGCGACCGACAGGTAATCAGCCGGCTCCATCGCCTCCGCCCCGGCGCCGGCGCGTTTCAGCGCCTCGTCGCGCGCCTCGTCGGCATAGCCGAGCCGGTCGACGAACTTCTGGTCCAGCGCCTCCTTGCTCAGCAGCGGCGCCTTGTCGATGGCGGCCCTGACCATCGCGGGGGCCAAGCGCCGGCTCTTGGCGATGCCGTCGACCAGCTGGTTGCCGAGATCGGTGACCAGCGCCTCCATCATCTCGCGGTTGGCCGGGGTCATGCCGGATTTGGTGAAGGTCTCGGCGAAGCTCTTGTATTGCTCGCGCTGGGCGAAGTTCGGCTGCACGCCCAGCTGGTCGAGAGCGCCGCGCGCGAAGGGCAGCTCCGCCGACAGGCCGGTGATGCCGAGCGTGCCCATCGGCTGCAGCCAGACCTCGTCGAAGGCGCTGGCCAGCAGGTAGGAGCGGTTGCCGGCCCCGGCCCCGCCATATTCCTCGGCGAAGGCGACGGCGAAACGGCCCGACGCGCGGAACCGCTCGATGGCGGTCCGCAGCTCCTGGGTCTGGGCGAAGCCGATGCTGTCGTCGCCGAAGCGGGCCAGCACGCCCTTCACCCGCGGGTCGCGCCGTCCGCCGTCCAGCGCGTCCAGCACCTCGCGCAGGGTGGTCTGGTGTTCGAACAGGCTGCCGATCCGGCTGCTGTCGCTCTCCGCCAGCGGCTTGGTCAGGTCGAGGTCCAGCACCACCGCATCGGGCAGGGTAGGTTCATGTCGCACCACCAGCACCGCCACCGTCACCGCGCCGGCCACCAGAAGCAGGCCGACGAGCGCGAACAGACGGACGAAGAAACGGACGATCGCCATGATTCCTACCCTGTGTGGCCTCGACGAAGGCGATGAAAGACCTCAACGATCCTGCCCCTAACGATCCTGCCCCTAACGATCCTGGCTGTGGTACTCGCGGTTCGGGATCATGTCCACCGCGGTCGCCAGACGGTTGGACATGTTGTAGAAGGCGGCCGTGTCGGCAATGTCGAAGATGTCCTCCGCGCTGAATCCGACGGCGCGCAACGCCTCGCGGTCGGCCTCGCCCACCGCCATCGGGTTCTCGGTCAGCTTCCAGGCGAAATCGAGCATGGCGCGCTGGCGCGGGTCCAGCGGGGCGACGCGGTAGTTGGCGACCAGCATCTCGCCCAGTTCCGGATCGCCGGACAGCTTGCGCACCGCCTGCCCATGGGCGACGAGGCAGTAGTAGCAATGGTTGGCGGAGGAGACGACGACCGCGATCATCTCGCGCTCCAGCTTGCTGAGACCACTCTCGCCCAGCATCAGCTCGTTGTAGAGCATGGCGAAGTTGCGCAGCTTCTTCGGCCGCAGGCTGTAGGCCTGGAGCACGTTGGGCACGAAGCCCAGCTTCTCATCGCACTTGTCGAACAGCGCCTGCATGTCGGGATCGAGGTCCGGCTTCTCCGGCAGGGGCAAGGCCATGACATGATCGGGTTGCGGCATCGGGCGGTTCCTCTCCTGATTGATTGTTGGGCCTTCCGGCGGGGGGAGGGTAACCGCGGCCGGCCGGTTTGTCTTCCGTTCCGCTTGCCGCTCGCCAATCGGGCGCGGTTGTGCCAGAAGTGGAATTTGAATGCGGCAAAATGGCCCGGTTGCCGAAGCAGAGGGCGATGACCCAGCCGAAGCTCGATCTTCTTTCGGTCCTGGTGGTGGAGGACAGCGGCTTCATCCGCTCGGTCCTGACCGCCACCCTGCGCGCCATCGGCATCGGCCGGGTCGAGGGGGTGGCGAGCGGCGCCGACGCCATCCGCTGGCTGGAGGAGCGCCGCGCGGCCCTGCCGCCGGGCACCGCCCCGGTCGACCTGATCCTGTCCGATCTGGTGATGCCCGAGGTGAACGGGCTGATGCTGCTGCGCTGGATCCGCTACAGCCCGAAGAGCCCGGACAAGTTCCTGCCGGTGCTGATGCTGTCGGGTGCCGCCGACCGCCAGTATGTGGAGCAGGCGCGCGATCTCGGCGCCACCGACTTCATCGCCAAGCCGTTTTCCGCCCAGACCATCGCCAGCCGGCTGCTGTTCGCCATCGCCCGGCCGCGCCGCTTCGTGCTGGCCAAGGGCTATTTCGGTCCCGACCGCCGCCGCGCCGACAAGCCGGTCGCCATGGACTGCCGGACGACCGCGCCGTCGGAAATCCTGGTGGTGCACAGCGCGTCGAAGGCGCGCGGCATCGACCGCTTCCCCGTCATATATTTCGACCTGCCCAACCGGCTGGGCGCCAAGGTCGGCCTCGCCCCGCGCGATCCGGTGCCGACCCTGCCGCCGGAGGTGCTCGCCGCCGCGGAGGAGGAAATCCTGAACCGCGCCGGCGACTATGCCGTGTGGATCGGTGCGGAGGTGGAGGAGATGGGCCGCCGCGTCGACCGCCTGCCGCGCGAGCCGGAGTCGGTGCCCGCCCTGCTGGCCCAGGTCAACCGCTCCGCCCACGAGATGCGCGGGCAGGGCGGCATCTTCGGCTATCCCCTGATCACCCACATCGCCAAGTCGCTCTACGAGGCCACCCGCAGCGGCCTGACCACGGTCACCGCCAACGAGCATCTGCTGTTCAAGGCCCATGTCGACGCGATCAAGGCGGTGATGACCGGCCGCGTCAGCGGCGACGGCGGGGCGACCGGGCAGCAACTGCTGGCGTCGCTGGAGGTGGCGAAACGGAAATACGCGAAGGCGACCGGGGTGCGGTGAGGGGGGCATTCGTGAGTGGACCTTGCAATGATTGCCCCCTCCCTAGCCCTCCCCCGCTAATGCGGGAGAGGGAACTGCCGCCGTTTCGCATTAGGCACCCTCTCCCGCATTAGCGGGGGAGGGTCGGGGAGGGGGCATCCGGAAGTCGACACCTCCCCACCCCCGTCACGCCGCCCGGATCTTCCCGATGAAGTCGGCCACGTCGCCGCGCAGGCTGTCGGTGCTCCGCTTCAGCGCATCGGCCATGGTGAGAACCTCCTTCGCCATGGCGCCGGCGCGACCGGCTTCGGTGCCGACCAGCGACGCGTTGTGGGAGACCTGGTCGGTGCCGTCGGCGGCCTGACGGACATTGCGGCCGATCTCCGCGGTGGCGGCGTTCTGCTCCTCCACGGCGGCGGCGACGGCGGAGATGTTCTCCTCGATGTGGGTGACGACGGTGCCGATGTCGCCGATGGCCTGGACGGTGTGGTCGGTCGCCGACTGGATTTCCGCGACCTTGGCGGTGATGTCCTCCGTCGCCTTGGCGGTCTGGCTGGCGAGCTGTTTCACCTCCTGCGCCACCACGGCGAATCCCTTGCCGGCCTCGCCCGCGCGGGCGGCCTCGATGGTGGCGTTGAGGGCCAGCAGATTGGTCTGGCTGGCGATGTCGGTGATCATCCGCACGATCTCGCCCACCTGCTGGGCGGCGCCGTTCAGGTCGGCGATGATGCCGGCGGTGCGGCGGACGTCGTTGACCGCCCGTTCCGCCATCTCGGTCGACCCCGTCATCTGCCGGCCGATCTCCGAGATGGACGCGGTCAGTTCCTCCGTCGCCGCGGCCACGGCCTGGACATTCTCGGACGCGCCTTCGGACGCGCGGGCGACCGACAGCACATGGTTTTCGGTTTGCGACGCGATGCCGCTCATCTGTTCGGCATTGCCGCGCAGGCCGCTGGCGGCGCCCGCCAGCTGTTCGGCAACCGTCTCGATGTGACGGTCGAATTCCGCCACCAGCCGTTCCAGCCGCTCGGCCTCGCGCAGGCGGTCCTCCTGGTGCTGCCGCTGTTCGGCGGCGAGCCGGTCGGCCTCGGCAAGGCTGAGGCGGAAATGGTCCAGGCTGCGGGCCATGGCGCCCAGCTCGTCGGCACGCCCGGCGCCATGGATGGACAGGTCGCGTTCGCCGGCCTCCAGGCGCCCCATGTCGCCGTTCAGCCGGGCGATGGGCCGGGTGATGTTGCGGGCAACCAGATAGGCGATGAGCGTCATCACCACCAGAAGGGTGGCAAGGCCGGCGGCCACGCCGGTCAGCCGCGTCATCGCATCCTGCGCGTCGCGGTTGGCGAGCGCGATCAGGTCGTCCGCCACATGGGTCTCGACGCTGCGCAGCATGTCGATGGTGACGGTGATGGTGTCGAACCACTTGCCGGCATCGACCCCCTGGTTGTCGGCACCGCCATAGGCCGAAGCGATGCCGATGCGCCGCATCCGCTCCACCTCGGCGATGGCCGGGCCGGCGACCGTCCGGTCGTAGAAACCCGCCTCTTCGGCGGTCAGCTTCGCCTTCAGGCCGGTCATCAGCGCCTTGTACTCGCCGGACAGCTCGATGAAGCGCTCATGCGCATCGGCGGGAAAGCGGTCCTTGCGGAAGGCGCCGCCGCCGACGGCGCGCTGCTGGCCCAGCCGCTCCTTCGCTTCCGACAGGGCGACCATGGCGTCGGCGGCGCGCAACTGGTCGCTGTCGTCGGACAGCGAGCGCGCCTGCCCGGTGGCATCCAGCAGCTTGCGGATCATCGCGCTGTAGCTCGCGACCACCTCCATGGAGGATTGGGCCGTGCTGTCCACCCCGGACCGCAGCCGCGACAGCTGCGACAGTGCGTCGCGGGCGCCGGCAATCGCCGCGGCGACATGGGGATCGCGGATGCGAACATCGGCGAACTGCCGGGTCAGGTCGGCCAGCTTCGCATCGGCGGCGGCGCGTACGCCGTCCATGCGCCGGCGGTCTTCGTCCCGCTTGCCGCTGATGTAGATGGAGGAGGAACCGCGCTCCTTCTGCAGTTCGTGCACAAGGCTGGTCATGCCGACCGACAGGCGGGTGACGGACGCGAGGTCGGCGGCCCGGCGGCTGGCGTCGACCTGCTCCCACACCAGCAGGGACGACAGCACGACCACGCCCGCCATCGGGACCGACAGGGCAAGCGCCATCTTCCTTGCGAAGCGCATGTTCCCGAGCAGGCCGTCGGCGGCCTTCAGCAGCGATACCATCTCAACTCTCCAGCAAACGGAACCATCGGAGCCCGGCGGGTGGCTCCGGCATGGGAAGGAATGCAAGCTAATGAGTTAAGACACAGTTAGGTATAACCATGACATGGTTGAGGGAATTGATTGGTCATTCAAGAAACGCAGCCGACGGCCGATCGCCGCGGGTCCGGGGGGCAAAGCAGGGTTGCGACGGCGCGTGACGCGAAATTTGCCTCGCTTCCGTCGCGTCGCGGCGGTAGAACGTCAGTCCCGGTCCGCAGGTCTCTTGGGTTCGTGGCGTGACCGGAGCGGTCTTCCGGAGCGTCCATGTCGAACAACGAATTCCATCGCATCAAGCGCCTGCCGCCCTACGTCTTCGCCGAAGTGAACGCGATGAAGGCGCGAGCTAGGGCCAATGGCGCCGACATCATCGACCTCGGCATGGGCAATCCCGACCAGGCGACCCCGCAGCACATCGTCGACAAGCTGGTCGAGGCCGTGCGCGATCCGAAGACGCACCGCTACTCGAACTCCCGCGGCATCCCCGGCCTGCGCAAGGCCCATGCCGCCTATTACAAGCGCCGCTTCAACGTCGATGTCGATCCGGAGACGGAGTGCATCGTCACCATCGGTTCGAAGGAAGGTCTGGCGAACCTCGCCCAGGCGATCACCAGCCCGGGCGACATCATCCTGGTGCCGAACCCCAGCTATCCGATCCACCCCTTCGGCTTCATCCTGGCCGGCGCCTCGGTGCGTCACCTGCCGGTGGGCATGGAGAACGGGGCGTCGACCGACATCGACAGCTTCATGATCATGCTGGAGCGCGCCGTGCGCCACAGCGTGCCGAAGCCGCTGGCGCTGGTGCTGAACTATCCGTCGAACCCGACGGCCGAGGTGGTCGGGCTGGATTTCTACCGCCCGATCGTCGAGTTCTGCCGCAAGCACGGCATCTACATCCTGTCCGATCTGGCCTATGCCGAGATCTTCTTCGACAACGACCCGCCGCCGTCAATCCTCGAGATCCCGGAAGCGCGCGAGATCGCGGTCGAGTTCACCTCGATGTCGAAGACCTATTCGATGGCCGGCTGGCGCATCGGCTTCGCCACCGGCAACAAGACGCTGATCACCGCGCTGGCCCGCATCAAGTCCTATCTGGACTACGGCGCCTTCACGCCGATCCAGGTCGCCGCCGCCGCCGCGCTGAACGGTCCGCAGGACTGCGTGCAGCAGGTGCGCGACATGTACAAGCAGCGCCGCGACGTGATGATCGAGGGGCTGGCCGCCGCCGGCTGGGAAGTCCCGAGCCCGAAGGCGTCGATGTTCGCCTGGGCGCCGATCCCGCCGCAGTTCGCCCATCTCGGCTCGCTGGAATTCTCCAAGCTGCTGCTGCAGCAGGCGGAGGTCGCGGTGGCGCCCGGCATCGGCTTCGGTGAATACGGCGACGGCCATGTCCGTCTGGCGATGGTGGAGAACGTCCACCGCATCCGTCAGGCGACCCGCAACATCAAGGAGTTCTTCCGTTCCAACGCCGGCGGCGTTGCGGCGAGCAAGGACCCGGTGGCCCGCGCCGCCCTTCTGGAATCCGAGAAAGCGAAAGCCTGATGCCGAACGCCCAGCAAGCCCCCCTGAAAATCGCCGTCGCCGGCCTTGGTACGGTCGGCGCCGGTGTCCTGAAGCTGCTGGACGCCCAAGCCTCGCTGATCGAACAGCGCTGCGGCCGCCGGATCGAGGTGGTCGCGGTCAGCGCGCGCTCCAAGGGCAAGGACCGCGGTGTCGACCTGTCGCGCGTGCAGTGGTTCGACGATCCCGTCGCCATGGCCGCCCAATCCGGCGCCGATCTGGTGGTGGAGTTGATCGGCGGGTCGGAAGGCCCGGCGCGCGACACCGTCGCCACGGCGCTGGAGACCGGCAAGCATGTGGTCACCGCCAACAAGGCGTTGCTGGCCGTCCATGGCACCGAGATCGCGCAAAAGGCCGAATCGCGCGGCCTGACCGTCGCCTTCGAGGCGGCGGTGGCCGGCGGCATCCCGATCATCAAGGGGCTGCGCGAAGGTCTGGCCGCCAATTCCGTGTCGGAAATCCACGGCATCCTGAACGGCACCTGCAACTACATCCTGACGGAGATGCGGACCACCGGCCGCGACTTCGCCGATGTGCTGGCCGATGCCCAGGCTCTGGGTTATGCCGAGGCCGATCCCAGCTTCGACATCGACGGCGTCGATGCCGCGCACAAGCTGGCGATCCTGGCCTCCGTCGCCTTCGGCACGCCGGTCGATTTCTCCGCCGTCTACATCGAGGGCATCCGGCAGGTCTCGGCGGTCGATTTCGACTATGCCGACCAGCTGGGTTTCCGCATCAAGCTGCTGGGCATCGCCCGGCGCACCGACAAGGGCGTCGAGCAGCGCGTGCATCCCTGCATGGTGCCGAAGAACGCGCCCATCGCGTCGGTCGACGGCGTGTTCAACGCCGTGGTGGCGCAGGCCGATTTCGCTGACCGCGTGCTGTTCGTCGGCCGCGGCGCCGGTGCCGGCCCGACCGCGTCGGCGGTGGTGGCCGATCTGATCGACATCGCCCGCGGGCGGTCTACGCCCACCTTCGGCGTTCCGGCCGATCGGCTGGGCGCGGCAACCCCGTCGCCGATGGAATCGCGCCGCGGGTCGTACTACGTCCGCCTGATGGTCGTGGACCGCCCCGGTGTGATAGCGGATATCGCAGCGGCGATGCGCGACCAGAACGTCTCCATGGAGCAGTTCCTGCAGCGTGGCCGTTCGCCGGACGAAGGCGTTCCGGTGGTCCTCACCACCCATGACACCGACGAGGCGGCCATGCAGCGCGCGCTTGCGACCATCGCGGCCAGCGACAACGTGCTGGAGCCGCCGCGGATGATCCGGATTGAACAGTTCTGATAGGCAGTTCTAAGCCCTTTCCCGAACAGGACAGTCCTGACCTGCCCCGTTTCCCACAATAACCAATATCAGCCTGATACGACCGAAGAGTCGGGGGGAGCACACGATGTCTACGCCGTCTACGCATGTCGATCTGTCCCATATGGACCGCAACCTCGCGCTGGAGGCCGTCCGCGTGACCGAGGCCGCCGCGCTGTCGGCCTCGCTGCTGATGGGCCGCGGCGACGAGAAGCTGGCCGACCAGGCCGCGGTCGACGCCATGCGCCAGGCTCTCAACACGCTCTACATCGACGGCACCGTGGTGATCGGCGAGGGTGAGCGCGACGAAGCCCCGATGCTCTACATCGGCGAGAAGGTCGGTGCCGGCATCGGCTCTGGCCCGAAGGTCGACATTGCGCTCGACCCGCTGGAAGGCACCACCATCTGCGCCACCGGCGGCCCGAACTCGCTGGCCGTGATCGCCATGGCGGAGGAGGGCGGCTTCCTGAACGCCCCCGACGTCTACATGGACAAGATCGCCGTCGGCGCCGGCCTGCCGGACAACATCGTCGATCTGGACGAGACGCCGGCCAACAACCTGAAGGCGCTGGCCGCCGCCAAGGGCACCGAGGTGCAGGAGCTGCTGGTCTGCATCCTGAACCGTCCGCGCCATGCCGAGCTGATCGCCCGCGTCCGTGAAGCCGGCGCCCGCATCATGCTGATCAACGACGGCGACGTGTCGGGCGTCATCGCCACCAGCCAGGCCGGCACCGGCGTCGACATGTATGTCGGCTCCGGCGGTGCGCCGGAAGGGGTGCTGGCTGCCGCGGCCCTGCGCTGCATCGGCGGTCAGTTCCAGGGCCGTCTGCTGTTCCGCAACGACGACGAGAAGGCCCGCGCCGCCAAGTGGGGCGTCACCGACCTCGACAAGAAGTACAGCCTGCATGAGCTGGCGCGCGGCAACGTCATGTTCGCCGCCACCGGCGTCACCGACGGCGCCATGCTGAAGGGTGTCCGCCGCTTCCCGGGCGGCGCCTACACCCACTCGGTCATCATGCGCTCCAAGTCGGGCACGGTCCGCTACATCGAGGCGCACCACAACCTGTCGCGCAAAGTCAGCGTGAAGTAAGCGGATCGGCGCTTAAGCCGTTGTTCCGAAAGACGCGCGGGGGGAGACCCCCGCGCGTTTTTTTATGCCCGCGTTGATTTGCCCACGAATGTTCTATCGAATTCGCGCAGGTCTGCCGACGCCGGGCCGCAGAGGGTCGGCCATTGATTTCGCAGGTGCAAAAGGCAAAATAGGCTCATGTAATCGGTGCCAAGCGCAGGAGATCAACATGGCCTACTCTTCGATGCAGTCTTCGTCCGGTGAATTGTTTGCCGCCGGAACAAAGGAAAGCACCCTCTTTCAACGTGTCGTTCATTGGGTCCGCGAACGGATTGAACTTCACCGTGCGGAAGATGAGCTGCACCATATGTCCGATGCCGAACTGTCCGACATCGGACTGACCCGCGGCGAAATCCACATGGCGGTTCGCCGGGGGTTCTGAGGACGCGGCGCCAGCTGGCCCGAAAATCGGAAGGCGCGGATATCGAAAGGTTTGCCCATGGCGTTTGGCGCAGGGCGGCCGAACGAGTCCCGAATGCGGAAAGCCCCGGAAGAATGCCGGGGCTTTCGCATATGAACCACCATTAACCTTTTCTTCATGTACCCTGCCCATGCGGCGCATATGCCTGGGAGGGGTTGCGCGCTGCAGCATGATTATGGTTAATGCAGTTTAACATTAACCCCGGTTCTGTTCGAAAATGGAAACGGGGCGCCTTCGGGAACCCCATCATCCTCCGTGAGAGCCGTGGACGAAGCATGAGTCTCATTCATCGCCTTCAGTCGCTGGAAGCGGAGCGCGATGCCGCCCGGGAGGAAGCCGAGCGCGCAAATCTCGCGAAATCGAAGTTCCTCGCCGCCGCCAGCCACGACCTCCGCCAGCCGCTCCAGGCCCTGTTCTTCCTGTCCGCCGCACTCGCCCGCCATGTCGGCGACCACAACGGGCGCGATCTGCTGTCCCGGCTCGACCAGGGGCTCGACACCATGAAGGGCCTGCTCGACGGGCTGCTGGAGGTGTCGCGGCTGGAAGCGGGCGTGGTGACGCCGGTGCTGGACACCTTCGAGATCAGCGAGATCACCGATGCGCTCGACGCCGCCTATGGCGAGCAGGCGACCGCCAAGGGGCTGGTCTGGCGGGTGGAGAGCTGCGAGGCGGTCCTGCGCAGCGACCGCGGCCTGCTGATGCAGCTGCTGCGCAATCTCGTCGACAACGCCCTGCGCTACACCGAGGCCGGCGCGATCCGCATCCGCTGCCGCATCGACGCCGCGCCGGGCGGCGACCGGCTGGCGATCGAGGTGCAGGACACCGGCATCGGCATCCCGCCCGAACATCTCGACCGCATCTTCGAAGAGTTCCATCAGGTCAGCAATCCGGAGCGCGACCGGCTGCGCGGGCTGGGGCTGGGGCTCGCCATCGTCCGGCGGCTGTCGCAATTGCTCGACCATCCCGTCGAGGTCCGGTCGGTGCACGGGCAGGGGTCGGCCTTCCGCGTCCTGGTGCCGCTGGCCCCGGCCCGCTTCCTGGCCGGACGGCCGGGTGGTCCGGAACGGCCGCCGGCCATCGACCGGCCGCGGCTGGCGGTTCTGGTCGACGACGACGCGGTGGTGCTGCTGGGCTTGCAGTCGGTGCTGACCGAATGGGGTTTCCGCGTCGTCGCCGCGGACAGCGCCGACCGGGCGATGGACCGGCTGGAGTCGCTGGGGCGGGTCCCCGACATCGTCATCGCCGATTACCGCCTGCGCGAAGGGCGCGTCGGCACCGAGGTGATCCGCCGCGTGCGCGCACGCTATGGGGCTGAGGTTCCCGCCCTGATCCTGACCGGCGAGACCGGCGCCGATACCCTGGCCGATGCCTCCGCCCACGGCGTCGCCGTCCTGCACAAGCCGGTGACCCCGCGCCAGCTCCAGGCGGAGGTGAGCCGGCAGTTGCGGATCAAGCGCGGGAACGGCTTGGCGGAAGCGGCGGCACAGTAGGCGGCGCTTTCGGGCCGATCGCCGCTTTTCTCTTCTAAATCAGCGCGCCTTGCCGCGCGTCGTCCTGCGGCTCGCCGACCGGGGCGGCGTCGCCGCGGCCATGGCCGTCCAGCGCCGTGCGGCCGGTTTCGGTCAGGCGGCAGACCAGCCAGTCGGGCTTCAGCGGATTGTCGAACCAGCGCTCCGCCCAGCCGGCCTTCAGGCAGGCTTCCACCGTCGCCTTCTTCACCCGCTGGCCGCGCTCGTCGAACAGCGGCAGCTTGCCGCCCGGCTGGTCCAGCCCGCGGCGCAGCCATGCCCCCTGAACGTCGGACGGGGCGCTGCGGGACGAGGAACGGCGGGACTTGGCCATGGGACGGGCTGCTCTTGCGGATACGGGATCGGACAGGGGATTGCCGGCCCCCATGGGGGCTGTGGCAAAGTGCGGGCATCCTACGCGAAAGCGTCGCACAGGTGCATCGAAAAGGAGGTGGCTTTCCCCATGCCGGAAACGAGTGCGGAAACCCATAACGACGATCTGGTCTTCGCCTACATCACCGCCGGTTCGAAGGAGGAGGCCCTGCGCATCGGCCGCGCTCTGGTGGAGGAGCGGCTGGCCGCCTGCGCCAACGTGCTGGACGGCATGACCTCCGTCTATCGCTGGAACGGCGCGGTGGAGCAGGCCGACGAGGCGGTGCTGATCGCCAAGACGCGATCCTCCCTGTTCGACCGCCTGGCCGCCCGCGTGCGCGAGCTGCACAGCTACGACAGCCCTTGCGTCGTCGAACTGGCGCTGGGGCGGGGCGATCCCGGCTATCTGGACTGGCTGCGGGCCGAGACGGCGTAGGAGTTCGGCAACGCAAACAGGGGCGCCGCACCATACTCCCTCTCCCGCCCCGGGAGAGGGAAGGGGCCCATGCGCAGCATGGGAAGGGTGAGGGTTGATCCAAGGATAATGGGATCCATGTCCGGACCATCCCTCACCCACCCCACGCCTTCGGCGTGGGTCCCCTCCCTCTCCCGGGGCGGGAGAGGGCGATTATCGGCCGAATTGCCGCCATGTCCAAACAGAGCCTTGACGCCGATCAAAGTCGCGGGCTGCAGTTGGCGATAGGAAGGGCGCCGCCACACCTTTTTTAAGGACACCGAGATCATGGACGATTGCTCCGCACACGGCCCCATTCCCCTGTCGCTGGACGAGGCGGTCGCGCGCGTCGCGCAGGGCTATGGCGCGGTGACCGGGACGGAGGAGGTGGCGCTGCGCCAGGCGCTCGGCCGCGTGCTGGCGGAGGAGGTGGTGGCGCCGGTGAATGTGCCGCCGGCCGACGTCTCCGCCATGGATGGCTGGGCCTACGCCGCCGAGGCGGGGGAGGGCTTCCGGCGGCTGGACGTCGTCGGGCGCGTGCCGGCCGGCTCCCGGTTCGAGGGGACCGTCGCGGCCGGAACGGCGGTGCGAATCTTCACCGGCGCGCCGGTCCCCGCCGGGGTCGACACCGTGGCGATGCAGGAGGATTGTCGGACCGACGGCGACGCCGTGCTGGTCCCGGGCGCGCTGAAACGCGGCTCCAACGTGCGTCCGGCGGGGGAGGACATGACCGCCGGCGCGGTGGTGCTGCATCCCGGCCAACGCCTGCGCGCGCAGGAGGTCGGGCTCGCCGCCGCGGTCGGCCGCTCCAGCCTGACCGTGCGCAAGCGGCTGAGCGTGGTGCTGTTCTCCACCGGCGACGAGTTGCGGGAGCCGGGGACGCCCAAGCCCGACCATGCCATCTATGACGCCAACCGCTACACGCTGGCCGCCCAGCTCGATGCGCTGGGGGTGGAGGTGCGCGACCTCGGCATCCTGCCCGACCGGTCGGACGCCACCCGCGCCGCCCTGGCCGAGGCGGCAGGCAGTGGCGACCTGATCGTCACCAGCGGCGGCGTTTCGGTGGGCGAGGAGGACCATGTCAAGGCGGCGGTGAACGCGCTGGGATCCATCGATTTGTGGACGCTGGCGATCAAGCCGGGCAAGCCGCTGGCATTGGGCCGCGTCGGCGATACGCCCTTCCTGGGGCTGCCCGGCAACCCGGTGTCGGCGATGGTGACCTTCCTGCTGGTCGGCCGGCCGCTGGTGCTGCGCCTGTCCGGCGCGACCGGCATCGCCACGCCGCGCAGTCTGGTGGTCGCCGACTTCACCTTCACCAAGAAGCCCGGCCGCCGCGAATTCCTGCGCGCCCGGCTGGAGCGCGGCGCCGACGGGCGCCCGGTCGCCGTGAAGTTCCCCAGCAACAGCTCCGGCGTGCTGACCTCCATGGTGGAGGCCGACGGGCTGGTCGACATGCCGGCGGAGGCCACCGCGGTCAATCCCGGCGATCTGGTCGATTTCCTGCCCTTCACCGGTCTGTTCGCGTGACGCTGGAACAGCTGCGCATCTTCGCCACGGTGGCGGAGATGCTGCATTTCACCCGTGCCGCCGAGGTGCTGCACCTGTCGCAGCCGGCGGTCAGCGCCGCCATCGCCGCGCTGGAGGCGGAGCATGGCCTGCGCCTGTTCGACCGCATCGGCCGGCGGGTGGAACTGACCGCCGCCGGCCAGCTTCTCCACGGTCAGGCCCGCGCCATCCTGGCGAAGGTGGAAGAGGCCGGGACCATGCTGGCCGAGCTGTCGGGCCTGTCGCGCGGCGCGCTGCGGCTGGCGGCGAGCCAGACGGTCGGCAATCACTGGCTGCCGCCGCGGCTGCTGCGCTTCGCCGCCGCCTATCCCGGCATCCGGGTCGACCTGTCCATCGGCAACACCGAGCAGGTGGCCGAGGCAGTGCGCGACGGCCGGGCCGAGCTGGGCATCGCCGAGGGGGTGGTGACCGATTCGGCTCTGGTCAGCGAGCCGGTCGAGGGCGACCGGCTGCGGCTGGTGGTGGGGGGCTGCCATCCCTGGGCCGGGCTTGGCCGGGTGGGGCGGGACGAGCTGGCGGCCGGGCGCTGGATCCTGCGCGAACCCGGCTCCGGCACCCGCGCGCTGTTCGAGGCGGCGGTGCGCGGGGTTGGGCTGGATCCGGGCGGGCTGGATGTCGCCATGACATTGCCCGGCGGCTGCATCATCCGCGCGGCCCTGCTGGCCGGGGTGGGGGCGAGCGTGCTGTCGGACCTGATCCTGGCCGACGATCTGGCCACCGGCCGCATCGTCGCGCTGGAGGGTCTGGACCTGCCGTCCCGCCCCTTCCATCTGCTGCGCCACCGCGACCGCCACCGCAGCCTTGCCGAGCGCGCCTTCGTGCGCGTGGCGGTGGACGACATTCCCTCTCCCCCCCGGGGGCTATGACATTCACACATCTCAGCGTCACGTAAGACATTGGAATAAAACGATTTTGTCGGCCGTCATTCCCGCGAAGGCGGAAATCCAGCCACATCCGCCGCTGATCTCCGGAGTTTCCTGGATCCCCGCCTTCGCGGGGACGACGCAAAGCTCCTTTTGTTCCAGACGCTTAGCAATACTTGGAATTGTGTGAATGCCATAGCCCCCCGGGGAGAGGGTGAGGGGGACGCGCGGCGAGGAACTTCAAGGATCGCGCACTCTCCGTTCCCCACCGACTCCACCCTATGCATCCCCCTCACCCCGACCCTCTCCCCGGGGGGAGAGGGGGATCTGGCTGCCTATCGAGAAGTGGCATCGGCGGTTCGGCCTATCGCAACAGCCTGATTATCGGCGCTATAACCGGTTCGATTCGGTTTCCGGTTGTAAGGCGACAAGATGGCACGGCTGCTGACGCTGCTTTGGGTCCTCGTGGTGATGGTTTTTGCGGCCGGTCCGGTCCATGCCGACTACACGCCGCCGGGGGCGCTGTCGGACGCCACCGCCTATGCCAACGGGCTTCTGCTGAAATCGCCGCCGCAGCCCAAGCCGCAGGTGATCGCCGACCTGCTGAAGCAGGCGCGTGCCGCCCGCGACCGCAAGGACATGGCCGGCGCCATCCAGGCCTATGAGAAGACCATCACCCAGGGCGGCGGCTCGCCGTCGGTCTGGCTGGAGCTGAGCGCGGCCTGGATGTCCGCCACTCCGCCGAACAAGGACCGCGCGCTGCAAAGCGCCGTCATGGCCGGGCAGTTCAACCCGAAGGACGAGGAGCGCGTCGCCATCCTCTGGCGCATCGCCACGCTGATGGACGAGGCGTTCGGCAAGCCGGACGAGGCGGTGAAGGCGCTGAAGGCGATCCAGGAGATCGCGCCGAAGATGGAGGTGGCGACGCTCGACACCCAGGCGCCGAAACTGGAGGAGCGCATCGTCGCCATGCGCCGCAAGGCCGGGCTGGCGATGACCGGCGTCACCGTGAATGCCGAGGGCAGCAGCCCGCGCGTCTGCTTCCAGTTCAACGACCGGCTGAGCGGCAAGCAGGGCGTGCGCTTCGACGATTATGTCCGGGTGGAGCCGCCGACCAAGACTGCCATCGAGGCGCGCGAGAACAGCCTGTGCCTGCGCGGCGTCACCCATGGCAACGGCTATACCGTCACCCTGCGCCAGGGCCTGCCCGGCGAGGACGGCGTGGCGTTGAAGGCGGACGAGACGCAGCGCGTGCGCGTGCCCGACCGGCCGGCGATGGCGGCCTTCCGCGGGTCCGCCTACATCCTGCCGCGCAAGGGTGCCGACGGCATCCCGGTGGTCAGCGTCAACACCGACCGGCTCGACGTCTCGGTCTACCGCATCGCCGACCGGGCGCTGGTCTCCAACAAATATGATGCCAGCCTCTTCAGCGAGCTGACCGGCTATACCGCCGACCGGCTGGCCCAGGAGAATGGCGAACTGGTGTGGACCGGCACGCTGGACGTGAAGGGCGAGCGCAACCGCGACACCACCGCCGCGATCCCCTTCCGCCAGGCGGTGGGCGACGATCCCAAGGCCGGCCTCTATGTCGTCACCGCCCGTCCGCATGACACGGAGGATGCCGACCGCTGGGACGCGCTGGCGACCCAGTGGGTCCTGCTGTCCGACATCGGCCTGACCAGCTTCCGCGGCGCCGACGGGCTGACCGTGTTCGCCCGCTCCTTCGGCAATGCCAAGCCGCTGCCGGGGGTGGATGTGGCGCTGGTCGCACGCAACAACACCGAACTGGCGCGGGTGAAGACCGACGAGTTCGGCCGCGCCCGCTTCGCGCCCGGCCTGCTGAAGACCGGCGGCAACGCGCCCGAGATGGTGATGGCCTATCTCGGCACCGACTTCGCCATGCAGGACCTGACCGGCGCCGCCTTCGACCTCAGCGACCGCGGGGTCGGCGGGCGTCCGACGCCGGGGCCGATGGATGCCTTCGTCTATTCCGACCGCGGCGTCTACCGCCAGGGCGAGACGGTCAACCTGTCGATCCTGCTGCGCGACGACAAGACGGAGGCGGTCGACAATTTCCCGCTGACGGTGAAGGTCCTGCGCCCCAGCGGCACCGAGTATTACAGCGGTGCCCTGAAGGGGCAGGAGGCCGGCGGATTCTTCCTGCCGCTGAGCCTGACCCGCACCGCGCCGCTCGGTGGCTGGGAGGTGCTGGTCTATGGCGACCCGAAGGGCGAGCCGATCGGCCGCGGCTCCTTCCAGGTCGAGGATTTCGTGCCGGTCAAGCTGGCGCTCGATGTGACCGCCAGCGCGCCGATCCTGGTGCCGGGCCAGCCCTTCGAGGTGACGGCGCAGGGCCGCTTCCTCTACGGCCCGCCGGCCGCCGGGCTGGACGGCACCGCCGAGGTGGCGCTGAAGCCCGACCCGATGCCCTATCCCGCCTTCAAGGACTATCGTTTCGGCCGGGTGCAGGACAACCCGACCGAGCGGCTCGACCCGCTGGAGTTCCCGACCACCGACGAGCAGGGCGTCTCGCACGTCGCCGTGACGCTGCCGGAGGTGCCGGACACCAGCAAGCCGCTGCGCGCCGACATCCGCGTCACCCTGTCGGAGCCGGGCGGGCGCCCGGTGAAGAAGTCGGTCTCGGTCCCGGTGCGGCCGAAGACCTATGCGCTGGGCCTGCGCCCGCGCTTTTCCGACGGCCGCATCGGCGAGGGGGCGGAGGCCGCCTTCGACCTCGTCGCCGTGGCGCCGGACGGCAGCGCCATCGCCAAGCCCGGCGTCAAATGGGAGCTGGTGGAGGAACGGGTTTCCTTCGTCTGGTTCCGCCGCGACGGCCGCTACAGCTACAACGCCTCGGTGCGCGACGTGCCGCTGGCCTCCGGCACCGTCGATGTCGGCGCCGACAAGCCGGCGCAGGTTGCGCTGGGCAAGCGCGACTTCGGCCGCTACCGGCTGGAGGTGACGGACAAGGCGGCCGGTGTCGCCAGCTCCTACCGCTTCTATTCCGGCTGGGCGAGCGGCGACGACACCGCCGACATCCCGGACAAGCTGGAGGTCTCGACCGACAGGCAGTCCTACAAGCCGGGCGAGACCGCCCGCATCCGCATCGCGCCGCCCTTTGCCGGCGAGTTGCTGGTGACGGTGGCGACCGACCGCATCTTCGACGTCCGCACCCTGTCGGTCCCGGCCGAAGGGGCGACGGTGGAAATCCCGGTCGATGCCGCCTGGGGCCCCGGCGCCTACGTCACCGCCACCGCCTACCGCCCGCCGGTCAAGGGGCGGGAGCGCCAGCCGGTGCGCGCCATGGGCGTCGCCTGGGTCGGTGTCGATCCGTCGGTGCGCACGATGACCGTCGCGCTCGACGCGCCGCAGGTGATGCGCCCGCGCAGCCGGCTGGAGGTCGGGGTGAAGGTCGCCGCCGCCGATGGCGGGAAGATCGAGGACACCTATGTCACGCTGGCCGCTGTGGACGAGGGCATCCTGCGGCTGACCGACTTCGCCAGCCCGCAGCCGGAAAAGCATTATTTCGGCAAGCGCCGGCTGGGGTTGGACATCCGCGACGATTACGGCCGGCTGATCGACCCGCTCGACGGCCCCTATGGCGCCATGCGCCAGGGCGGCGATTCCAGCGGCGCCGGGCTGCCGGTGGTGCCCTTCACCGTGGTCTCGCTGTTCCACGGGCCGGTGAAGGTCGGCGCCGACGGCACCGCCCGGATCGGCTTCGACGTGCCGGACTTCAACGGCGAGCTTCGCCTGATGGCGGTGGCCTACAGCCGCGGCCGGGTCGGCTCCGCCGCCGGGCCGGTGACGGTGCGCGATCCGCTGGTGGCCGACGCCATCCTGCCCCGCTTCCTCGCCCCCGGCGACGACAGCCGCGTGACCCTGTCGCTGCACAATGTCGAAGCGGCGGCCGGCACCTACGAGGTGGCGGTGACCGCGCAGGACGCAGTGGCGGTGGAGGGCGGCACCCTCTCCGTCCCGCTGGCGAAGGGCGAGCGCAAGACGCTGGTGGTGCCGCTGAAGGGCGTCGCCGCCGGCATCGGCCATGTCGCCGTGGCGGTGAAAGGGCCGGAGAATCTGGCGCTGAGCCACGACTACGGCATCACCGTCCGCCCGGCCCGCGCGGTGGAGACGCAGTTCCTCACCCGCCAGATCGCCCCCGGCGAGAGCGTCCGCTTCGACGGGGCGGAACTGGCGACCTTTCTGCCGGGGACGGCCAACTGGTCGGCCAGCTTCACCACCGCGCCGCCCTTCGATGTCGGCGGCATCCTGCGGGCGCTCGACCGCTATCCGTTCGGCTGCCTGGAACAGACGGTCAGCCGTGCCCTGCCGCTGCTGGTGGTGCGCGACGTCGAACTGGCGCTGGGCAAGGACCGCAAGCCGGACGACGGACTGGAGGCTCGCGTCCAGCAGGCGATTTCCCGCACGCTCGACAAGCAGCGCTTCGACGGTGCCTTCGGCCTGTGGGGCGCCCATGACGAGGCCGACGGCTGGCTGACCGCCTATGCCACCGAGTTCCTGGTCCGCGCCAAGCAGAAGGGCGAGGCGGTGCCGGACAAGCCGCTGACCGACGCGCTGACCTGGCTGCGCCAGCGCGCCATCGCCAGCGCGAGCGAGCCGGGGGATCTGGCGGTGCGCGCCTATGCCCTGCATACGCTGGCGCTGGCCGGCGTGTCGCTGCCGGGTCCGGCGCGCTACCTGCACGACACCGCGTTGGAGAAGCTGCCGACCCCGCTCGCCAAGGGCCAACTCGGCGCCGCGCTCGCCCGCATGGGCGACAAGGAGCGGGCGGCCAGCGCCTTCGACAGTGCGGTCTCCCATCTGGCGCGCGAAGAGTGGCATGTCGATTACGGCTCCACGGTCCGCGACTCCGCGGCGCTGGTGGCGCTGATGACCGAGGTCGACATGGCCGGTACCCGCATCCCGGCGCTGATCGACCGGCTTCCGGCCTCCGCCACCGCCGCCGGCCGCACCAACACGCAGGAAAAGGCGTGGTCGGTCCTGGCCGCCGACGCCCTGCTGCGCGGCGCGCCGGCCAAGGTGGAGGTGACGCTGGGCGGAGCGAAGAAGGACGGGACGCGGGTCGATCTGACCCCGACGCTGGCCCAGCTGAAGGCCGGCATTCCGGTCGCCAATGCCGGCAAGGCGGCGGTGTGGCAGGCGGTGTCGCTGTCCGGAGTGCCGGTGGCGCCGCAGCCGGCAGCGCGCGAGGGGCTGCGCATCAAGCGCAACTTCTTCACCCGCAAGGGCGAGGTGCTGAACCTCGACGGCATCAAGCAGAACGACGTCTTCGTCGTCGTGCTGGAGGGCGAGGCCAACACCAAGCTGTTCCACCAGGGCATGGTCACCCACGCGCTGCCCGCCGGCTGGGAGATCGAGAACGCCAAGCTGGGCGGCGGCACGCCGGAGGAGATGCAGTGGCTGGGCGATCTCAGCTACACCCGCACGACCGAGGCGCGCGACGACCGCTATGTCGCCGCGGTGGACCTGACGGAGGATCAGCAGACCTTCAAGCTGGCCTTCATCGTCCGCGCCATCACCCCCGGCACCTATGAATTGCCGGGCGCCACGGTGGAGGACATGTACAAGCCGCGCTTCTTCGCCCGCCAGACCACCGGGCGGATCACGGTCCATCCGGCGGAGTGACGATTGGCGCGGGTTTGGGTGCGTAAGCTTTGGGTGCGGCGGTCGGCGCTTGCCGCGGCGGGCGTCGCCGCCCTGATGGGGACGGCGCTGGCGCTCGACCGGCTGTTCCCGCCGCCGCTGGACCGGCTGGCCGACCTTTCGGTGACCGTCACCGACCGCAAGGGCCAGCCTTTGCGCATCTTCACCAACGGCGCGGGGGCGTGGCGGCTGCCGGCGACGGTGGACGACGTGTCGCCGCTGTTCGTCGAGCTTCTGCTGGCCTATGAGGACCGGCGGTTCGAAAGCCATGCCGGCGTCGATCCGCTGGCGGTGCTGCGGGCGGCGGCACAGAATCTGGGAGCGGGGCGGGTGGTCTCCGGCGCCTCCACCATCACCATGCAGGTCGCCCGCCTGCTGGAGCCGCGTCCGCGCACCTTCACCGCCAAGCTGATCGAGGCGGCGCGGGCGGCGCAGCTGGAATGGCGCTTCGGCAAGCGCGACATCCTCGGCATGTACCTGACGCTCGCCCCCTATGGCGGCAACATCGAGGGGATCCGCGCCGCCTCGCTGATGCTGCTGGGCAAGGCGCCGGTGGAGCTGGACGCGGCGGAGGCGGCGCTGCTGGTCTCGCTGCCGCAATCGCCCTCCCGCCTGCGGCCGGACCGCTATCCGGCGCGGGCGCAGGCGGCGCGCGACAAGGTGCTGGACCGGGTGGCGGAAGCCGGCGCGCTGCCGCCCAAGGCGGTGGCGGAGGCGAAGACCCTGCCGGTGCCCGCGGCCCGCCTGTCCCTGCCGGCCTCGGCCCCGCATCTGGCCGACCGGCTGCGCAACGCCGATCCCCACCGGCCGGTGGTCGCCACCACCATCGACGGCACGCTGCAGCACGCCATCGAAGCGATGGCCCGCCGGGCGGCGGAGACGCTGAACCCGCAGGCCGGGCTGGCGGTGCTGGTGGTGGACAACCGCGACCGTTCGGTCCTGGCCTATCTCGGCAGTCCCGACGCGCTGGACGAGACCCGGCAGGGACCGATCGACATGGTGCGGGCGGTGCGCTCGCCGGGGTCGGCGCTGAAGCCCTTCATCTATGGGCTGGGCTTCGACGACGGCATCATCCACCCGCTGACCCAGATCGCCGACGTCTCCACCCGCTTCGGCGACTGGGCGCCGCGCAATTTCGACCGCAGCTTCACCGGCGACCTGACGGTGATGGAGGCGTTGCAGCGCTCGCTGAACGTGCCGGCGGTGCTGGTGCTCGACCGCGTCGGGCCGCTGCGCTTCGCCGAGGCGCTGCGCAAGGCAGGATCCCGGCTGGTGCTGCCGAGCGGCGCGGCGCTGCCGGGGCTGCCGGTGGCGCTCGGCGGGGCGTCGATCAGCCTGTGGGACATGACGACTCTCTACAGCGGGCTGGCGCGCGACGGGATGGTGGCGCCGCTGCGCACATTGGTGGAGCAGCAGGGCGGGCCGGACCATCGGCTGCTGTCGGCGACTGCGGCGCAGCAGGTGCGGGCGATCCTGGAAGGCTCCCCGCCGCCGCCGGGCGTGGTGCAGGCGCAGGAGCTGCGCGGCAGCGGGCCGGTGGCGCTGAAGACCGGTACCAGCTATGGCTTCCGCGACGCCTGGGCCTTCGGTGTCACCGGGCGTTACACGGTGGGGGTGTGGGTCGGCCGGCCGGACGGCACGCCCAGCCCCGACCATTACGGCCGCAACACCGCCGCCCCGCTGCTGTTCGAGGTGTTCGACCTGCTGCCGGCCGAGCGCGGCCGCCCCGCCGGGCCGGTGCGCAACGACGCGCCGCCGGAACTGCTGCGCCGCCTGCGGCCGGGCGAGGTGGAACTGGCGGGACCGCGACAGACCGACCGGCTGCGCCTGACCTTCCCGGTCAGCGACATGGTTCTGGAGGCGCTGGGGCCGGACGGCAGGGGGGAGCCGATGACCCTGACCGCCAGCGGCGGGCGGCGCCCTTTGTCCTGGCTGATCGACGGCCGGCGCATCGCCCAGTCGCCCATCGCGCGCGAGGTGCTGTGGCGGCCGGCGGGGCCGGGGGTGGTGCGGGTGACCGTGCTGGACGCCGACGGCCGCAGCGACAGCGCGACCGTCGAGATAAGATAAACGGGCTAGGACGCGCGGCGCAGGCCGAAGGGGGCGTCGTCGCGCTGGCTCCACACCCGCGTGCGGACCCGCATCTGCTTCTGGCAATCCACCGAGCAATAGAGCGGCGCCGGTCCCCGCGTGGACGGACGGACGAAGGGACGGCCGCAGCAGGCGCAATGCAGCTGGCGGGTCGCGGTGTGCGGGAAATTGGCCGGACGGGCGGGGGCGGACATCTGGAAGAGTTCGGGCTGGTTTCGGGTGAGCGCCAATATAGGGGCGGTGTGTTGCAGTTCCATGCTCGGGAAAGCGCCTAGGACCGAAGGGGTAGAGGGCTTGTCCTGCGGTCGGGGGTGGTTGACCGGTTCGGCCCTCGGGCCTATCTGAAAAGGCTGACAACAAGCGGGAGCGGTGCGGTGCCGATGCGCGTCGCCGACTGGATGCGGAGGTTGGGCGGTGTCGCGGGGGCGATGGTCCTCGTGATGCTCGGCCTTCTGTTGTGGTCGGGTGCCGCCGCCGCCGCGTGCCCGCACGAGCGGCCGGGTTCACCGGCTGCTGTCACGTCGCGCGCCAATTCGCATGCGATGGACGCGAACAGGATCGACCATGGCCGGCAGGCGCCGGGCCGGCCACACCATGCGGTGCAGCCCTGCTGCGCCGGAATGGCCTGCGCCGCCGTGCCGGTGGGGTTGCCGGGCGCCGAGCTGGCGTCGCCGCTCGGATCGGCGGGGCCGCGGTTGGTCTGGGCCGCCGGGCCGCTGCGCGAGGGGCTGGGCCGGCGGCCCGATCTGCCGCCGCCCCGGCTGGGATGATGTCCTTGCGTTGCCGGTCCTGAGCGGCGCCGCCATCCGTCCCATTTTCCCCAGAACATCCGGAGTCCGTCATGACTCTCGCGCTTTCCCGCCGCCGTCTGCTGTCCACGGCGGTGGCCGGCGGCTGTGCCGCCCTGCTGCCCGCCTTTCCCCGCTCCGTCCTGGCTGCCGGCCCGGCTGTCGACCCTGCCGCCGGCCCAACCGCCGGCCCCACCGCCGGCCCAACTGCCGGCGATGCCGTCCGCCTGACCGTCGAGCGCCGCACCCTGGAGGTGAACGGTAAGGCCGCCAGCATGTTCGGCATCCGCCAGCCCGACGGCACGCATGGGCTGACCCTCGATCCCGGCCGGCGCTTCCTGGTCGACCTGACGAACAGGGCCGGGGAGGACACCGTCATCCACTGGCATGGCCAGACCCCGCCCTATGTCCAGGACGGCGTCGCCGACATGAACCGGCCGACGATCCGCGATGGCCTGACGGTCCGCTACGACTTCGCGCCGCGCACCGGCACCCATTGGATGCACTCCCACCACGGGATGCAGGAACAGCTGCTGATGGCCGCCCCGCTGGTGGTCCGCAGCGACGAGGATCTCCGCGCCGACGAGCAGGAGGTGGTCATCCTGCTGCACGACTTCACCTTCCGCGACCCGGCCGAGCTTCTGGCGTCGCTGGGCGGGTCGTCCGGCGGGATGGCGCATGGAGGGCATGGCGGGCATGGTACTGGCGGCATGGGGCAGGGGGCCATGAACCACGGCTCTATGAACCACGGCTCCATGGGTCACGGCTCCCCGGCGCAGGGCAACGGCCATGACATGGTCGGCATGTCCGGCGGCATGGCGATGGACCTGAACGACATCGATTACGACGCCTATCTCGCCAACGACCGCACCCTTGCCGATCCGCAGGTGGTGCGGGTGGAGCGGGGCGGGCGGGTGCGGCTGCGCGTGATCAACGGCGCCACCTCCACTGCCTTCCATCTCGACCTCGGGCGCCTGAGCGGACAGGTGATCGCCGCCGACGGCAACCCGGTGCATCCGGTGCCGGGCAGCCGTTTCGGCCTGTCGATGGGGCAGCGGCTCGACATCCGCCTGACCCTACCCGCCGACGGCGGCGCCTTCCCGATCCTGGCCCTGCGCGAAGGCGCGGTGCAGCGCACCGGCATCATCCTTGCCACCCCCGGTGCGGCGGTGGAGAAGGTCGCCGACACCGGGCAGGCGGTGACCGATGCGCTGGACCTGTCGCTAGAACGCCGGTTGGGCGCCGTGACGCCGCTGGCGGTGCGGGCGGCCGACCAGACGCGGCGGATGCAACTGACCGGGTCGATGATGCCCTATGTCTGGAGCCTGGACGGCAAGACCTTCGGCGAGCACCGGCCGTTGCTGGTCCGCCAGGGCCAGCGGGTGGAGCTGACCTTCGAGAATGCGTCGATGATGGCGCACCCGATGCACCTGCACGGCCACCATTTCCAGGTGGTGGCGATCGATGGCCGGCCGGTGGCGGGTGCGGTGCGCGACACCGTTCTGGTGCCGATGATGGCCAGCGTGACCGTCGCTTTCGACGCCGACAACCCCGGCCGCTGGCCGCTGCACTGCCACAACCTGCTGCACATGGAGACGGGAATGATGACCGAGGTGGTCTATGAGGGGTTCGTTTGAGGAGGGTTGACGTGCGGCGTTGAACCGCGAGCCCCCCTCTCCCGGCCTGAACCTATGGCAAGCACAGATCTCAGCGTCATGTAAAGTGTTGGAATAACATCACTTCTTCGGCCGTCATTCCCGCGAAGGCGGGAATCCAGACTTGGCAAGCCTTTGCACTGGAAACTCTGGATCCCCGCCTCCGCGGGGATGACGGGAAGTTCCTTTTATTCCAGAGGATTAGCAATGATTGGAAATGTGTGCATGCCGTAGCGGCCTGAACACCGGGGGAGGGCGGGCGATCATCCGCCCCTCACAAATCCTCCCCCGGCTCCCAGCCCTCCGGCGCCATCCTGAACCCGGCGAACTCGAAGGCCGGCGCCACGGTGCAGCTCACCAGCGACCAGCCGTCCGGCCCTTCGGCGAGGCTCCGCGCCGCCTGCCACGCCCCGACCGGCACCACCGCCTGCGGCCGTTCGCCGCCGACGAGGTCCATTCCCAGCCTGCGGCGCTCGACCGCGCCGCCCTCTTCGAAAATCGAAAGCTCCAGTGGTGCCCCGCCATGCCAGAGCCATATCTCCACGGCATCAACGGTATGCCAATGCGACCGCTCCCCCGCCCGCAGCAGGAAATAGATCGCGGTGACCGCCCCGCGCCCGCCATCCCCCGGCGCCCGATAGGTCTCGACGTAGCAGCCCCCTTCCGGATGCGGCTGCAGCCCCAACAACTCGATCAGCCGCTCGGCGGACAAGGCGTGTTCAGGCATCGTCGGTGTCGCCCATATGGATGGTCAGGTCGAAGGTCACCCGCGTGTCCTCATAGATCGTGGACAGCGGCAGCGTCACCTCCAGCGCCGGGATCGACAGCGCGCCCTCCCGCCCGGAGATCAATTCGTGCGTCCAGCCGTCGCCCGCCCGGCGGAAGCTTTCCACCACCGCCACGCGCTGATGGACCAGCACATATTGGGTCAGGGAGGGCAGGGTGCGGTAAGCGGCGCTCTTGGTGGTGTGGTCGTAGCTCGACGTGCTGTCCGACAGCACCTCGACGATCACCATGGGCTCGGTCGCCAGCTGGTCGCGGTCGTCCAGCGCAGCGCAGGTGACGAAGACGTCCGGATAGAACACCGACTCGTCGGCCAGGATCCGCATCGTCTCCTGGAACGCCCGGCAGGGGGAGCCGCGCAGCGCCGCGCGCAGGGCGGCGTAGATGTTGCCGGAGATCTGGTTGTGGGCGACCGTCCCGCCGACCATGGCGACGATCTCGCCCTGGAGGAATTCGTGGCGGCTGTCCTGCCGCTCCTCCCAGGCGAGAAACTCGTCCAGTGTCATCCGGCGGTGTTTGCGCAGGGCCATGCCCGCCCTCCCGGTCGGTGAAAAGTCGCCCTTCCTTTTACACCGACCGCGTCCGCGCCGCCATGCCCAGCCCCTCGCGCAGTTCGGGCATCAGCATCGCCCCCAGCATGGCGATCACCGGCAGAACCGCGTAATCGCCGCGCGCCGCCGCGTCGATCAGATCGCGGGCGCTGTGCAGCTCGATCCGCATGTCCTCCAGGTCACCCAGATCCGGTTCCGCCACCTTGCGGGCGCCCCTGGCGTGGAACATGTGGCAGGTGCTGCCCTTGGAGTTCGCCCCCACGACGAAGCCGCCCAGCGCCGTCCAGTCGTCGGCGACATAGCCGGTCTCTTCCAGCAGTTCGCGCCTGGCGGCCTCCAGCGGCTCCTCGCCGGGGTCGATGGCGCCGGCCGGGAAGGTCAGGCTGACGCGCCGCGCCCCATGCTTGTAGGTGCGCAGCATCACCACCCGGCCGTCCTCGGTCTCGACATACATCAGCGCGAAGTCGGGCTGGTCCAGCTGATAGAAATTCTCCACCGTCCGCCCGTCCGGCAGCCGCACCGTCTCCGCCCGCACCTTCAGGTACGGGCTGGCGTCCAGCAACTCGCGGCTGTCCACCACCTCCCACGGCTTCTGGTCGTCGCTCATGCGGCGTTCCCATAGGGCGGCCCATAAGGAGGTTGGGTGAAGCCGGCGGGGGAGAGCGTGAAGATCTCGCAGCCGTCCTCGGTGATGCCGATCTGGTGCTCGAACTGCGCCGACAGCGAACGGTCGCGGGTGACCGTGGTCCAGCCGTCGGAGAGGATCTTCACCTCCGGCCGGCCGGCGTTGATCATCGGCTCCACCGTGAAGATCATGCCGGGGCGCAGTTCCACACCGGTGCCGGGCTTGCCGAAATGGTCGACATGCGGGGCGCCGTGGAAGACCTGACCGATGCCGTGCCCGCCGAAATCACGCACGACGGAGCAGCGCGCCGCCTCCGCCATCGTCTGGATGGCATGGCCGATGTCGCCCAGATGATTGCCCGGCTTGGCCTGGGCGATGCCGGCCATCATGCAGCGATAGGTCAGGTCGACCAGTTTGCGCGCCTTCACGCCGATCTTCTCGCCGACGAAATACATGCGGCTGCTGTCGCCGTACCAGCCGTCGAGGATCACCGTGACGTCGATGTTGACGATGTCGCCCTCGACCAGCTTCTTGTCGTCGCTGGGGATGCCGTGGTTGACGACATGGTTGGGCGAGATGCAGCTGCTGGCCGGATAGCCCTGATAGCCCAGCGTCGCTGGAATGCCGCCGCGGTCGCGCTGGAATTCCTCGATCAGCGTGTCGAGCCGACCGGTGCTGACCCCCGGCACCACGAAGGGCGCGATGTAGTCCAGCGTCTCGGCCGCCAGCCGGCAGGCCTTCCGCACCGCCTCGAACCCTTCCGGACCGTGCAGCACGATCCGCCGTCCTTCCCTGTCCATCAGACCTTCATCCGTCACGTAAATCCTCTTTTCACTTACCCCCCTCTCCCCCCCGGGGAGAGGGTCGGGGTGAGGGGGAAGCACAGGGTGGATTCTCGGTAAAGGGCCGCCGCGCGACCCCCCCCCCCCCCCCCCCCCCCCCCCGGGGGGGGGGGGGGCCCCCCCCCCATGGTCTCCTCCATCTTCACACCCTCCCGCCCCCCCCCCCCCCGCCCACCTGACAAAAACACC
>NZ_VTTK01000025.1:0-100510 GCF_008365135.1 Azospirillum sp. Sh1 | reverse complement strand
GAACTGATCGGCATGGCCCAGCACAAGATCCCCCGCCTCGGCATCGGCTATGTGCCGGAGGAGCGCGGCATCTTCTCTTCGCTCAGCGTGGACGAGAACCTGACGCTGCCGCCGGTGGTGAAGGAAGGCGGGATGACGGTCCCGCAGATCCACGACCTGTTCCCCAACCTGAAGGGCCGCGGCTCGACCCAGGGCACGCGCCTGTCGGGCGGCGAGCAGCAGATGCTGGCGATCGCCCGCATCCTGCGCACCGGCGCCACCCTGATCCTGCTGGACGAACCGACCGAGGGGCTGGCCCCGGTCATCATCGAGCAAATCGGCGTCGCCGTGCGGGCGCTCAAGGCCCGCGGCTTCACCATCGTGCTGGTCGAGCAGAACTTCCGCTTCGCCGCCACCATCGCCGACCGCCATTACGTGATGGAGGAGGGCCATGTGGTGGACATGATCCCCAACGACCAGCTCGACGCCAACATGGACAAGCTCCACACCTATCTCGGCGTGTGAGCGGGAGAGAGACGCCCGATGTCCCAACTGCTCGGCATTCCGCCGCAGGCCCTGTTCGGCCAGCTTCTGCTCGGCCTGATCAACGGCTCCTTCTATGCGCTGCTCAGCCTGGGGCTGGCGGTGATCTTCGGCATGCTCAACGTCGTCAACATGGCGCATGGTGCGCTCTACATGGTCGGCGCCTTCGTGGCGTGGCTGCTGCTGAGCTATGCCGGCGTCGGTTACTGGGGGGCGCTGCTGCTGGCGCCGCTGGTGGTCGGCGCCGTCGGGCTGGTTCTGGAGCGCACCATGCTGCGCCGGCTCTACAAGGTCGACCATCTCTACGGACTGCTGCTGACCTTCGGGCTGGCGCTGATCTTCGAGGGCGCCTTCCGCCATCAGTACGGCGTCTCCGGCCAGCCCTATCCCATTCCCGACCTGCTGAAGGGCGGCACCAACCTGGGCTTCATATATCTGCCGACCTACCGGGGTTGGGTGGTAGTGGCGTCGCTGCTGGTGTGCCTGGGCACCTGGTTCGCCATCGAGCGGACGAAGCTGGGCGCCTATCTGCGCGCGGCGACGGAGAACCCGACGCTGGTCCAGGCCTTCGGCATCAACGTGCCGGTGATGGTGTCGCTGACCTACGGCTTCGGCGTGGCGCTGGCCGGGCTGGCCGGGGTGCTGGCGGCGCCGATCTATCAGGTGTCGCCGCTGATGGGGTCGAACCTGATCATCGTGGTGTTCGCGGTGGTGGTAATCGGCGGCATGGGCTCGATCCTCGGCGCCATCGTCACTGGTCTCGGGCTGGGGCTGCTTGAGGGGCTGACCAAGGTGGTCTACCCGGAAGCCTCCAACATCGTGGTGTTCGTGATCATGGCCGTGGTGCTGATGATGAAGCCGGCCGGCCTGTTCGGACGGGAGAGATAGCCATGACCATGCAAACCCGCGACACACTGGAAGAAAGCCTCGTCATATCTGGCGGCTCGCCGAAAATCCTGCTGACCGGGGCCGGGCTGCTGCTGGCGGTCCTGGCACCCTTCGTGCTGTATCCCGTCTTCCTGATGAAGGTGTTGTGCTTCGCGCTGTTCACCTGCGCCTTCAACCTGCTGATCGGCTTCGCCGGCCTGCTCAGCTTCGGCCATGCCGCCTTCTTCGGCGGGGCGGCCTACATCGCCGCCCACACCGTGAAGGAATGGGGCTGGACGCCGGAGGCGGGCCTGCTCGCCGCCACCGTGGTGGCCGGGCTGATGGGGCTGGTCTTCGGCCTGATCGCCATCCGCCGGCAGGGCATCTATTTCGCCATGATCACGCTGGCGCTGAGCCAGATGGTGTTCTTCCTGGCGCTGCAGCTGCCCTTCACCCACGGCGAGGACGGCATCCAGGGCGTGCCGCGCGGCCTGCTGTTCGGGCTGTTCGACCTCAGCCAGCCGCTGACCATGTACTACACCGTGCTGGCGATCTTCATCGCCGGCTTCGCCCTGATCTGGCGCACGGTCCATTCGCCTTTCGGGCAGGTGCTGAAGGCGATCCGCGAGAACGAGCCGCGCGCCGTCTCGCTCGGCTACCGCACCGACCGCTACAAGCTGGTCGCCTTCGTGCTGTCGGCCTCGCTGGCCGGGCTCGCCGGCGGGACCAAGGCGTTGGTGTTCCAGCTCGCCAGCCTGACCGACGTGACGTGGCAGATGTCGGGCGAGGTGGTGCTGATGACGCTCTTGGGCGGCATGGGCACGCTGTTCGGCCCGGTGGTGGGTGCCGGACTGGTGGTGACGCTGGAAAGCTACCTCGCCTCCACCAGCCTGCCGGTGCCGGTCGTCATCGGCTGCATCTTCGTCGTCTGCGTCCTGCTCTTCCGCCGCGGCATCGTCGGCGAGCTGATGGCTCGGCTGCCCGGAAAGGGGAATCGCTGATGTCCCGCCCCAAAGGAAAGCAATTGCTGCTGCGCCATAGGATTCCCGGCGCGCTGGTGGGCGCCGCGGTGGTCACGGCGATCCTGCTCGGCGGCTTCGCCTACTCCGCGGCATCGAGCCGCCTGCGAGCGGCTGCCGGTGAAAAGCTGGTGGCGCTGGCCGATGCCCGCGCCGCCAGCGTGCGGTCCTACCTCGACGGTCTGGAAGGCGATGTCGTGCTGACCGCCAACACCCGGTCCATGCGCGATGCGACGGTGGCCCTCGTCAACGGTTGGCGGATCGAAGCCGACCGTGGCGATCCTACCGCCCTACTGCGCAAACGCTATGTCGACGACAATCCCTATCCGGCGGCCGAGCGTTACAAGCTGGAGAAATCGGCCGACAACGCCATGTACGACACGGCGCATCTGCGCCTGCATGGCTGGATGAGCGATCTGATGCAGCGGCGCGGCCTGGCCGACGTGCTGCTGGTGGCGCCGGACGGCACCGTTCTTTACAGCGCCGCCAAGGGCGACGATTTCGCCAAAGCGGTCGCCGACGGCGCGTTGCGTCGCCTTGTGGACGGCGTCATGGCGGGCACCATGGCCGGCGATGCGATGATTGCCGACTTCGCGCCCTATGGCGTCGGCAAAGCCGCCTCCGCATTCCTGGCGGCGCCGGTCGCCCTTCGGTTCCCGGACGGTCGCCAACAGCTTCTGGCGACGCTGGTATTCAGGATCGAAGCGGGCGGGCTCGACCGCATCATGCTGGCGAGTGACGGCATGGGAGAAACCGGAGACACCTTTCTGATCGGGGAGGACGGGCGTCTGCGCAGCACGCCGCGTTTCTCCGGCGGGCAGGGCGTACTGGCGCCTTATGACAGCCCCGTCGTCGCGGCGGCGAAAGCCGACCCCGACCATATCGGCGTCATGGAGGCCACCAGCTTCGGCGGCGGCTCTCCGGCTCTCGCCGCCTATCGGCCGGTGAGCCATGGCGGGCTGCATTGGCTGGTGCTGGCGGAGGCGTCGGTCGACGAAATCCAGGCTCCCGTCCGCGCCATGCGCAACCAGATGATCGGGGTAGGCGCCGCCCTGCTCCTGGTCGTCAGCCTCGCCGGGACCCTGCTGGCCCGCGGCATCGTCCGGCCGCTGACGGCCATGTGCGCGGCGATGCAGCGCCTCGCAGAGGGCGACCGCCGGCTGGACATCCCCGCGACCGAAAGGGGCGACGAGATCGGGCGGATGGCCGGAGCCATGCAGGTCTTCAAGGAGGCGTTGATCCGCGCCGACGCGCTCCATGCCGAACAGGAGCGTGTCCGTGCCCTGCGCGACGAGCGGGCGCAGGAACTGGAGCGGATGACGCAGGATTTCGACCTGCGGGTTGGCGGCATCGTCCGGGCGGTAACCGCGGCGGCCGAGGGGCTGGAGGCGACGGCACGCTCTATGAGCATCGGTGCAGACCGCACGCTGAACGAGGCGACCAGCGTCACCGCTGCGGCCGACGAGACGGCGGCCAGCGTCGGCACGGTGGCGTCGGCGGCCAACCAGCTGAGCGCCTCGATCACCGACATCAGCCGCTATATCGACGAATCCGGCCGCATCACCCAGGCGGCCGTCGGGGCGACGGCCGAAGCGGGGGAGACCATGCGCGTGGTGGTGGAGACGGCCAGCCGCATCGGCGCGGTGGTCCAGTTGATCCACGATATCGCGGCCCAGACGAACCTGCTGGCGCTGAACGCCACCATCGAGGCGGCACGGGCGGGCGAGGCCGGCAAGGGCTTCGCCGTCGTCGCCGGCGAGGTGAAGCATCTGGCGGCGCAGACCGCGAGGGCGACCGACGAGATCGGCAGCCAGATCGCGACCATGCAGTCGGTGACCGACGGCGCCGCCGCCGCCATCGGCCAGATCGTCGCGGTGATCCAGGACATGGGCCGCATCTCCGGCATCGTCGCCGAAGCGGTGGAGGAACAGGAAACGGCGACCGCCGAGATCGCCACCAATGCCGCCCAGGTCGCCAAGGCCACTCATTCCGTCACCACCATCATCGACAGCGTCGCGCGGTCGGCCGACACCACCAAGACCGCGGCGGGGGACGTGCTGAGCGCCTCCAACGATCTCGCGCGGCAGGCGGGGGACCTCCATCAGGAGATCAATCGCTTCCTTGCAGACATCAGAGCCGCATAAGGATGCAAGCCATGAAGATCCTCGTCCCTGTGAAGCGGGTGGTCGACTACAACGTGAAGGTCCGCGTCAAGGCGGATGGCAGCGGCGTCGAGACCGCCAACGTGAAGATGAGCATGAACCCCTTCGACGAGATCGCCGTCGAAGAAGCCGTGCGCCTGAAGGAAGCCGGCACAGCGACCGAGATCGTGGTCGTTTCCGTCGGCCCGACCCAGGCCCAGGAGACCCTGCGCACGGCGCTGGCCATGGGTGCCGACCGCGCCATCCTGGTGCAGACCGACGTGACGACCGAACCGCTCGCCGTCGCCAAGCTGCTGAAGGCCCTGGTCGAGAAGGAAGCGCCGGGGATGGTGATCCTCGGCAAGCAGGCGATCGACGACGACTGCAACCAGACCGGCCAGATGCTGGCGGCGCTGCTCGGCTGGGGCCAGGGCACCTTCGCATCGAAGGTGGTTGCCGGCGACGGCAAGGTCGCGGTAACGCGCGAGATCGACGGCGGGTTGGAGACGGTGGAGCTGAAGCTGCCGGCGGTGGTCACCGCCGACCTGCGCCTGAACGAGCCGCGCTATGCCTCGCTGCCCAACATCATGAAGGCGAAGAAGAAGCCGCTGGAGACCGTCACGCCGGATGCGCTGGGCGTCGATGTGACGCCGCGTCTGAAGACGCTGAAGGTCACCGAGCCGGCCAAACGTCAGGCCGGCATCAAGGTGCCGGACGTTGCCACCCTGGTCGACAAGCTGAAGAACGAGGCGCGGGTGATCTGAGCGCCGGCCCCGGTGCCCCCACCCTAACCCTCCCCCGCTACGCAGGGGAGGGAACTGCCGCCGCTCTCCCGCCTAAGCACCTACCCCCTCCCCCGCCCAGCGGGGGAGGGTCGGGGTGGGGGCAAGTGCCCGCACTGCCAACACTCCGCCCGCCAGAGGAATCCGCCATGCCCATCCTGATCCTCGCCGACCACGACAACGTCACCCTGAAGCCCGCCATCGCCCACGCGGTGACCGCCGCCGCCAAGCTCGGTGGCGACGCCCACCTCCTCGTCGCCGGCCGCAATGCCGCCCCGGCCGCCGAGCAGGCCGCCAAGCTGGCCGGCGTCGCCAAGGTGCTGCTCGCCGACGATGCCGCCTACGAGCACGCCCTGGCCGAGCCGGTCGCGGCGCTGCTGGTGTCGCTCGCCTCCGGCTACAGCCATATCCTCGCCGCCGCCACTTCGGTGGGCAAGAACGTGCTGCCGCGCGTCGCCGCCTTGCTCGACGTGGCGATGATCTCCGACATCACCGCCGTGGTCTCCGCCGACAGTTTCGAGCGGCCGATCTATGCCGGCAACGCCATCGCCACGGTGCAGTCGTCCGATCCGGTGAAGGTCGTCACCGTCCGCACCACCGCCTTCGAGGCCGCCGCCGCCACCAACAGCGCCCCGGTCGAGAGCGTCGCAGCGGTCGCCGATCCCGCCCTGTCGAGCTTCGTCTCGGCCGAGCTGTCGAAGTCGGAGCGGCCGGAACTGACCTCCGCCCGCATCGTGATTTCCGGCGGGCGCGGCATGCAATCGGGCGACAATTTCCACCTGCTGGAGGCCATCGCCGACAAGCTGGGCGCGGCGGTTGGCGCCAGCCGCGCGGCGGTCGATGCCGGCTTCGTGCCGAACGATTATCAGGTCGGGCAAACCGGCAAGATCGTGGCACCGGAGCTGTACGTCGCCGTCGGCATCTCGGGCGCCATCCAGCATCTGGCCGGCATGAAGGATAGCAAGGTGATCGTTGCGATCAACAAGGACGAGGAGGCGCCGATCTTCCAGGTCGCCGATTACGGCCTCGTCGCCGACCTGTTCAAGGCTGTGCCGGAACTGCAGCAAGCACTGTGATCGGGTGTCAATCGCTCACAGAACAAGGGTGCGATGCCCTGGCCGACACCAATGCACATGGTGCACAGGGCGTACCGGCCACCGCGCAGCTCCGGTTCGATCAATGCGATGGTCGCCAGCCGTGCGCCGGACACCCCAGCGGATGGCCGAGCAGCTGTTGGAGGCCGAGGCGATCTTTACCGAGGCCGCGTCTGCGATCCGCGCGGGCGATCCCTTCGATTCCGCAACCCAGATGGTTCCGGTGCGGAATGCCCGCCGCCTGCCGGGCGGCCAGGGACTTGAGGGCGGTACCGAAGGGTTCCAGGCCTGCGAACAGGTGAAGTTCGTCAATCAGGCGCCCCATCGATCGGGATGGACGCGGAGCGGCGTCAGGCCATCTGCACGAGCAGAGCATCCAACATCCGGTCGCAGGCGGCCAATTGGTCCTCGGCGATGAATTCGTCGGGCTTGTGGGCTTCGCCGATGCTGCCGGGGCCGCACACCACGGTGGGCATCGACAGCCGTTGCTGGAACAGTCCGCCTTCCGTGCCGAAGGAGATCTTGCCGGTGCTGTTGCCGCCGGTCAGCGATTTGACGAAGGCAACCACCTCTGCGGTACGGTCGGTGTCGAGCGCCGGATAGCTGGAAAGCTCGGCGATGGTCAGACCGGCGGTCGGGAAATCGGGACGCAGACGCCGGACGATGGCGTCGGCTTCCGCCTGGATGCCGTCCAGCAGCGGTTCCACCGGATCCTGCGGCAGATGGCGGATTTCGAAGTCGAGACGGCAGCGGTTCGGCACGATGTTCAATGCCTCGCCCCCCTGGATGACCCCGGCATGGATGGTGGTCCAGGGCACGTCATAGGCGCCGTCATGGGCGCCTTCGTCGCTCAGGCTTTTCTGGATGCGGCGCAGGCCGGTCAGCAGGTCGCTCGCCATGTGGATGGCGTTCAGGCCCTGCGGCGCCAGGCTCGAATGGCATTCGACGCCGTGGCACTCGGCGCGCAGAGCGGTCTTGCCCTTGTGGGCGGTGACTACCTGCATGCCGGTCGGCTCGCCGACGATGCAGAAGCGCGGCCGGACGGGCAAGGCCGCCATCATCTCGATCAGGCGGCGGACGCCGAGGCAGCCGACCTCCTCGTCATAGGACAGGGCCAGATGCAGCGGCTGGGACAGGGGGCGGCCGGCGGCGCGGTCGAACAGGGCCAGTGCCGCGGCGATGAAGCCCTTCATGTCGGCGGTGCCCCGGCCGAACAGCTTGCCGTCGCGGCGGGTCAGGCGGAAGGGATCGCTGGTCCAGGCCTGCCCTTCGACCGGCACCACGTCGCTGTGTCCGGACAGCAGGATGCCGGGACGATCCGCCGGCCCCAGCGTCGCGAACAGGTTGGCCTTGCGGCCATCCTCGCTCGGCACCAGCGATGTTGTGGCACCGGCGGCTTCCAGCCGTTCCTGCACCCAGCGGATCAGGTCGAGGTTGCTGTCGCGGCTGACGGTGTTGAAGCCCACCAGCCGGTCGAGGATGTCGATGGTCGCCGTCATCGGGGTCGTCCCTGTTCGTTGGGAATTTCAATCAGGCGGCTTGCAGCCGGTCGACGGCACGACGCCAGCCGTTGCGGATCGCATCGGCATCGACATGCCGGCCGTCGCGAACCACCGGCCGTCCGGCCGCGAAGACGTCGCGCACGGGATTGCGGGCGCCGGCGAAGACATAGGTGTCGAGAAGCGTGTCGTCGCTGCGGCCGTAGAGGCGTGGGTCGTCAGGATCGAGCACGACGAGGTCGGCGCGCTGGCCGGCCTTGAGTCCGCCCGCCGGCTGGGGCAGGCCCAGCGCCTGCGCACCCCCGGCAACTGCCTTCCGGTAAAGCGATGCCCCGGTCGAGGCCCCCGGCCCTGGCGCCAGCAGATTACGCCGCCTTGCGGACAGCCGTTGTCCGAATTCCAGCAGGCGCAGCTCCTCCGCCACGTCGATGACGATCTGGCTGTCGGAGCCGATGCCGAACCGGCCGCTCTGCACCAGGAAGTCGCGCGCCGGGAACAGCCCGTCGCCGAGGTCGGCTTCGGTCGTCGGACAGAGACCCGCCACGGCGCCCGAGGCCGCGATGGCCGCCACCTCCGCCGCGGTGACGTGGGTGGCGTGGACGAGGCACCAGGACGGCCCCGGCCAGCCGCGGTCGAGCAGCCATTCCACCGGCCGCCGCCCCGACCAACTGAGACAGGACTCAACCTCCGCCGTCTGCTCGGCGACGTGGATGTGGATCGGCGCCTCCGGATCGAGCGCCGCCATTCCCTCCAGCGCCGCCGCCATGGCATCGGGCGACACCGCGCGCAGGGAATGCAGGGCCATACCGACGCGATGCCCGCCGGGCGCGGCGCGGCAGGTTTCGACGATGGCCAGCAGCCGGTCGGGAGTGTTGAGGAAACGCCGCTGCCCTTCACCTGTCGGCTGTCCGCCGAAACCGCCCTGGGCGTAGAGCACCGGCAGATGGGTCAGCCCGATGCCGGTGGCGTCCGCCGCGGCCAGGATGCGCATCGACATCTCGGCCGGATCGGCATAGGGCCGGCCGTCGGGGGCGTGGTGGAGGTAGTGGAACTCCGCCACCGAGGTATAGCCCCATTCCAGCATCTCGGCGTAGGCCATCGCGGCCACCGCCTGGAGCCCGTCGGGATCGATGCGGCGGACGAAGCCGTACATCACCTCCCGCCAGGTCCAGAAGCTGTCCTCGGCCGGCCCGGACCGCTCGGTCAGCCCGGCCATCGCCCGCTGGAAGGCATGGCTGTGCAGGTTGGGCATGCCGGGGATGACCGGCCCGGCGGCCCGCTCCACTCCGGCCGGCGGCTTGTCCACCTCCGTTTCGATGACGGCGATCAGCCCCTTCGCGTCGAAGCGCAGCAGCACTCCCGACGCCCAGCCGCCGGCCAGCAGCGCCCGGTCGCAGAACAGCCGGTCTAGCCGGCGGGCGGCGGTCATCGCTCCATGCTCCCCGTCCCCGTCCCCGTCATTTGGCGTCGAAATAGCCGGCCTGGATGGTCTTGCCGATCAGGTTGCAGATGATGCGGCCGGCGGTGATCGCGGTGATGCCGTTGAGATCCTTCTTCGGCGTGATCTCCACGATGTCCATGCCGACGACGCGGCCCTTGGCGACCAGCCCGTGGATCAGCGTGCGGATCTGCGGATAGGTGACGCCGCCCGGTGCCGGCCCGTTGACCGCCGGCATGATGGTCGGATCCATTCCGTCGGCGTCGATGGTCAGGTAATAGCGGCCGCCATCGGGAATGCGGTCGAGCACTGCCTTCATGCCGATGTCCTGCAATTCGACGTCGGGGACCAGCACCGCGCCATAAGCAATCGCTGCTTCGACCTCTTCCGGCCGGGCGCTGCCGGCGGAACGCAGGCCGATCTGGAAGATCTGGCCGATATGATCCATCTCGGCGGCGCGGCGGATCGGGCTGGAATAGCCGTTGCGGGCGCCGTTCACGTCGTCGCGCCAATCGAGATGGGCATCGATGTGGACCAGGGTGATCGGCCCCTGGTCGTCGTAGGCGCGCAGCACCGGGATCGGGATGCCGTGGTCGCCGCCGATGACGATAGGCAGCATGCCCTTGGCGAGCATCCGGCGCACCACCGCCTCGGCATTGCGGTAATGCAGGTCGAGGTTGCGGGGATCGGCCTTCACATCGCCGCAATCCACCACCTTGATGTCCTTGCCGCCCAGCAGCGGGCCGCCGATGTCGAAGTCCCAGCGCTCCAGCTTGCGCAGCGCCCGCTCCGTGTAGCGGCGCACCCAGGTCGGGGCGTTGGTCTGGTCGTTGGTCACCTCGTCGATCGAATAGGGATCGCCGTAGGGGATGCCAAGGATGCCGATATGGCCGTCAAGCTGGTCCAAGTCGGTGCAGATCGGGAAGTCGAGGAAGCTCTGCAGCTCGCGGCGAGGCGGGTTGGTCAGGCTGGTGGTCATGGCGGCGGTTCTTCTTGTCGGTTGGCGGGACGGTTGGCGGCGGGACCTGAGTCTCAGGCGTCCGGGATCACCGCGGTCGCATCGACCTCCACAACCCATTCCGGTCGGGCGAGCGCGCTGACCACGATGCCGGTGGACACCGGGTAGACGCCCTTCAGCCACTTGCCGATGGTGCGGTAGACCGGCTCGCGGTAGCGCGGATCGGTGATGTAGACGGTGATCTTGCAGATGTGCTCCAGCTTTGAGCCGGCCTCTTCCAGCAGCATCTTGATGTTGGACATCGCCTGCTCGGTCTGGCCGGCGGCATCGCCGACGGCGACGCTTTCGCTGGTGTCGAGGTTCTGGCCGATCTGGCCGCGGACGAAGACCATGGTGCCGCGCGCGACCACGGTCTGGCACAGGTCGTTGTCGATCGATTGCTCGGGATAGGTCTTCTTCGTGTTGAACTGGCGGATGCGGGTGTGGACGGTCATGGCGGAAGCCCTGGCTAGGTTTGGGTATGGATCGGAAGGCAAGGGGGTGGTGTGCGGCGCCCCTGGTGGGGTGCGCCGGTGGGCTAGGCGTTCAGAATGGACCGGTCAGCGGAGCGGCGCGTCGCCGGCCAGTTCCGGGAAGACCGCGGCGCGTTCGGCCAGCGTCGCCAGCGGGATGTGGCAGGCGATGCGGTGGCCGTCCTCCGTCCGGTGGACCGGCGGAGCCTGCTCGTCGCAGACCGCGCCCAGCTTGCGCGGGCAGCGGGCGGCGAAGGCGCAGCCCTGTCCGCCGAGGGTGGGGGCCGCGTCCTCCAGCAGGATTCGCGGCGCCTCCTGCCCATCCTCGGCCAGCCGGGGCACGGCGGACAGCAGCGCCTCGGTATAGGGATGGTAGGGCGGGCGGAGCACGCGGCCGGTCGGACCCTCCTCGCAGATGGTGCCGCCATAGACGACCAGCACGCGGTCGGCGATGTGTGACACCACGGCGATATCGTGGGTGATGAAGAGATAGGACAGCCCCATCTCGTCGCGCAGTTCGGCCAGCAGGTTCAGGATGTTGGCCTGGACCGACACGTCGAGCGCCGACACCGCCTCGTCGCAGACGACGAAGTCGGGATCGGTGGCGAGTGCGCGGGCGATGTTGACGCGCTGGCGTTCGCCGCCGCTCAGTTCGTGCGGATAGCGGTCGGCATAGGCAGCCGGCAATCCGACGCGGGTCAGCAGGCCGGCGACGGTCCGGCAACGCTCCTCCGCGTCCGCCCGGCCGGCCAGCACCAGCGGCCGGTCCATCGCCGCCCCCACCGTCTTGCGCGGGTTCAACGAAGCGGCGGAATTCTGGAAGACCAACTGGGCGCGCCGGCGCAAGTCCTGGTCGCCCTGCTTCACCTGCCGGGTCAGGTCGGCCCCGTCGAACAGCACGGTGCCGGCGCTTGGTTCGGTCAGCGCCAGCAGGGCGCGGCCGATGGTGCTCTTGCCGCTGCCGCTTTCGCCGACCACGCCCACCACCTCGCCACGGCCGACGGTGAAGGAGACATCCTCCACCGCCACGGTGCCGGCCCGGCGCAGCCAGGGCAGGACGGAGCGGTTGGCGCCGTAGACCTTGCGCAGATGGTCGACCTCCACCAGCGGGGTGGAGTGCTGCACCGGTGCCTGCGGCGCGGGCGGGCGGGCCGCGGCCTCATCGTCGGGCCAGGGGGTGCCGGCCAGGGCGTCGGCCTTCCAGCAGCGTACGCCGTCGCCGGCCGCGTCCGTCAGCATCGCCTGCGGCCGGCTGCGGCAGGTCTCCTCGGCGAAGGGGCAGCGCGGTGCGAAGACGCAAGCGGCGGGCGGCCCGGACAGCTTGGCGACCGTGCCGGGGATCGAGGGCAGGCGGTGCCGCCGGCCGGCGGTGATGCGCGGCAGGGCGGCGACCAGCCCTTTGCTGTAGGGATGGGCCGGGCGGGACAGCACGCGGCCGGTCGGTCCCGTCTCCACCACCAGCCCGCCGTAAAGGACGGTGACGGTCTGGCAGATGCGGTTGACAATGCCGAGATTGTGGGAGACGAACAGTGCGCTGAGCTGGTGGGTGTCGCACAGCTTCGCCAGCAGATCGATGATGCGGGCCTCCACCGTTACGTCCAACGCGGTGGTCGGCTCGTCGAGGATCAGCAGCTTCGGCTCGCAGCCCAGCGCGGTGGCGATCAGCGCCCGCTGCTGCATGCCGCCCGACAGCTCGTGCGGATAGGCGGCGGCGACGCGGCGGGGATCGCGGATGCCGACCTCCGCCAGCAGATCCAGCACCCGTGCGGCGGCCTGCCGGGGGGAGAGGCTCTTGTGCTGGATGAGCGGTTCGGCGATCTGGCGGCCGACGGTCAGCGCCGGGTTCAGCGAGGTGAAGGGGTCCTGGAAGACTGCGGCGATGCGGTCGCCGCGCAGCGCCCGGCGCTCGGCCGCCGGCAAGCGGCGCAGATCGATACCGTCGAATAGGATCTCGCCGGAGTCCACCCGGCCGCCCCCGCCCAGCAGATCGAGGATGGCCATGGCGATGGTGCTCTTGCCCGATCCGGACTCGCCGACCAGACCCATCACCTCGCCGGGACGGATGGCGAAGCCGACGTCGCTGGCGGCGCGCAGCGTGCCGCGGGCATTGCCGTAGCTGATGGTCAGGCCGCGGACATCCAGCAGCGGCGCGGGTTCGGGCGCGGAGGCCGTGGCGGTCACCGGGGCGACGGCCGGGCGGGCTTGCGGAGCGGTCATCATCTCAGTGCGCTCCCGTGTTGCGCGGGTCGAGCAGGGCGCGCAGCCCGTCGCCCAGCAGGTTGATGCCGATCACCGCGGTTGCCAGCGCGAAGCCGGGGCAGAGCGCGATCCAGGGCGCCTGCTCCACGAAGGGCCGCGCCTCGCTGATCATCAGGCCCCAGTCGGAGGAGGGCGGCTGCGCCCCCATGCCGATGAAGCTGAGCGAAGCGCCGAGCAGGATGGCGAAGACCACGCGCAGGCTGGCTTCCACCGCCAGCGGCGGCCAGATGTTCGGCAGGATTTCATGGAAGAGGATGTAGGCGGCGTTCTCTCCGCGCAGGCGGGCGGCGGTGATGAACTCCTCCTGCATCAGCTCCAGCGTGATGGCGCGGGTCAGGCGGACCACCTGCGGCACATAGACGATGCCGATGGCGACGATGGCCTTCCATTGCGCCGGCTGGGTGACGGCCAGCACCAGGATGCCCAGCAGGATCGGCGGGAAAGACATCAGCACGTCCATGGCCCGCATGATCGCCTCGCCGATGCGCCCGCCCTTGTAGCCGGCGATCAGCCCCAACGGCACGCCGGCCAACAGGCTCAGCGCCGTGGCGGCAACGCCCATCACCAGCGAGCTGCCGGTGCCGACCAGGGTACGGCTGAACACGTCGCGGCCGAACTCGTCGGTGCCGAACCAGAACTCCGGGCCGGGCGGCTGCAGCCGGCTCATGATGTTCATTTCGTCATAGGGGTAGGGGGCGATCCAGGAACCGGCGACGGCGGCTACCAACAGCGGGGCGAGCAGGACCATACCGACGATCAGCGAGACGGGCAGGGACGGCAGTCGGCGGCGCGGCGCAAGCTGGACGGGGGGCGGTTGGACGGGAGTCGCGTCGGTCATGTCAGGCGGCCTTCATGCCGTGGCGGATCTTCGGGTTCACATAGGCGTAGAGCAGGTCGGCCGTCAGGTTGGCGAGGCAGTAGGCGGCGGAGACCACCAGGATCGTCGCCTGGATCAGCGGCAGGTCGTGGCGCTGGATGGCGAACAGCAGCAGCCGGCCCATCCCCGGATAGGAGAAAATCGTCTCGATCACCACCACGCCGCCCAGGATCAGGCCGAAGTCGATGGCGAGCACGGTGATGGTCGGCAGCAGCGCGTTCTTCAGCGCATGGCGCAGGATGACCACCGATTCCGGCATGCCCTTGGCGCGGGCGAACTTCACGTAGTTGGTCTGCAGCACGTCGATCATGCTGGACCGCGTCAGCCGGGCGATGCGGGCCAGCAGCATCAGCACCAGCGTGATGACCGGCAGCACCAGATGCGAGGCCCAGGGCAGAAAGCCGTCGGCGATCGGGGCATAACCGCCGGTCGGCAGCAGCTTCATGTAGCTGCCGAAGATCAGCACCAGCACGATGGCCCAGAAGAAGTCAGGGACCGCGATGCCGAGATAGGAGATGCCGGAGACCAGCTGGTCGGTCAATTTGCCGCGCTGCACAGCCGCCAGGACGCCGAGCCCGATGCCGACCACCGCCACCACCGCCAGCGCCACGACGGCCAGAACCAGCGAGCGGGCCAGCGCCTCCATCAGGATGGGGGCGATGGGCTGTTCCAGCACCAGCGAGCGGCCGAGGTCGCCGCGCAGGATGCCGGCCGCCCACTGTCCGTACTGGACGACCAGAGGCTGGTCCAGCCCGAGCTTGACCGCGATGGCGTCCACCACCTCCTTCGAGGCGAACTGGCCGGCGATCATCGAGGCGACGTCGCCGGGCATGGCCTGCGTCACCAGGAAGATCAGGACCGACATCACGGCCAGGACCAGCGCCAGATAGACGAGACGGGTCAATGTGTAGGCAAGCATGGGCAGCATCCCCGGAAGGAGGAGGGAAACCGGCCGCCATGGACGCGGCCGGTTTCCGGTCGGCCTCAGTCGATCGACACGTCGCGCAGGTCGAGGAACATCATCGGGTGCGAATGGAACCCGTGCACCTTGGTGCTGAGGCCGTTGATGTGGTTGATGACGTAGGGGATGACGCCGGGCGAATCCTCCACCGCCAGCGCCTGGACCTGGCCGTAGAGCGACTTGGCCTCTTCATCGCTTTTCGCCTGACGGGCGCTGTCGAGCAGCGTGTCCATCTTGGGGTTGGAGTAGCTCCACAGCGCGGTGTTCCACGACCCCTGCGAGTGGTACCAGGGATAGACGGAGGTATCGATGGTCGGACGGCTGAAGAATCCGTCGATGTAGAAGCCGGCCTTGCCCTCGATATCCTTCAGGAAGACGTCGAAGGGAACGCGCTGGACATTGACGGTGATGCCCGCCGGCTTCAGCAGTTCGCGCACGGCGAGGCCGAGACGTTCGCGGGTGGCGCGGCCGGCCGGCGTGTGCAGCGTGACCTCGAAGCCGTTGGGATAGCCGGCCTCGGCCAGCAGCTTCTTCGCCCCGGCCGGGTCGCCCTTGGCGATCTTCAGATCCTTGTTGTAGTAGGGATGGCTCGGCGGGATCGGCGAATGGGTCGGGGTGCCGTTGCCGAACAGCGCGATCTGGGTGATCGCCTGCTTGTCGAGCGCCATCGCCACCGCCTTGCGCACGCGGGGATCGTCGAAGGGCTTCACCTTGTTGTTCATGATCACGCCGTCCCAGGTCGAGGTCGGGACGGAGTCGATCTTCAGATTCGGGTCGGCCTTGACTTTGTCGATGGCCTCCAGCGGCAGGTTCCACACCAGATCCAGCTCGCCGGTGGTCAGCGCCGCCACCTGGGCCGCCGGTTCCGGCAGGATGCGCACCACCACCTCGTCCAGCTTCGGCAGGCCGGGTTCGAAATAGTTGGGGTTGCGTTTCAGGACGATGCGGTCGCCGGGGGCGAAGGAGACGAATTCGAACGGGCCGGTGCCGACCGGCTTGGAAGCCAGCGTGTCGACGGCGTCGCGCGGCACGATGCGCGCCTGCCGCTCGCCGAACAGCTCGGCGAAGCCGGCATAGGGGGTCTTCAACTGGAACTGGACGGTCAGCGGGTCCAGCGCCTTCATCGACTCCACGATCTCGAAATTGACGCGGGCGGTGGAGCCGGTGGCCTTGTCCTGGATGCGGGCGATGGTGGCGACGACGTCCTCGGCCTCCAGGTCCTTGCCGTTGTGGAACTTGACGCCCTTGCGTAGGTGGAAGGTCCAGGTCTTCAGGTCGTCGCTGTGCTCCCAGCGCTCCGCCAGATCGGGCTTCACCGTCATGTCGTGGCCGATGACGGTCAGGCCGTTGAAGATCAGATAGGCGGCGACATACTCCTGGCCGCCCTTCATCTTGGCGGGGTCCAGCGTGTTCAGGTTCGAATCCACCGAGACCTTGAGCGTGCCCGCGGCCTGGACCGACATGGCCGTCCCGGACAGCAGGATGGCCGAGAGCACCGCCCGTGCCACCAAACGTCGCATCATCATGAAAGCCCCTCTGTTTGCCGGTCCTTAAGGGCGGACCTTGGTTTCCGCTTGATCGAAACGGTCTCACAGGGCCGCCGCAGGAGGAAAGGGCGGCGGGAAGACGACAAACCGGGCGACGGATGGTCTAAATCTTAGGCAGCCGGTCGATGCGCATAGATTTTGTGCAGCGCACTCTCGGTGAAACTGCTGGTTTTCCTGCGCTTTTCGCGCATGGTTCGATGTGCCCGCTTGCCGAAAAAGCAGGCCGCCGCCGGTGGACCGGCATGCCCATCATGACCGATTTTCATCGACATCATGAACAGCCGACATGGTGGGCAAGGTCGAACAGGCGGGACAGGTCGGACTCTGCCTCGAGCCGACGCAATTTCCGGTGGAGGCGTTCCGCTCCGTCCTGCCCGACCGCGCGGGCGGCGCAGGTCAGGAACTTGGCTGCATGCTCCACCGCCGACAGTGGGCGGGCCACCGTGCCACGTGCCGAGGCGCAGAAGCGGACGAAGCGCTCCCCCGACGTCGTTACGATGCCCACCTCGGCGCCTTCCGGCGCGCAGCGGGCGCGGTCGGGATCGGCGTTCCATTCCGGATCGGCCGTCATGCAGACACGGTCGATGGCTTCGCGCATCACCGGATCGGCGAGTGTCGCCTCATCCAGATGGTCCAGCGTCAGCGTTCCGTGCAGCATCGCGCAGGCCACCGCGAAAGGCAGGCTGAAGCGGGCTTCTCCCGAAGTCATCGGGCGGTCATAGGTCAGATTGGCGGCCACCACCGGCGGGACCCGGCAGTGGATGGCCCGGATGTCGCCGGGTGCGAGCCCTTGCTCCGCCATCAGGTCGTGCACCGCATCAATGGCGGCATGAGCGGACAGGCAAACCGGATAGAGTTTGGTGTCGATGCCGGGGTCGAGCAGGCGCCAGCGTCGACCGAGCGCATCCAGGGCCGTCGGATCGAAACGGCCCGCCGCAATCAGCCGGGCGAAACCACGCGAATCCTCCACCACCCCATGGGGCACGGTCAGGCCTCGCGCGGCCAGCCGGGCGGCCCGCACTCCGTTCGCCGCGGCCTGTGCGGCCAGCAGCGGCTTGGCACCGGTGCCGAAGCAGGCGCGCAAACCCCCGGTCCCGCACAGCGCAAAGGCGATGGCATCGGCCGCCACTCGTCCGTCCAAACCGAGGGCCTTCGCGCTGGCGGCGGCGGCGCCGACGGTGCCGAACAGCGCGGTGGTCCACCAGCCAGCATGATAGATCCCGTTGCCGACCGCCTCCGCCAACGCGTATTGCGCCTCCGCACCGGCCACGACGGCGGTGAGCAGATCGCTCCCCGTACCGCCGGCCGCCTCGACCATCGCCAGCGCCGTCGGCACCACGACGGCGGAGCCGTGGACGAAACCGGCATAGCTATTGTCGTCGAAATCCAGCGCATGGGCGGCCGCGACATTGGCGAAGGCGGCGCCCTCCGCGCACAGGCGGCCGCCGGTCAGCAGCCGCGAAGGTCCCGCGGCATAGCTTTCGAGCGCGTCGTCCGCCGCCAGTCGGGTGGCCGCCTCCCTGGTCCCGGCGAGTGCCACCCCCAGCGTGTCGACGATGCAGTCCAGCGCGACGGCAGCGGTCGGTTCCGGCACATCGCTTCGTTGCAGACCCGCGACCCAATCGCCGATCCGCCGGGCGGCGGCGGTGGGGGAAGGGAGATCGTCAGGGGGCAGCGTCATGGCATGGTCTCCGGCGGAACTTGCAAGCAGGTCCTTCAGGCTGCCGCGAAAATCACGGTTACCGTCAGCCGGAGAAATTTATTTCATGGTCGGCATGAGCCTCATTCATGAGAGCATCAGGCATAAGATAGTATGCAAGGCGCTGCCACCACCAACCCCAAAGACGGGAGCCCCATGCATCACCGCGACTTCGACCTGGGATCCCTGGAAGTGTTCGTCGCCGTTGCCGAACTGGGAAGCATGACCCGCGCCGCCGGCCGGCTCGGACTGACGCAATCGGCGGTGTCGCATGTCGTGCGCCAGCTGGAAACCGCTTTCGCTACCCAGCTGCTCGACCGCAGCATCAGACCCATGGCGCTGACGGCCGCCGGGCAGCGGCTTTGGCACTGGAGCAACCGCATCCTGACCGATGCGCGGCAATTGCCGGCGGCGATCGGCGGAACGGACGCGCCATTCATGCCGGAGCTGCGCATCGGCTGCATCGACACGCTGGCGGCACCCTTCATTCCCCGGCTGCTTCAGCGGCTGCGCGACAATGTTCCGTCCTTCAGCATCGCGTCGGGTCTGTGCGGGCAACTGCGCGAACAATTCCTCGCCCGCCGGCTGGACGTGCTGTTCACCAACGACAGCTTCGACGATATGGACCAGGTCGACAGTCTGTGCCTGCTTACCGAACCGTTCGTGCTGCTGCTGCCGCGCAGTTGCCCCGAGGTCGTCGATGAAACCGCCCTGCGGGCGCTGTCCCGGACCCTGCCGCTGATCCGCAGCACGACGGACAGCGCGCTTGGCCGGCTGGTGGATCAGCATCTGCGGCGCTTGGGGATGGAGGTGCCGCGCAGCTTCGCCTTCGACGCCACCGACACCGTTATGGCGATGGTGGCGGAAGAGATGGGATGGAGCCTGCTTCCGCCGACCGCGCTGGTGAAAAGCCGTCAGCACCTGAACCATATGCGCGTGCTGCCGTTGCCGACCTCCGGGTTCCGCCGCTCGATCCATGTGGTGACCCGAAAGGGGGAGCTGGGCTCGCTGCCCGCCAACATCCACAAGGCGGGATGCGCGGTCATCAAGCAGGGATATTTCACCGACGTCTTCGCCATCTCGCCCTGGCTCAAGCCGATGATCCGACGCTGAGTGAACCGCACCGGGATTGAACCGCGCCGAATTTTTCGGAGGCCATTTGACCGGGAACACGCTGCCATGGGCACGCTCGCGGTTCGGACGGAACAACGTGCATTGGTCTCAGCGGGAGGCCTGTTGCGGATGGGTTCGAGCAGTTGCCGGTGACCAAAGCGGTCCACCCTTTCCAGGGTGGCGAACGCGATGGCTTCCTAAGTACGCCGCGGTCCGCGGCGGCGGACAACCTCGGCCTTTCTATGGCCGTAAATCGTTTCGGCGAAGGCATTGATGGGCTTATCCAGCCCCGGAGCGTTTCAGTATCGCAGCCGACCTTCGCCGCAAGCGAACTGATCGCTGCTCACAGCAAGGCGCATTCCGTGGCTGGCAGGTGTCGACACGCAGCAGTCAGCTCAACGGAGGGAGACGCCAAAAATGGAACCAAAGCGCTTAATCCATTCAATCTTCGGTGCCAGCCCTATGCCACCCGTCCGTGAGCACGGTCGAGTTGTAGGGTCGACGCAGCACCTTCAACCCGAGACAGCGCATGCTGAAGGAGGGTGACGATGGCTGAACGCCTGACCAAATCGGCCACGCGAAACATCTTCTACGGCGGCTCCGCATTCTTCTTTGTGGTATTCGTCCTTCTGACCGCCCACACCCACTATTACATGCGTACGGTCAGCACCGACGAATCGACGCTGAGTGAGAGCGTGGTTCGCGGCAAACATGTGTGGGAAAGGAATTCCTGCATCAATTGCCACACGCTGCTGGGGGAAGGTGCCTATTTCGCGCCGGAACTCGGCAATGTTTGGGTCCGCTATGGCGGACGCGACGATCCGCAGGGCGCACGCGACGCGCTGAAGGCGTGGATGCAGTCGCAGCCGAGCGGCGTCGAAGGGCGCCGCCAGATGCCGCAATTCAACCTCACCGACCAGGAACTCGACGATCTGGTCGATTTCCTGGAATGGACCAGCCGCGTCAAGACCCAGGGCTGGCCACCGAACAACGCGGGCTGAGGGGGGCCATCGGATGAGATTCGCCACGCAACGTATCGCCTACTGGTACTTTGTCTGCGCCATGGCGCTGTTCGGCGTCCAGATCCTGTTCGGGGCCCTGGCCGGAACCGTCTATGTGATCCCGAACTTCCTGTCGGAGATCCTGCCGTTCAACATCCTGCGCATGATCCACACCAATGCGCTGATCGTCTGGCTGCTGCTGGGCTTCTTCGGCGCCGCCTATTACCTGATCCCGGAAGAGGCGGAGCGCGACATCGAAAGCCCGATGCTGGCCTATGCGCAGCTGGTGATCCTGATGGTCGGCGCGCTGGGGGCGGTCGGCAGCTACATGCTGGGCATCCATGGCGGGCGCGAGTTCCTGGAACAGCCGCTGTGGGTCAAGATCGGCATCGTCGTGGCGGCGCTGATCTTCCTCTACAACGTGTCGCTGACGGTCCTGCGCGGGCGGCGCACGGCGGTCACCAACGTCCTGCTGCTCGGACTCTGGGGCCTGGCGATCTTCTTCCTGTTCGCCTTCTACAATCCCGGCAACATCGCGGTGGACAAGCTGTACTGGTGGTACGTCGTCCATCTGTGGGTCGAGGGTGTGTGGGAGCTGATCATGGCCTCCATCCTTGCCTTCCTGGTCATCAAGATGACCGGCGTCGACCGCGAGGTGGTGGAGAAATGGCTCTACGCCATCGTCGGACTTGCCCTGTTCTCCGGACTGCTCGGCACCGGGCACCATTATTACTGGATCGGCGCGCCCGGCTATTGGCAGTGGATCGGCTCCGTCTTCTCGACGCTGGAGGTCGCACCCTTCTTCGCCATGGTGCTGTTCGCCTTCTCCATGGCCTGGAAGGGCCGGCGCGACCATCCGAACAAGGCGGCCTTCCTGTGGACGCTGGGCACGCCGGTGATGGCCTTCTTCGGCGGCGGTGTCTGGGGCTTCCTGCACACCCTGTCCTTCGTCAACTACTACAGCCACGGCACCCAGGTCACCGCGGCACACGGGCATCTCGCCTTCTTCGGCGCCTATGTGATGCTGAACCTGTCGATGATCTCCTATGCCATGCCCAACCTGAGCAATCGTGCGCCCTACAACCAGGTGCTCAACATGTGGAGCTTCTGGATCATGACCTCGGCGATGGCCTTCATGACCTTCACCCTGACCTTCGCCGGGGTCGTCCAGGTCCATCTCCAGCGCGTCATGGGCATGACCTACATGGAGGTGCAGGATCAGCTTGCGCTGTTCTACTGGATGCGGCTCGGCTCCGGCATCGTCGTGGCGTTGTCGGTGCTGCTCTTCCTCTACGCGATGTTCGGCCCGGCCCGCGAGCAAATCCCGCAGCGGTCGCGGCCCTCCGTGGCGCCGGCCGAATGACGACCGGGCCGGACGGCATGGCGGTCCCCTTCTACGCGGCGACCGGCAACGAGGTGGCGCTGTTCGAGCACGCCCACCGCAACCGGTTGCCGGTGCTGCTGAAGGGGCCGACCGGCTGCGGCAAGACGCGCTTCGTCGCCCACATGGCGGCGCGGCTGGGCCGGCCGCTCCACACCGTATCCTGCCACGACGACCTGACCGCCGCCGACCTGACCGGCCGCTACCTGCTGAAGGGTGGCGATACCGTGTGGGTCGACGGCCCGCTGACCCGTGCCGTACGGGAGGGCGCCGTTTGCTATCTCGACGAAGTGGTGGAGGCGCGCAAGGACGTCACCGTCGTGCTGCACCCGCTGACCGACGACCGCCGCATCCTGCCGCTGGAGCGCACCGGCGAGACGCTGGAAGCACCGCCGGACTTCATGCTGGTGGTTTCCTACAACCCCGGTTACCAGAACATCCTGAAATCCCTGAAGCCCAGCACCCGCCAGCGTTTCGTCGCCATCACTTTCGACTTCCCGGCACCGGAGGCGGAAACGGCCATCGTCGCACGGGAAAGCGGGCTGGAACACGACCAAGTCGCTCCGCTGGTCCGCCTCGCCAACGCGCTCCGCGCGCTGAAGGGCCAGGATCTGGAGGAGGGTGTTTCGACCCGCCTGCTGATCTATTGCGCCACGCTGATCCGCTCCGGCCTGCCGCGCGACGACGCGGTTCTGGCCGCCATGGTCGAGCCGCTGACCGACGACGACGAGGTGAAGGCGGCCCTGCTGCGGACCGCCGAACTCACGATCGGGTGAGGGACGCCATGGCATCTTTCTGGGAACCGGAGGAATTCGTCGGCGGCCTGTGGCACCGCCTCGTCGGCAATACGGCCTCCTACCGGCTCCACCCGGAGGCCGCGGTCAGATTGGACGACATGCGCGTCCGCCTCGGCGTGCTGTTCCGCGCGATGGGCGGCCCCGGCGCCGTCCGCCTCGCCGCCGGCACCGCCGAGACCTCCCACCACCGGCTCGGCCTGCGCCAGCGCCTTGGGCTGGACGTCGAAAAGCTCGCCCGCCCGCGTTACGACGGCGTGACGCTTCACCTGCCGGACAGCATCGACCTGTTCGCCGAGCGCTCGCTCAATGCCGGACTCTACGAGTGGCTGGCCGCCTTCTTCGCCCACGCGCCGCCGGCGCTTCCGCTCCCGGACGACCCGCTGCAGGCCGACATTGTCCGCCTGCGCACCGCCCGCTTGGCCACCGGCCGGGCGCTCGACAGCCTGCCCGGACTGCGCCCGCTGCACGACCGCCTGTGCGCCGCCCTTCGCGCGGCCCGGCCGGCCCGGCGCCTGACCGGGCAGGAGGCCGCGGTGGAGGCGCTGGTCATGGCTCTGCTCGGCGCGGCTATCCAACCCGACCGGACGTTGTGGGCTTTGGCCGCGGACCCGGCGGCGCCGCTCGACGGCATTTGCTCCGCTCCCGATTATCGTCCCTTCCTGCCGGTGCCGCTGTGGGGGGAGGTGTCGGCTCCGCCCGCCGGCAGTGCACCCGCCGCCGGCACGGAGGATGAGGCCGGAAGCGGCGAGGATGCCGACGGCAAGCGCCGCAAGGCGTCGCGGCGGAACAGCGACCAGACGCAGCGCGACGATCCTCTGATGCTGAACCGCTTCGAGAAGATCCTGGGCTTGGCCGAGATGGTCAACCTGAACCGCAAGGTCGAGGATGACGACGCGGAGAATGCCCGCAAGGCCGCCGAAGACCTCGACGAGATCGCGCTCGGTCAACACGAGCGCCGGGTGGCCACCCGCCTCAAGCTCGACCTCGATCTTGCGCCCGCGGATGCCGACCTTGAACCGCTTACCGCCGAGGTCCTGTACCCCGAATGGGATTGGAAACACCGCCGCTACCTGCCGGACCACTGCCGCGTGATCGCCGAACCGGCGGCGCTGGAAGGGGAGGACTGGCGGCCGGACGATGGCGCGCTACGCCGCATCCGTCTGGTTCGGCGCCAGTTCGAAGCGATGCGCCCCCGTCGCCAGCGCCTTCCCGCCCAGCCCGACGGCGACGAACTCGACCTGTCCGCCCTGGTCGCGTCGGTCGCCGACCGCCGCGCCGGCGGTTGCGGATCGGACCGGGTGTTCACCGCCGTGCGCAACATCGCCCGTGACCTGTCGGTCTGCGTCCTGGTCGACGTGTCGCTGTCGACCGACAGTTACGTGGAGGACCGCCGCGTGCTCGACGTGGAGAAGGAGGCGCTGCTGGTCCTGACCCACGGGCTGACCGCCTGCGGCGACGAGCACGCCATCCTGACCTTCAGCTCGCACCGCCGGCAGCGGGTGGAGGTGCGCACCGTCAAGGAGTTCGGCCAGCCGCTGAACGCCCGCGTCCTGCGCCGCATCCAGGCGCTCCGCCCCGGCCGCTATACCCGGATGGGGGCGGCGCTGCGCCACGCCACCGCCCAGTTGAAGGATCGTCCCCACACGCACCGCCTGCTGCTGGTCCTGACCGACGGCAAGCCCAACGACACCGACCATTACGAGGGCCGCCACGCCGTCGAGGACACCCGGATGGCTGTGCTGGAGGCCCGCCGCGCCGGGCTGAAGCTGTTCGGCGTCACGGTGGACGAGAAGGGGCGCGACTATCTCCCCTTCATCTTCGGCCCCGGCGCCTATGCCATCTTCCCGCATGTGGGCCGCCTGTCCGCGGCGCTGCCCGCCCTTTACCGCCAGTTGACGGGGTGACGGACCCCCGAAGGAGAGCCGCCATGCGCAAGATCGCCGCACTCGCCCTGTTGGGGTTCGCCTTGATGCCGGCCCCGGTCTGGTCGCAAGCCAACCTCCGGCCGGATCCCAATCCGCGGGTGCCGCCCCAGCCCGGCCAGTCGCTGCCCTATGAGGACGCCCTGTTCCTCAAGGAAGCCGCCCTCGCCGGTCGGGGGCAGGCCGAATTGGGACGCATAGTCGCAGAGAGGGCGACCGACGATGCGCTGCGTGCGCTGGGACAGCGCATCGCCGACACCCAAAGGACTCTCGGAAGCGAGATCGAGCGCCTGGCCTCGTCCCGCAATCTGCCGCCGGCGAGCACGCTGAAGCAGGAGGAAGCGGACCGCTTCGGCGCCGCCGGAACCGTCACCAACCCGGCCAACGCGCGGGAGGATCTGTCTGCCAAGGCGGTTCAATCGCTGTCGGAGGCGAGCGGCGAGGCGTTCGGCAAAACCTATGTCGAAGCCCAGCTGCGGCTGCACGACAGGCTGGTCGATCTCTACCAGACCGAGGCGTCGAATTCGCCCGATCGCGAGCTTTCGACCTTCGCCATCACCAGCCTGGTGGCCATCCAGAAGGACCGCGACTCCCTGTACCAGATGGCCGGCCGCTTCGGCCTCGAGACCCATCGCGAGGGGCAGGCCATCCAGTACGGCGATCCTGCCAAAGCCCGTTGATCACTAAAGCAACGCAATGACCAAGTGTCTTTGGAGGTGAAGACCGATTGCGGCGGCGGATTTGCCGAATCGCAAACAGACCCTCTGTCCATGGTGTCATACTGTCCTGTACCTCGTTATCGGCAATCGGGTGACGCACATGACCAGTTCACAGGCAAAGCCGCAGACACTCGTCGGCACGCAAGTCGCAGGAAGGGACCAGGCCGGCAGTTTGGTGTTCGATGCAAAATGCGTGGCTCCCCTCCTCGGGCTCAAACCCGAAGTATTTATGGAAGAGTTGAAGAGAGGGATGGTTTACCAAGTTCATGAACTGGGAATGGAAGAGGACAGCGGCAGGACGCGGGTGACATTCCGTTATCGGGCACGGCAATCCGTCTTGATCGTGGATGCTCTGGGGTTTGCCCTTCATGTCGGATGAGAGTGCCCTCCCTCCACATTAAATTTTTATCAGGATCAATGGCATATCCTGCTGATTCCCATGGCTGTGCTTGGAACCGGCAACGCCGGACCCACGAACAGGGCGCGCGGGCGTTGTGGAGCGGGAAGCTTGGTCAGGTGAACCAATAGCGCGTGAGGTGGAAGAACAGCGGTGCCGAGAACACGATGGAATCGAGGCGGTCGAGGACGCCGCCATGACCCTCGATCATGGTGCCCCAATCCTTGACCCCGAGGTCGCGCTTCATTGCCGACAGGACGAAGCCGCCGAAAAAGCCGGCGATCACGATCGTCAGCGACATGCCGGCCGCCTGGAGCGGCGTGAAGGGCGTGATGACGTGCAGCCCGGTGCCGATTGCAACGGCGGTCAGCCCGCCGCCGATCAGCCCCTCTACCGTCTTGGACGGGCTGATGCCGGGCGACAGCCGGGTCTTGCCCCACAGCTTGCCGAAGACATACTGGAAGACGTCGCTCAGCTGCGCCACCGTCATCAGGTACAGCAGCAGCAGGGCGGTGGGCAGCCGGTAGCCCGGGATGTCGAGCCACAGCAGGGCCGGCGCGTGGCTGGTGCAGTAGACCGCCAGCATCAGTCCCCACTGCGCCTTGGCGGTGCGGGTCAGGAAATCGGTGGCGTCGGCGCCCAACACCGACAGCGACGGCAGCGCCATGAACACGTAGACGGGGATGAAGATCGAGAACAGTCCGTACCAGCCAACCCCGATCAGCCAGTATTGCAGCGGCACGACCACGAAGAAGGACAGGAACAGCCCGGCATGGTCGCCGCGCCGGGTCGGCGTCAGCGTGAGGAACTCGCGCAACGCCAGATAGGAGAGCAGGGTGAACAGGACCAGCGTCACCACGCTGCCCAGCAGCATCGCCGCCGCGAACAGCGCCACCATCACCCACCAGGAGCGGATGCGGGCGTTCAGGTTGCGCACGGTGTCGCGCCCGGCCGGCGTCCGCACGCGATAGGCGAGGACGGTGCCGATCAGGGTGGCGACGACCAGCAGGCCCAGGGCGGCGCCTGACAGCCAGAGGAACAGCGGGTCGGTGGTGGCGAAGAAGCTCGTCACTGCGGTCATCACGCTGCTCATTGGGCGGTCCGTTGGCCAGAGGACGGGGAGTTGGACTGGGGATTGGATTGGGATTTGGGCCGGGACAGCGACACCAGCGCATCGCGCGCCCGCTCCAGGAAAGCCGCCTTTTCCTCCCCCGCGACCGGTTCAAGGGGTGCGCCGAAGCGCATGGTGCAGATCAGCGGCACCAGCAGCGGCATGCCCTTCGGCATCACGCGGTGCAGGTTCTCGATGAAGACGGGCACCAGTTCGGCATTCGGCACCCGTTGGGAGAGATGATAGAGGCCGCTCTTGAACGGAGCCACGGTGCCGTCGCCGCGCGTGCCTTCGGGGAAGAGGATCAGCGACTGTCCGCTTTCCAGCACCGCCGCCATGGCGTCCATCACCTCCGCCGTCGCCTTGCCGGTGCGGTCGACCAGCAGCGCGTTCAGGCAACCCACCGCCACCGCGCGGCGCAGGGCCGAGCCGCCCCAATAGTCGAGCGCCGCCACCGGATGCGTGCGCGCCCGCAGCTTCGCCGGCAGGGCCGCCATGACGGCGAGCGTGTCGAGGTGGCTGGTGTGGTTGGCGAAATAGATGCGCGGGACATCCACGGGAGCGCTGCCTTCCCAGCTCGCACGGGCGCCGACCAGCAGGCGGGTCAGTCCGAGCAGACCGTGGCGGAGCGCCGGTTGGAAAAGAGGGATCATGACCGGGCCTCCGGTTTATGGGCTTCCAGATGTTGGGCGTTCGGATGCTGGATTTTCAGGCGGCGGGCGATGCCGAGCGTGCGCGTCGCGACGGTCAGCAGGCTGCCGGCCGTGATGATCCAGGCCGCCGCGAGCAGGCTGTACCTCGTCCCCCACAGCGCATGCTCGACCGCCTGGGCGAGCAGGGCGACGGTGAGGGCGGCCATGCGGCGCTGCTTGGCCATCACGCCGCCGAAATCCTGCGCCAGCCCGAGGGCGCCGCCGAAGGTGCGGACATAGGCGGTCATTATGGCGGCCAGCGCCGCCGCCCAGCCGATCCAGGGCAGGCCGGCGGCGTAGCCCAATGGCACCAGGAAGGCGGTGTCGGCGACACGGTCGGGGATCTCGTTGTAGAGCGCGCCGACCGGCGATCCCTTGCCGCCCTCCACCGCGACCATGCCGTCGAGCAGGTTGCACACAAGGCGCAGCTGGACGCACAGCGCGGCGCCGATCCAGGCCACGACGCCGCCCTGCAGCAGAAGGGCGCCGCCGATTGCCGCCCACACAGCCGACAGCAGCGAGATCTGGTTGGGGGTCACGGGCGTCGTGGTCAGCCACGCCGCCAGCCGTTGCGCCCAGCGGGCCGACCGGGTGGCGATGGGGCGGCGGTCGGCGGCCGGCTTGGCGGCGGCAGCCTTGGCGGCGGTTGCGGAGGTCTCCATCATGCAGGCTCCTTGGCGGCGATGTCGGCGACGAAGCGCGTCACGGCCGGATAGTCGGTCTTGCCGGTGCCCAGCAGCGGGACGGCGTCGATGCGCAGGATGTCGCGCGGAATGGCGATCTCGGGCGCTCCCCTGGTCCTTGCGGCGGCGGCCAGCGCGTCGCGAGACAACGCGCTGCTGGTGGTGGCCAGCACGATCCGCTCGCCGCGCTTGGCGTCGGGCAGGGCGACGGCGGCATGCGTGGCGTCCGGATCGGCGATGCTCGCCAGCTCTTCGACGAGGCCGAGCGGGATCATCTCGCCCGCCACCTTGGCGAAGCGTTTGACCCGGCCGACGATGCGGATGAAGCCGTCGGCGTCGATCTCGACGATGTCGCCGGTGTCGTGCCAGCCATCCTGCGGCGGCTGGATCACGCCGGGACGGTCGGCGTGCAGGTAACCCTTCATCACGTTCGGCCCGCGCACCCGCAGCCGCCCGCCGTCATCGACGCCGGGCACCGGCACCAGTTCGGTCTCGATGCCGGGCAGGGCCTGCCCGACGCTGCCGGAGCGGAAGCGGGCAGGGGTGTTGACGGCGATCACCGGCGCGGTCTCGGTGGTGCCGTAGCCTTCCAGCAGGTGGACGCGCAGCCGTTCGGTGTAGACGCGCCGCGTCTCCTCCTGCAGCCGCTCGGCTCCGGCGAAGACGAGGCGCAGCGAGCGGTAGTCGTAGGGGTCGGCGGACCGCGCCCAGGCGTTCAGGAAGAAGTCGGTGCCGAACAGGACGGTGGCGTTGGTCTGGTAGACCAGTTCAGGGATCAGCCTGACATGGCGCGGGTTGGGATAGAGCACTGTCTTCACCCCGTTCAGGATCGGCAGCAGCATGCCGCCCGTCAGGCCGAAGGAGTGGAAGGTGGGCAGGCAGTTGAACACCACGTCCTGCCGGTTGAAATCCACCACCGACGCCACCTGCGCCATGTTGGCGAGCAGATTGCCATGGCTGAGCGCCACGCCCTTGGGCGGCCCCTCCGACCCGGAGGTGAAGAGGATGGCGGCGATGTCGTCGCCGCTTCCCTGCGGCGGCAGCAGCCGTTCCGGGGCGACCAGCGCCGCCAGGGCGCGCAGCTTGTCGCCCAGCCGCAGCCCGCGCTTGATGTCTTCGAGATGGATGATGGCGTGGTCGGCGGCCAGCGCCTCGACCAGGGCGCCGAGGCGGGCCTTTTCGACGAACTGGGCGGAGGTGACGATCCGGCGCACCCCGGCGGCGCGGCAGGCGGCCTTCACCGACTCATGGCCGGCGGTGAAGTTCAGCATGGCGGCCGGCCGGCCATGGGCGGCGAGGCCGAAGAACACCGCCGCCGTCGGCGAGGCGGTCGGCAGCAACACGCCCACCGGCTCGTTCGCGTCCGTGCCCTTGGTCAGGATGCGGCCAAGCACCAGGGCACGGGCCGCCAGCGCGCGGTAGGACAGGGTGGAGAAGTCGCCGTCCTGGACGGCGTCCTCCCGCGCCCCGGTCTTGGCCCGGGCGTCGAGCAGGGCCAGCATCAGCGTCTCGGGCCGCGGGCGGGCGGCAAAGACGCTCTCCGTCATCACGCGCGAAAGCCAGGACTTCAGGGCGGCGCGCCGCTTCTTGCCGACCAGACCGCCAACCTCGGGCGTCATGACCGGCGGCAGCACGGTGATGGTGATGCGCGGGAACAGGCCGAGCCGCAGCCGGCCATGCATGCGCGACAGGATCGAACGCTGGGCGCCCTCGATGCAGACCGGCACCACCGGGCAACGCGCCTTGTCGGCCAGCATGCCGGGGCCGCCGTTGATCTTCATCAGCGACCCGGTTACGGTGATCCTCCCCTCCGGAAAGACGCAGACCTTGTCGCCGTCGGCAAGCGCGCGGGCCAGGATTCGGGTGCCGAGCGGGTTGGTCGGATCGATGGTGACATGGTCGGCGATCGCCAGGAACGGCTTGACCAAGGCCAGCTTGGCGATATGGGTATCGACGGCGAAGCGCATTCCCGGCAGGAAGGCGGCGAGCAGCGCGCCGTCCAGGAAGGACTGGTGGTTCGGCGTCACGACGGCGGCGCCGTCGAGACCGGCCAGATGCTCCGCCCCGCGTACCTCGACACGGAAGGCCAGTCGGAACAGGCCGCGGAAGACGGCGCGCATCAGCGCCTGGGCATCGACGGCGAGCGCCATCACCACCGCGACCAGCATGCTGGCACCGCCCACGGAGGCGACCGCCAGCGGCGAGAAGCCCAGCGCCAGCATCGCGGCGGCAGCAGCCGAGCCGGCCACCATGTAGAGCGCGTTGACCACATTGGCGGTAGCGATGACGCGGGCGCGGGTTCCCGCCGCCGCCCGGTACTGGATCAGCGCATAGAGCGGAACGGCGAAGGCCCCGCCGGCGGCGGCGATGACGAACAGGTCGGCCAGCAGCGGCAGCGCCCAGGGCTGGGCCAGCAGCGCCAGCGGCGAGAGCGGCTCCGCCGCGGGGACTGCCGGCGTCAGCAGGGGCAGGGCGGCACCCGCCAGGGCGGCGACCAGACCGGCCAGCGCGGCGCGGCCGGCGTCGGCGGTGGACGGCGTGCGGTGGCTGAGGCCGGCAAACATCGATCCGGCGGCCACGCCGACGGCGAACACCGCCAGCAGCAGGGTGGCGCCGCCGCTGTCGGTGCCCAGCGTCTCGCGGGCGATGGACGGGAATTGCGCCATCACCACCGCGCCGACGCCCCAGAACACCGAGATGCCGTGGATCGCCCGCATCGACGCCCTGTCGCCGGCGACCGAGCGCAGCACCCGCACCGTCACCGACAGCGGATTCAGCCCGACGCGCACCGCCGGGTCGGCGTTGCCTGCGCGCGGGATGAACAGCGACGCGGCCAGACCCAGCACGGCGGAAGCGCCGAGCAGCCCCGGCACCGCCCAGGGGTGGAGCAGGGCCAGCGAGCCGCCGGCGATGGTGCCCAACAGGATGGCGACGAAGGTTCCGGCTTCGACCAGTCCGTTGGCGGCGGTCAATTCGGACGGGGCGAGCAGGTCGGGCAGCAGGCCGTATTTGACCGGCCCGAACATCGTCGAATGGGCGCCCATGCCGACCAGCGCGATGATCAGGACGGGCAGGTCGGCGGCGACGATGCCCCAGGAAGCCACGGCCATCAGGCCGATCTCCGCCAGCTTGACGGCGCGGGCGATCAGCGTGCGGTCGTAGCGGTCGGCCAGCTGGCCGGCGGTGGCGGACAGCAGCAGGAAGGGCAGGGTGAAGGCGCCCGCCGCCAGCGTCGAGACCATCGCCCCGCTCAGGGCGCCATCCCCGGACACGCCGTACACCGCCAGTACGGCGATGGCGCCGCGCAGCACATTGTCGCCGAAAGCGCCGAGGAACTGGGCGAGGAACAGCGGCAGGAAGCGCCGCGAAGCGAGAAGGGCGGAAGCGTTCATTGCCCGGCTCCGGTTCTGGTAATCCCGTTGAGGATCGCGTCGGCGATCGGGCCGGCGAGGGTGGAGAGCGGCGCCGTCTGCCGGCCGTAGACCTGCGACTGCACGTTCAGCACGATGGCGCCGATGACGATGTGGGACAGTGCGTCGCGGTCGGCCGGAACGATGCTGCCCTCGGCGATCCCGTCGGCGACGATGCCGCAGATCACGTCGACCGGCGTCTCCTGGCCCTGCGGCACCAGGGGCAGCGATTCATGCTGCGACAGCAGAAGGAAGCGGGTGCGGTCGGGGGCCGCCTCCGCCAGATGGAAGGCATGGTGGATGACCCGCCGCAGCCGCTCCGGCGCCGGGCCGTGGCCGGCTGCGTCGCGCAGGCTCTGCGACATGGCCGTGTATTCCGCCGCGAACAGGTCGGCCGCCAGTTCCTCCTTGCTCGGCCAGTGGCGGTAGAGCGCCCCCTCCGACACCCCGGCGGCGCGGGCGATGTCGCGGACGGTCGTCGCCTTCACCCCTTTCTGGGCGAACAGCGCGATGGCGGCATCGCGGACCTTGTGGCGAACGTCGGTGGACATGACGCCTCCATGTGAATGAATGTTCACTCACACGGTGACGAAGCCATTTCATGTGCGCAACGGCGAAAAAGGATAGGTCTCTGGCTCCGCGCCGCCGCCCGGAGGTTTACCACTTATGATCCGACTTGGTTCGACCGCTGCCGGCCCGTCCGGCCTTGTCGGACGTCTGCAAACGATGCAACGCTGTGGGGTGGTGATGCAACGTTGGATGAAGGTATGACCTCGGTTCTCCAGTCCCTGACAACCCTGCCGTCATATCTGCTCTTCGCCTTGGTGATGCTGGGGTTCCTGTTGCTTTTCATCCTGGCCTACACCGCCGTCACTCCCTATCGCGACCTGGCCCTGGTCCGTCAGGGGAACACGACCGCGGCCCTCACCCTGGGCGGCGCCATGATCGGCTTCGCCCTGCCTTTGACGAGTGTCGCATCCCACACCAGCAGCATCGTCGATCTCGCGGTGTGGGGAGTGATCGCGCTGGTGTCGCAGCTCCTGGCCTACGTCATCGGTTCGCGCGTGCTGTTGCCGGAATTCCGTGCCGGTGTCGAAGCCGACCGCACCGCTTACGGCATCCTGCTCGCCAGCCTCTCCATAGCGGTCGGGCTGTTGAACTATGGCTCGCTGACTTATTGAGTGAAGGACGGTTTCCCAATGAAGCGCTCGCGCACCGTGGCGGCCCTGCTGCTGGGCGGCATCAGCCCGATCCTGGTTGCCTGCGGCGAGGACGGCCCTGAAGAGGCGACCGTCTATCCCTCCGTCGAAGCCTGCACCGCAGAGATGCCGGCGGGCGACTGTGCCGCCGCCTTCGCCGCTGCGCGCGAGGAGCATCGGGCGGGTGCCCCCCGCTTCGCCAACCGGGAGGCCTGCGAGGCGGAAATGGGCGACGGTGCCTGCACCCCGGCCAATGAGGGGGCGAACGAAGGCGGGGGAAGCGGCGTGGGGAACGTCTTCGTTCCGGCCTTGGTCGGCTTCATGATCGGCCGCAGCCTGACAGGCGGTTACGCCCAGCCGGTCTATTTCGACCGCCAGGGCTATGCCCGCAGCGGCAACACCCGGATCGCCGACACGCCGCTGCCACCGCAACGCCGGGACGAGGTCCGTCCGGGGAGCGGCGGTGCGGCCTCCAGTTCCGGTTCCTATTACCGGCCGGGCTCGGGCAATGCCGGCAAGTCCTTCACGGTCACCACGACCGGGCGCAGCGCCGGCTTCGGCTCGACCGGATCGTCGCGCGGCTTTTCGGGGAGCTGAGGCCATGGAGCGCGTGCCGACGGCGCCCCGCCCGCAGTGGCAGGCCAAGCTCGACGAGATCGGCTTTCCGTTTCATACCGACGCCGACGGCACGGCCTATTGGGACGAAAGCGCCCATTGGCGCTTCTCCCTTGCCGAAATCGAGACGCTGGAGGCCGCCGCCGAGGAGGTCTACCGGCTGTGCGAGCAGGCGGTCGGCCATGTCGTGACGCGGGGCCTGTACGAGGCGGTCGGACTTCCCCGCTGGGCCGCCCCGGCCATCGAGGCGAGCTGGGCGGAGCGTGACGGCAGGGACATGGCGCTCTACGCCCGCTTCGACTTCGCCTGGGACGGCAAGGGCGGGCCGCCGAAAGCGCTGGAGCTGAACGCCGAGACGCCGACCTCGCTCTACGAGACCGCCGTCGCTCAATGGTGCTGGCTTCAGGATGCCTATCCGGAAGCTGATCAGTTCAACAGCCTGGAGGAGGCTCTGGTCGGGCGCTGGCAGGCGCGGATGCAGAGCTTTCCCACCCTGGCGTCGCAGGCGGAGGCGGTGCATTTCGCCTGCCTGATGCCGCACCCGGAGGACGAGGCGACCATCGCCTATCTCCAGACCCTTGCCTTGCGCGCCGGCATGACCACCAAGGCGATGCCGATCCAGGCGATCCGCTACGATGACGCCTCCGGTTGTTTTCTGGACGATGCCGGCCTGCCGATCCGGCACCTCATGAAGCTGTATCCCTGGGACTGGATGATCCGGGAGGAGACCGGCCGCGAACTGGTGGCCGCCGCTGCTCAAGGGCGGATCCGGATGATCGAGCCGGCCTGGAAGATGGTGATGGCATCGAAGGGGCTGTTCGCCCTGCTGTGGGAGCTGAACCCCGGCCATCCCAACCTGTTGCAGACGGCGCTCGACCGCAGCGGCTTTCCAGCCGGCAGCATGGTGGTGGCGAAGCCGCTGCTCGGTCGCGAGGGCAGCAATGTCAGCATCGCCACCCTCGACGCCGCCGGCTTCCCGGTCGGCCAGCCGATCGCCCAGACCGAGGGGCCCTATGTCGACGATGGCTGGGTCTACCAAGCCTACACGCCGCTGGCGGAGGCCGACGGCAACCATGCCGTCTTCGGCGTCTGGATGGCCGGCGACAAGGCCTGCGGCCTGGGTATCCGCGAAGACCGCACGCTCATCACCGGCAACACCAGCCGCTTCGTCCCGCACATGATCGCGTCGGCCTGACGGCGCAGGCGGTCAGGGGGTCTGCAAGAGCAGCTCGTCTGCGATCACCGCACCGCTCGCCTGCATCAGGTATAGCCCCATGTGGTGGGCGACCCTCTGCGGGTGGGCCGCGGTGTCGTGCAGGCCGAGGCCGCGCGCGGTGTCCAGCGGCAGGTCGTAGGTGGCACATCCCGGTTCATACACCACGATCTCGCGCAGCGGCCCGGTCATGCCGTGGTTGCGTGCCGACAGCAGCGCTTGCACCGCCTGAAGAACGCAGATGTCGGTGCAGATGCCGTCCACCACCAGCGTCTCGATGCCGTTGGCGGCGATCCAGTCGAACAGCCGGTTCCGGCCGGTCGCAAGGTCGGTCGTTCCGACGACGCCGTTGATGCAGTCCTTGCGCATCAGCGTGACACCGGGGGCGCCGTCCAGCCAGGACAGCTCCTCGACCAGATTCTCCTCGCCCGAGCCCGCCTCGCAGTGGGGCGGATAGGGGTACTCGGGCTTGCCCGGCTCATGGGTGTCTAGGAAAACCGCGATGGGATAGCCGGACTCGATGAACAGCCGGTCGGTGCGGTCGATCTCGGCGATCATGCGGCTGACCTGGGCGTTGGCCGCTGGCAGCGCCAGATTGCCGCCACCGATGGCGGCGAACCCCTTCACCGGATCGACATCGAGCTTTCCGACCCGCTTGCCGGTCAGCGGGACGGCGGTCCTGCGCACCGGCAGGGCGGCGGCAACGGCCTCCAGCGCGGCGGCCGGGCTGATGACGGTCTCGGTCATGATGCGTCTCCTCCGGTTCAGACGAGCACCGGGACGTTGGCGACGCCCTCGGTGCCGAAGATGGCACGGTAGCGGGCGACCTCGGGGGCCGGTCCGGTGGCCTTCTCGTAATTGTCGCTGAGCTTGACCGCCCCTTTCCAGGCGCCGTCGACCTCGACCGCGGTCACCTTGCAGACCAGGCTCAGCGGATCGAGCCCCTGTCCGTTGCGCGGGTGGCAGTTCCGGAAATCCGAGGTCAGCAGGGTGCCCCAGCCGTAGCCGTCGCGGATGCGGCCGGCGAAAGTCCGGTGGAGCCGCAGGATGTCCTCAACGTCCAGCCCGTCGCTGAACAGCACGCGCTTTTCGTGGGGATCACGGCCGTGGCGCTGCAGCCAGCCGATATACTCTTCGCCCGCCGTCACCGGGTCCTTGCTGTCGACCCGCATGCCGGTCCAGTCCGCCACCCACTCCGGCGCGTTCCGCAGGAACTGAGTCGATCCGAAGGTATCCGGCAGGAACACCAGCATCGCGCCGCCATAGGTCTCCTGCCACAGCCGCAGGACGTCGTACTGTGCGCCCAGCAGCTCGTCGTCGGTCCGGGCCAGGGCCGCGACCGTCGTCGGCAGCTCGTGCGCGTTGGTGCCGATGGCCTCCAGGTCATGCTTCATGGCGAAGTGGGTGTTGGAGGTGCCGATGAAGCGCGGGCCGAGTTCGGCCGCCATCGTCTCCACCACATACTCCTGCCAGAGGAAACTGTGGCGCCGCCGCGTGCCGAAATCGGAGAGGCTGAGATCCTCCAATGGGCGCAGCCGTTCGATCTTGTCCCACAGACGGACCTTGGCGCGGGCGTAGAGAATGTCGAGTTCGGTCTCGGTCATGCTGGCGAGTGCGGCGCGCGTCTTCAGTTCGTTGATGACGCTGAGGGCGTAGATCTCCCACATCGTCGTCATCGCCCACGACCCTTCGAAATCCAGGCGCCACTGGCCGTCCTCCTCCGACAGCCGGTAGTCGGGCAGGGCGAAGTCGTCGGCGAGCCAAGCGACGAACTCGGGCCGGAAGATCCCGCGCTGACCGTAGAAGGTGTTGCCTTGCAGCCAGATCGCCTCGGACCGCTTCAGGCGCAGCGAGCGCACATTGTCGAGCTGGCGGCGCAGTTCGGCCTCGTCGATGATCCGGGCCAGCTTCACCGAGCGGGTGCGGTTGATCAGGCTGAAGCGGACCTTCACGTCGCGGAAATGCCGCCAGATGAACTGCAGCATCGCCAGCTTGTACCAGTCGGTGTCCAGCAGGGAGCGGACGATGAAGTCGGTGGCGAAATTGTGGTTGTGGGCGCGGCCGCTGAAATTGACGAGCATGGCTGAAACCTCCTGTTCTCGCTGACCGGGTCACAGCCCGTAATGGTTGGTGACCGGCAGACGCCAGCCCAGCCCGTAGGTCCGTTCGGTGACGACCACACCCGGAGGGCTCTGGTCGCGCTTGTACTGCGCACGGGCCGTCATCCGGCCGATGCGCTCGGCATAGGCGATGGAAATCGGCTGTCCCACCGCAGCGCTCGCCAGTTCGGCGGCGCGATCTGCACCATTCAGTCCCTCGACCATGGTCGCCAGCACCGCGTCCAGATGCTCGTAGGCGCCCAGGGCCTGTTCGTCCGTCTGCCCCTCGCGCAGTTCGGCGCTCGGCGGCTTGGCGATGATGCGGTCGGGCATCACGGCACCTTGCGGACCGAGCAGGCCGGACGGGATGTGCGTGTTGCGCCAGCGCGCCAGACGGAAGACGACCGTCTTGTAGACGTCCTTCAGCACTGAATAGCCGCCGCACATGTCACCGTAGAGGGTCGCATAGCCGACGCTCATCTCACTCTTGTTGCCGGTGCTCAGCACCATCAGCCCAAGCCGGTTCGACAGGGCCATCAGCGTCATTCCGCGGACCCTGGCCTGGACATTCTCGAAGGTCGTGTCGTCCGCCGGCACCGGCCGGTCGGCAAAGACCGGAGCGAGCATGCCGTCGAAGGCGTTCATCGCCGGCGCGATCGGCACGGTGAGTAGGCGGGTTCCGAGCAGGGCCGCGGCCCGTTCGGCATCCTCCATGCTCTCCGCCGAGGTGTAGGGCGACGGCATGCGCACCAGAAGCACGCGGTCGGCGCCCAGCGCGTCCACCGCGACGGCGGCCGACAGGGCGCTGTCGATGCCGCCCGACATGCCGAGCACCACGCCGGGAAAGCCGTTCTTGTTCACATAGTCGCGCAAGCCCAGCACCAGGGCCCGGTACATCGCCTCGGTCTCGTCGGGATAGCCGTTCGGCAGCATGCCGAGCACGTCGCCGCGCCGCAGCTCGACACCGCCGTCCTCGCCGCGCTCCAGCGTGATGTCGAAGTCGCATTCCCGGAAGCCGGCCTGGGCGATCACCAGCCCGGCGCGGTCCATCACATAGCTGCCCCCGTCGAACACCAGGCTGTCCTGTCCCCCGACCTGATTGACGTAGAGGATCGGCAGGCCGGTGGCCTTGACCGTGCGCCGGCCGATGGCGAGCCGGACCGCCTGCTTCCCGCTCCTGAAATGCGAGCCGTTCGGCACGATCAGCACCTCGGCACCCTCGGCCGCCAGGGCTTGGGCGATCTTGCCGTGCCAGAAATCCTCGCAGATGGCGATGCCCAGGCGGAAGCCGCGGAAATCGACGGGTGAGGGCACCGGGCCGGGGGCGAAGACCCGCTTCTCGTCATAAACCTCGTCGTTTGGAAGCGTGTGTTTGAGCACGACCTTCATCGATCCGTCGGTCTCGATGAGGAAGGCTGCATTGTAGGGCAGTGAGGCGCCGTCGAGCGGGCCGCCGACCAGCACCGCGGGTCCGCCGTCGCCCCGCATCTCTCCGGCCAGCGCATCGAGCGCCTTGCGGAAATCGCGCCGGAAGCCCGGACGCAGCACGAGATCCTGAAGCGGATAGCCGGTGCCGAAACACTCGCTGAACACCAGCAGGTCGGCCTTGCCGCGATACAGCTCGCGATGGCGGCGGACGATGTCGAAATTGCTTCGAAGCGCGCCGACCGTGGGGTTGGCCTGGACGCAGACGATGCGCAGAGTGCGGGACGAAGTGCTGAACATGGCAAAGCTCCTTTGCCGAATGCCGCCAGTCTGTCCGGCGGGCTTGATCGTCTTATTGGAATGCGGCGATGGCCATGAAGGCGGCTGGCAACCGCACCGGTCAGGCATCGCGCTCAACTGTTGGACAGCGCGATCAGTGTTTGAATGATGTGAAAGTGATCTTCGAACATCTGTTCGGGATCGATTTCCGCGATCGGTACCCAACGGGCCGATTTGGAGTCGTCACCGCCACGCACCTTGGGAAAGCCGTCGTCGGTGGGCTTGAGCTGGATGAGGAAGGCCTGCGTCACCGTGCGCCCGCGCGACGAGCGGTAGGGGTGATCGAAGATCTGGCTGGCGCGGATGCCGCCCTCCAGAAATCCCGCCGGAACCTTGAGTTTCGTCTCCTCCCGCAACTCCCGGATCATGGCGTCCTTGATCCGCTCATGCTGTCCGACGAAGCCGCCGGGCAGCGCCAGCAGGCCACGTCCGGGCAGGCCTCGGCGTTCGACCAACAGGACGTGACCGGACAGAACCACCACGGCATCGGCGGTCAGAAAGGTCGGAGGGTAGGGAGCATTGGCCCACCCCGCCTTGTATTTGGCGATATAGGCGCTTTCCTCGGCCAGCCGCTTGTACTCATCGGTGCGTGCGAACTCCGCCATGAAGGCGGCGACATTCGCGGGCAGTGCTTCTTTCCACGCCTCTAGCGCCGCTGTCGCGTCGGCGAAATAGGCGTCGCGGATCGGCGTGGCCGAAATCCCCCGGCAGTTCATGCATTCCACGGCGCCCCATTGCGGGAACATGCGCAGATAGTAGCTGCTGTTGTCCTTCGAGTGACCGATCAAGCCGACCCTTGGGGCCGAGCCATCGGCAGGCCGGTGATGCTGCACGACGACGCCATGCACCGCGGCCTGGACATCGCGGATCCATTCCAGGTCGTTGTAGCGGTCGATGAGGGGAAGCACCGTGATGCGCTCGCACTCTTCCGGTGTGAAGGCACCCACTATGCAGGAACGCACCTCTTCGAAGCCGAAGGGATTGCGGTGGCTGCGCGCCTGACGCGACGATCCGACCAGCACAATCAGATGGCGCCCCAGCGACAAAGCCCGCTGCATGACGGTGAGATGGCCGAGATGGAACGGGCGGAAGCGGCCGACAAAGACCAAAAAATCGTATGCCGAGACGCTTTCGGTTCTGGTGGCCAAGGGACCTTGCGCACGGGGAACCGCGGTATTCCTCGGCAACGACAGGGTGCCGGACTCGCGCCCGGTGCTGTTGGTAGAGACCATGCTCAGCAAGCTCCTTGCTGAAAGAACGCCGCAGTCTATCTGCGACACAAGAACGATACGGTCATGGCGGAGGTTTCTCAAGGTCTTCGTGCATGCTCTTTTGGAGCAATGACCCTCCTCCGGATCAGTGGACACCTCCGCCAAGCGCCGAATGGAGTATCCGCTGTCTTCGGGCAGCGGGCCGGCCCTTCTTTATTGCCGCTCCTTCTCCTGTTGCCGGCAGCCATGCGTCCAAGGGATCCCGTCCGATGGATCTGGTAAAGGCGGCCGCTGACGATTAGCTTGTAAAGCAAACTATCGAAGATCACCCCGGCGGCTGCTGGCCGTGGGCGGGTAGGAAAGGACCGGAAGCCATGTCGAAAGCGATGCGCATCCATCAGGGAAGCTTTGGCCGCGTCGCCTTGTTGGACATGGACAATGCGCTGATCCATCACGCGCACCCCCATTGCCATGTGCTGATCAAGGCGTCGGGCGCCGACACCCGCTTCGCGGTGGGGGAGCAGCTCTATCCGCTGCGTGACGACACCGCGGTGCTGGTCAACAGCTGGGAGGCCCATTCCTATGCCCATCAGCCGGGCGCACCGCGCACCGTGATCCTGGCGCTGTACATCGAGCCGCGCTGGCTCGGCGCCATGCAGCGGGAACTCAACGCCAGCGGCAATCCCGGCTTCTTCGCGCAGTCCTGCGGCGAGCTGACGCCGTACATCCGCCGGCTGGCCGACCGTATGGCGGCGGAGCTGCTGTATGACGACCCGTCCGGCGAGCGGATGGAGGAGGCGCTGTTCGACCTGATGATCGCCATCATCGACCGTTTCTCCGAATGGCGGACACTGGGCGGCACGCGCTATGCCGCCCCGGCGGCCGGCGACTTCCGCATCCGTCAGGCCATTCGTTTCATGCGGGGAACCCTGGGCGAGGAATTCGACGCCGGCCGCGTCGCCGCCGCCGCCGGTCTGTCGCGTGCCCACATGTTCCGGCTATTCCAGCAGACGATGGCGATCACCCCGGCGCTTTATTTCAACGTGCTGCGGATGGAGGCGGCCATCGACGCCATGGCCGCCGGGGTGGAGAGCGCCACTGAGGTTTCCGGCCGGCTCGGTTTTTCGGCGCCCAGCCATTTCAGCCGTTTTTTCCGCAACCACCAGGGCGTGACACCCACCGAGTACCGCCGCGTCGTCAATCTGGTGGACCGGGCAGGCGGGGGGCCGCCTGAGGCCGGGCATGCATGAAAATGAGACGCTAGGGTAAATCGCGACACTCCACGGTAAAAGCGTTGCGGGGCCCACGGTCTAGTCTTCTCCGGTAACCGGAGGATGACGATGACGGCCACCCAAACGGCTCCTGAGGCCGCCACGCAGACCGTTGAAATCAAAGGCAGTCCGGCCGCAACTGCGCCATTTGTCGGCCGTTCCATGCCGCGGGTGGAAGACGCCGCGCTGCTGACCGGCGTCGCCCGCTATGCCGACGATCTGCCGGTGAAGCCGGGCACCCTGCATGCGGCGATCCTGCGTTCGCCGCACGCCCATGCAGACCTGCTGGGCATCGACACCGCCGCTGCCCTGGCGCTTCCCGGCGTCGCCGCCGTGGTCACCGGGGCCGAGGCCAGACGCTTCGCCAGCCCTTTCCTGGTCGGCATCCGTGCGCCGATGGAGCATTGGTGTCTTGCCATCGACCGCGTGCGCCATGTCGGCGAACCGGTGGCGGTGGTGCTTGCCGACAGCCGCTATCTGGCGGAGGACGCGCTCGACCGCATCGAGGTGCGCTATCGCCCGCTGCCGCCGGTCACCTCGATCGCCCAGGCGCTGGAAGAGGGATCGGAGCCGCTGCATCCGGCGGTGGGATCCAACCTCGTCAACAGCCGCAGCTTCCGCTACGGCGACCCCGAGGCGGCCTTCGCCCGTGCCGCCCGCACCGTGTCGGTCGAGGTCGAGTATCCCCGCAACTCCTGCACCCCGATGGAGTGCTTCGTCGTCCTGGCCGACTACGACGCGGCCGAGGATTCCTATGAGGTGCTGTCCAACTTCTCCGGTCCCTTCGCCGTCCATCCGGTGATGGCGCGTGCGCTGAACGTACCGGGTTCGCGGCTGCGGTTGAAGACGCCTTCCCACTCCGGCGGCAGCTTCGGCAACAAGCAGGCGGTGTTCCCCTATGTCGTGCTGATGGGGCTGTGTGCCCGCGTCGCCGGCCGGCCGGTGAAGTGGGTGGAAGACCGGTTGGAGCATCTGATGGCCGCCACCTCGGCCACCGCGCGCCGCATGCGCATCGACGCGGCGGTGGAGCCGGCCGGCCGGGTGCTGGCACTACGGATGGAGCAGACCGAGGATTGCGGCGCCTATCTGCGGGCGCCGGAACCGGCCTCGCTCTACCGCAACCACGGCAACCTGACCGGCGCCTACGACATTCCCAACCTGGCGGTGACCAACCGCATCGTCGTCACCAACAAGACGCCGACCGGCCTCAATCGCGGCTTTGGCGGCGGACAGCTCTATTACGGGCTGGAGCGGCTGATGAACCGGGTGGCGGCGGAGCTGGGACTGGAGTCGCTCGACGTCATCCGCTGCAATCTGGTGGCGGCCGACGCCATGCCCTACCTGACGGCGTCCGGCGGGACGCTCGACAGCGGCGACTACCGCGCGACGCTGGAACAGGCGGTGCGCGAGGGGGCGCTCGACACGCTGAAGGCGCGGCGCGACGCGCTGCGGGCGGAGGGACGGATCTACGGCATCGGCTATGCCGCGGTGGTGGAGCCGTCGATCTCCAACATGGGCTACATCACCACCGTGTTGACCGCCGAGGAACGGCGCAAGGCCGGGCCGAAGAACGGCGCGCAGGCGACCGCCAGCGTCGCCGTCGACCCCACCGGCGGCGTGTCGGTGACGGTGGCGTCGGCCCCGCAGGGGCAGGGGCACCGCACCGTGCTGGCCCAGGTGGTGGCCGACGTCTTCGGCCTGCGCTTCGAGGACATCCGCGTCAACACCGACCTCGACACCGGCAAGGACGCCTGGTCGATCGCGTCGGGCAATTATTCCAGCCGCTTCGCCGGGGCGGTGGCGGGGGCGGCGCAGGTGGCGGCCACCCGGCTGCGCGGCCGCATGGCGGCGCTGGTCGCCGGTCCGCTGAACTGCCGCGCCGACGATGTGCGCTTCGCCGGCGGCAAGGTCTTTTCCGGCGCCAACCCGGACAACAGCCTGTCCTTCTCCCGCGTCGCCGCCGCCGGCCATTGGGCGCCCGGAACCTTGCCGGACGGGCAGGAGGCGGCGCTGCGCGAGACCGCTTTCTGGACGCCGGAGCCGCTGAAGGCGCCGACCGACGCCGACCACATCAACAGTTCCGCCTGCTATGGCTTCATCTTCGATTTTTGCGGCGTGGAAATCGACCGGACGACGGGTGCGGTGCGGATCGACCGCTACGTCACCATGCATGACGCCGGGCGGCTGCTGAACCCGCTGCTGGTGGAGGGCCAGATCCTGGGTGGCTTCGCCCATGCGATCGGCACCGCGCTTTATGAGGAATACGCCTATGGCGACGACGGCCGGTTCCTGTCCGGCACCTTCGCCGACTATCTGGTGCCGACCGCCTGCGAGGTTCCGGTTCCGGTGATCCTCCATCGCGAAAGCCCGTCTCCGGTGACGCCGCTCGGCGCCAAGGGGGTGGGGGAGGGGAACTGCATGAGCACGCCGGTCTGCCTCGCAAACGCGGTGGCCGATGCGCTGTCCGGCATAGCGGTTGATGAGGTGCCGTCCCTGCCGATCACCCCGGCCAAGCTGGCGGCGCTGATCCATCCGCCGGAACCACCGCGCCCGGCATCCGCCGCGGGTTCCGGGAAAACGTCGCCGCCGGCCGCGGTCAAGGGCGGGCGCGGCCTGACCGGGGAGGGAAGCCGCGAGGTGCCGGCGACGCCCGAACAGGTCTGGGCCATCCTGCTCGATCCGAGGGAACTGGCGGCGCTGCTGCCCGGCTGCGAGGCGCTGGACCTCGTCGGTCCCAACGCCTACCGGGCAGAGGTGGTGGTCGGCATCGGCCCGGTGCGCGGCCGCTACACCGCCGAGGTGGCGCTGTCCGACCTCGACGCGCCCAACGCGCTGACCCTGACCGGCAGCGGGTCGAGCGCGCTCGGCACCGGGCGGGGCACCGGCCACGTCAGGCTGGAGCGCACGGCCGGGGGCACCCGCGTCACCTATCGCTATTTCGCCGAGGTCGGCGGCAAGGTCGCGGCAGTCGGCGGCCGGATGCTCGACAGCGCGTCCCGCCTGCTGATCGGCCAGTTCTTCGAGAAGCTGGTGGCGCGTGCCAGCGGCCCGGCTGCACCGTCCGAACACCCGTCACTTCTGGCGCGCCTGCTGCGCCTTCTGGGATTCAACCGATGAAACCCGCGTCCTTCGACTATCTGCGGCCGGCGACCGTCGCCGACGCGCTGGCGGCGCTGGCGGCCGGGGGCGACGGCGCCCGCGTGATCGCCGGCGGCCAGTCCTTGATGCCGATGCTGAACATGCGGCTGGTCCAGCCGCGCCTGCTGATCGACCTCGGCCGGCTGGAGGAACTGCGCATCCTCCGCGCCGAGGATGGCTGGCTGACCGTCGGCGCCGCCGTCACCCAGGCCGAGGTGCTGGCCCGCCCGACCCTGGCGCAGGAGGTGCCGCTGCTGGCCGCCGCCTTGCCGTGGGTCGGCCATTTCCAGACCCGCAACCGCGGCACGCTCTGCGGCTCCGTCGCCCATGCCGATCCCAGCGCCGAGACGCCGCTCTGCCTGGTCGCCACCGGCGGCGAGGTGATGCTGCGCAACGCGAAGCGCCGCCGCACCGTCGCCGCCGCCGATTTCTTCCTGGGGCCGCTGACCACGGTGAAGGCGGCGGACGAGATCGTCGAAAGCATCCGTTTCCCCTTGGCGAAGCCGGGCAGCGGCCATGCCTTCCGCGAGCAGTCGATGCGGCATGGCGATTTCGCCATCACCGCCTGCGCCGCCACGGTGGACGAGCACTCCGCCGGCCTCGCCGTCGGCGGGGTGGCCGACCGGCCGACGCTGCGCAGTTGGCCGCTGGTTGACGGCAAGTTGCCGCCCGATCTCGACGAGGCGCTGAACGCCTTCGCCTGGGATCTCGGAGGCGACGACGACCAGCACGCCACCGCCCGCTACCGCCGCGACCTCGTCCGCCGGATCGGCCGCACCGTCCTTGAAGAGGCCCAGTCATGCCGCCGCTGAACTCCATCTCGACGCTGGCGGCGGAGACGCGCCATGCCGTCTCCATCGTGCTGAACGGCACGCCGCGCACCGGTCACGCCCATCCGCGCCTGCTGCTGAGCGATTTCCTGCGCCACGAGCTGGGCGCCCACGGCACCCGCGTCGGCTGTGAACACGGCGTCTGCGGCGCCTGCACCGTCCGCATCGACGGCGTGGCACAGCGCGCCTGCCTGACCCTGGCGGTGCAGGCCGACGGCCGGCGCATCGACACCGTCGAAGGGCTGGCGCAGGCCAACGGGGGGCAGATGACCGCGCTCCAGGAGGCCTTCCGCCGGCATCACGCCCTGCAATGCGGCTTCTGCACCGCCGGCATCCTGATGTCGCTGACCGACTATCTGAGCCGCAATCCCGAACCCACCGAAGAGGAGCTACGCGACATGCTGAGCGGCCATCTTTGCCGCTGCACCGGCTATGCCGGCATCGTCCGCGCCGTGATGGACGTCACGGGCCGGACGATGAAGGAGGTCGCCCATGTTTGACCTCGGCCGCAGCATCCTGGCCAGCGCGGAGCGCAGCCCCGGCGCGGTCGCCATCGTCGACGGCGAGCTGCGGCTGACCTACGCGCAATGGCTGGAACGCATCCGCCGGCTGGTCGGTGCCTTCGACCGGCTCGGCCTGCACCCCGGCGACCGCGTCGCCACCGCGCTGCAGAACACATGGGAGATGGCGACCATCCATTGGGCTTGCCAACTGGCCGGCATCGCCGTCGTGCCGTTGAACTGGCGGGTGAAGGCCGACGAGCTGGATTACTGCCTGCCCAACGCCGAGGTGCGCGTCCTGTTCTGTCAGGACGTGTCGGCCGACGCCGTCCGGGACTCCGCCGCGGCGCGGGCTCTGCCCCGCATCGCGGTCGGTGATAGCGACCACCAGGCCGACCACCGCTTCACCGACCTGCTGGACAGCGAACCGGCTCCGGCGCTGCCGCGCGCCACGGCGGAGCATATCTCGCTGTTCCTCTACACCTCCGGCACCACCGGCAAGCCCAAGGGCGTGCCGCGCCGTCACCGGACGGAGCGTGCCGCCGCAATCGCCCATGTCGCCCAGAACTGCTACCGCCGGGGTGAGCGCACGCTGGGGGTCATGCCGCTCTACCACACGATGGGGGTGCGCTCGCTGCTGGCGATGGCGCTGGTCGACGGCTGCTTCGTCTGCCTGCCGCGCTTTGACACCGGCCGCGCGCTTGACCTGATCGCGTCTGAGCGGCTGAGCTGCCTCTATCTGGTGCCGACGCTTTACCACGACCTGCTGGCCGACCCGAAATTCGCAAGCACCGACGTGTCGTCGGTGCGCAAGCTGGGCTTCGCCGGGGCGTCGATGACCGACGGCCTGCTGAAGCGGCTTGACGCCGCCTTCCGGCCCGAGCTGTTCGTCAACCATTACGGCTCGTCCGAGATCTACACCTTCACCATCGACCAGAACGCCCCGGCCAAGCCGGGGTCGGCCGGCAAGGCGGCGCTGAACCAGCGCATCCGCATCGTCCGCCTCGGCAGCTTCGATCCCGACGAGTGCGCCGCGTCCGGAGAGGAGGGGCAGATCGTCGCCGACCTGTCCGGCGACGAGTCCTTCGAAGGCTATTGGAAGCGGCCGGACGCCGACGCCAAGGCGCTGCATGCCGGCTGGTACTTCACCGGCGACATCGGCTTCCTCGACGCCGACGGCGACCTCTTCGTCACCGGCCGGGTCGACGACATGATCATCACCGGCGGCGAGAACGTCTCGCCGGTCGAGATCGAAAGCGTGCTGTCGTTGCATGACGGCGTGCTGGAGGTGGCGGTCGCCGGCCTGCCCGACGAGCGCTGGGGCCAGCGGGTCGTCGCCTTCGTCAAGCGCACCCGCGGTGTCGAGGCGAAGGATCTCGACGACCATTGCCGCACCTCCGGCCTCGCCAACTTCAAGCGCCCGCGCGAGTACGTCTTCCTCGATGAAATCCCGAAATCGCCGGTCGGCAAGATCCTGCGCCGCAAGCTGCAGGCCGGCGAATTCGCCCTCGAACATAGCCCGACACTCTCCTGAACACAGCCTTCATCCATGGAGTTTCCGACCGTGACCCCCTATCGCTTCGACAGCACCGACCGCCTGCTCGCCGATCTCGACGGTTTCCGCGTGGAGATCGACGAGGCCAAGGAGCGCGCCGACGTTGTGCTGCACCGTCCGCCCTTCAACATCGTCAGCATGCTTCAGCGCGACCAATTCGCCGCGGTGTTCGCGGCGCTGGACCGCGATCCCACGGTTCGGGTGATCGTCCTGCGCGCCGAGGGCGAGAATTTTTCGTCCGGCGGCAACATCGCCGGCTTCATGGAGAAGTCGGCGGAGCATGTGTCGGAACTGGCGGTCAACATCGCCGCCCCGGAACGTTGCCGCAAGCCGGTGATCGCCCAGGTCCGCGGCTATTGCTTCGGCGTCGGCTTCGAGCTGTCGCTGGCCTGCGATTTCCGCATCGTGTCGGAGACCGCGCAGTTCGCCTTGCCGGAAATGCGCATCGGCATGATCCCCGGCTCCGGCGGCTCGGCCCGCCTGCTGCACATGATCGGCATCTGCCGGACCAAGGACATGGTGATGCGGGCTAGGCGCATTTCCGGCCGGCAGGCCGCCGACTGGGGTTTCGTCACCGATTGCGTCGCCGACGCCGAACTGGAAGCGACGGTCGCCGCCCTGGTGGACGAACTGCGCGGCTTCTCGCCGCTGGCCCAGCGAACGATCAAGGGCGTGCTGAACAGTGGCAACAACGTCTCGGTCAACGGCGCCATCGAGATCGAGGGGCAGGCTTATGGCCGCCTGCGTGGCTCCGAGGACTTCAAGGAGGGTGTCGCCTCCTTCCACGAGAAGCGCAAGCCGGTCTTCAAGGGCGTCTGACCGACGCCTCCAAGCACCGACAACATAGGGAGGAACCAAAAATCATGACCAAGACCACGCTTCTCGGCACCGCCGCGCTCGCCCTGCTCGGGCTCCCCGTCGGCGCGTCCGCCGCCGAACCGATCCGCATCGGGGTGGTGACGCCGCTGTCGGGCACCTACGCGCCTATCGGCCAGCAGGTCCGCTGGGGGCTGGAACTGGCGACGAAGGAGGTCAACGCCGCCGGCGGCATCCTCGGCCGCCAAATCGAACTGCTGTTCGAGGACGAGGAGGCCAACCCCGCCGTCGCCACCCAGAAGGCGGAGAAGCTGTTCCAGGTCAACAAGGTCGATTTCCTGACCGGCACCGTCAATTCCGGCTCGACCCTGGCGGTCGGGCAGCTGGCGGAGCGCAATGGCCGGCTGATCGCCACCACCGTGTCCTTCTCCGACGCCATCACCACCGACAAATGCTCTCCCAACGTCTTCCGGGTGAACGCGCGGGCGGGGCAACAGTCGGCGGCGCTGGCGGAATGGCTGGCCAAGGACAAGCCGAAGGCCAAGGTCTATTATCTCGGACCCGATTACGAGATGGGCCGCTCCACCGTCGCGGCCTTCAAGGCGGCGGCGGAGAAGACCGGCGCGCAATCGACCGGCGAGGTCTTCGCGCCGCTCGGCAGCAAGGATTACTCCCAGTATTTCGGCCAGCTCCGCGCCGCGCGCCCCAGCGTGCTCTACACTTCCACCGCCGGCAACGACACCGTGCGCCTGCTGACGCAGATGGGCGAGTACGGGCTGCTGCGCAACCTGACCATCGTCGGCGCGTCGGGAACCGTCACCGCCCAGAACATCGGCGCCATCGGCAAGGCGGCCGACGGCTTCGTCACTGGTGTCGGCTATTCGGCCGAACTGGCGACGCCCGAGAACAAGGCCTTCGTCTCCGCCTTCCGCAAGGCGTACGACACCGCCCCCGACCTCTACGGCGCCGACAGCTACGGCCTGATCGGCTTTTTCAAAGCGGCGGTCGAGAAGGCCGGCGGCACCGACACCGAGGCGCTGCGCAAGGCGATGGAAGGGCTGAGCTGGAGCACGCCGCAGGGCACCAAGACCATGCGGGCCGGCGACCATCAGGCGGTCCAGGACATGTACGCCGTGCGCATTTCGTCGGACGGCACCAACAACCGCTTCGACGTGGTCGGCACCGTTCCGGGCGAGAAGGCCATCGGACCGGATCTCTGCACCCGCTTCTGAGGACGCAGTCAAGGAGCCGATGGCCATGGCCGATCTCATCGACTATCTGCAATTCGTCCTGGCGCCGCAGGCGCTGAACGGTCTGTCGCTCGGGGTTGCCGTCGTTCTGATGGCGCTGGGCCTGACCATCATCTTCGGGCTGCTGGACGTCATCAACATGGCCCATGGCGAGTTCTACGCCATGGGTGCCTTCCTGGCGCTGACCCTGGCCGGGCTGGGGGTCGGGTTCTGGGCGCTGCTGGTTCTGGTGCCGCTGCTGATGCTGCCGATCGGCTGGATCGCCGAGCGCTGGCTGATCGCGCGGGTCTTCCACAGCCGCGACCGCCACATCCTGACCCTGCTGCTGACCTTCGGGCTGGGCATGATCATGGAAGACCTGCTGAAGCTGGTCTACGGCCCCAACACCCTGCGGCCCGAGAACCCGATCGAGGGCGGCACCGAGATCCTCGGCATGTTCCTGCCGAACTACCGCCTGTTCCTGATCGGCTTCGGCCTCGCGCTGATCGCCGCGGTCTGGCTGGTGGTCTTCCGCACCGGGCTCGGCGCCATGGTCCGGGCGGCCGCCTTCGACAAGGACATGGCCTCGTCGCTGGGGGTGCCGGTGCGCCGGGTCTATGCCGGCACCTTCGCCTTCGGCGTGGCGCTGGCCGGGCTGGCCGGCGTGCTGCTGGCGCCGATCTATTCGGTGTTCCCGACCATGGGGCGCGATTTCATCCTGATGGCCTTCACCGTGGTGATCGTCGGCGGGATGGGGTCGATCCAGGGGGCGGTGATCGCCGGCCTGCTGCTGACCCAGGTCCAGGCGCTGTCCAGCCTCTACATCTCGCCGGTGTGGTCCGACCCGCTGGTGTTCGGGATCATGGTGCTGGTGCTGATGGTCCGGCCGCAGGGCCTGTTCGGGAGGCTGGGACATGCCTGAAGCCACCACGTTGCGCACCCTGTCCGATCCCGGCCGCGCCGGTCCGGCGTCCCGGCTTTCCCGTCTGGCCCCGGTCCATTGGCTGGCGCTGGCCTTCCTGGCGGCGGCGCTGGGCTTCGCCGCCGCGGCCTGGGCGACCGGCAATGGATTCTACCTGCGGCTGGCGACCGAGGCGCTGATCTTCGCCGGGCTGGCGATGAGCGTCGACCTGCTGCTGGGCTATACCGGGCTGCTGTCTCTGGGGCAGGCGTTGTATTTCGGGCTGGGCGCCTATGTCTCCGCGCTCGTCCTGCGCGATGTCGCCCCCAGCTTCTGGCTGGCGATGGCGGCAGCCCTGCTGGCGGGAAGCGTGGCGGGCCTGATCGGCGGCGTCATCGCCAACCGGGTGAAGGGCGTCTATTTCGCCCTCATCACCTTCGGGCTGGCTCAGGTCGCCGCCAAGACCGTCTACAACACCCGCGCGCTGGGGGCGTCGGATGGGCTGATCGGCATCCCGCAGATCCAGGTGGGCTTCGGGCCGCTCAGCCTCGACACGGCCGATCCGCTCTCCTTCTTCCTGCTGGTTCTGGCCCTGACCGTGGTCGCCTATGCCGGTCTGTCCTACCTGATGGATGCGCCGTTCGGGCGGACGCTGGCCGCCATCCGCGCCAACGAGAAGCGCGTGCCGTTCCTGGGCTTCAACGCCTGGCGCTACAAGCTGGCCGTTTACGTCCTTGCCGCCTGCGTCGCCGCGCTGGCGGGGGCGCTCTACCCGATGCTGCGCGGCTTCGTCTCGCCGGAACTGATGTTCTTCGAGACCTCCGGCAACGCCGTCATCACCGTCATCGTCGGCGGCGTCGGCACGCTGGTCGGGCCGGTGGTGGGCAGCCTGCTGCTGACCGCCCTGCGCTCCGTCGTCGGATCCTGGACCGAGCATCACCTGATCGTCGTGGGGGTCATCTTCATGCTGTCCGTCATCTTCCTGCGCAAGGGGCTGGTCGGCGCCCTGCTGGCCCGGCTGAACCGCCGCGGCGAATCCGGGAGGACGGTGTCATGATGGCATCCTCCCTCAAGACGGCGGCGGCCGGCGCAGGCGCCGCCGGTGCCTTGGGCGTGCGCGACCTGTCGGTGAATTTCGGTGGTCTGCAGGCGGTGGCGGGCGTCGGCTTCGATGCCGCCGCCGGACGGATCACCTCGGTCATCGGGCCCAACGGGGCGGGCAAGAGCACGCTGTTCAACCTGATCAGCGGCGCCATCCGACCCACCGGCGGCCGGGTGACCCTGGACGGCGCCGACGTCACCGGGCGGTCCCCCGACCGCCTGCTTGCCGCCGGACTGGCGCGGTCCTTCCAGATCACCAACCTGTTCTTCGAACTGCCGGTGCTGGAAAACCTGCGGATCGCCGCGCAGGTGCTGGAGAGGCCCTGGCACGCGTTGCGTCCGGTCGGCCACAGCCGTCGCGCACTTGCCAAGGCGGAGGCGCTGCTGGAGCGCTTCGGCCTGTCGGCCAAGGCGCGTGAGCTTGCCGGCAACCTGTCGCACGGCGAACAGCGGCGGCTGGAGATCGCGGTGGCGCTGGCCGCCGAACCGCGGGTGCTGCTGCTGGACGAGCCGACCCAGGGCATGAGCCACGGCGACACGGCCGACACCGGCGCGCTGATCCGCTCGCTGGCCGGCGACCTGACCGTGCTGCTGATCGAACACGACATCGGGCTGGTGATGAGTCTGTCGGACCATGTCGTCGTGATGGCCCAGGGCCGGAAGATCGCCGAAGGGCCGCCCGCCGTGGTGCGCGCCGATCCCGCCGTACAGACTGCCTATTTCGGACACGGGTGACACCCATGCTTTCCATCGAGAACCTGCACGCGCACTACGGCCTGAGCCATGTTCTGCAAGGGGTGTCCCTGCAGGCCGGTCCGGGCGAGGTGGTCGGGCTGTTCGGCCGCAACGGCGTCGGCAAGACCACCATCCTGAAATCCGTCGCCGGCTGGGTGCCGGCCAGTTCCGGCGCGATCCGCTTCGACGGCGTTGATCTGACCGGGCAGACGCCCGACGCGATCGCCCGCCTTGGGCTCGGATTGGTGCCGGAGGATCGACGCATCTTCCCGGGCCTCAGCGTCGAGGAAAACCTGCGGCTGGGGCTGCGCCAATGTCCTGGGCGGGCGCGCCGGGAGAATGAACAGGCGATCGGACAGGCCTTCGCCCGCTTCCCCCGGCTGGCCGAGCGGCGGCGGCAACTCGGCACCACGTTGTCCGGCGGCGAGCAGCAGATGCTGGCGATGGCCCGCGTGATGGTGGGCACCGCCAGGCTGTTGCTGATCGACGAACCGACGGAAGGTCTGGCGCCGATGATCGTCGACGAGATCTTCGGCATCATCACGGAACTGAAGCGGGCGGGATTGACCATCCTGCTGGTGGAGCAGAACATCCACCGTGCCCTGGATGTCGCCGACCGTTTCTACGCGGTGGAACGGGGACGCATCACGCTCCATGGCGAAGCGGCCTCCCCTGCCGATCGTGCCCGGCTGATGGAGATGGTTGCCGTGTGATCCGGCGATCCGTTCCGATGTCCCGTTTCCCGATCCTGGGAGCAGGCTGAAGCGCGGCAACAAGTTCCAGCCGCGATAGGTTGACGGTGCCCTTACGATGCCGTCCGCTGTCCACTCACGCTGTGGTGCGAGAGCCGACGCATCCACCTTTCCGCTTCCAACCGGAGCTAGGCGCTTGCTGTCCCCTTGAGCAGGCTGACGATGGCGTCCGCAATCATCCTTTTGTGGCGGGCGCGGGTGTCGGTGGCGGTCAGGTCCTGATGGAAGATCAGATTGAAGGTGTGGCGGTTCGACACCCGGAAGAAACAGAAGGCGCTGATCATCAGATGCAGGTCGATCGGCTGGATGTCGGTCTTGAACACGCCCAAATCCCGGCCGCGCTCCAGGATTCGGGCCAGCGTGTCGATCACCGTGATGTTCAGATTGGCGATCGCCTTTGATTTCTTCATGTGTTCGGCGCGGTGGATGTTCTCGATGCTCACCAGCCGGATGAAGTCCTCGTGCTGCTCCTGATAGTCGAAGGTGAAGTCGATCAGGGCGCGGATCGCCGCCTCCGGCTCCAGATTCTGTAGGTTCAGGCGGTTCTCGATGGCGCGGATGTCGCCATAGACCTTCTCCAGCACGGCAAGGTACAGTTCCTCCTTGCCGCCGAAGTAATAGTAGATCATGCGCTTGGTGGTGCGGGTGCGCGCGGCGATGGCGTCGACCCGGCCACCGCTGAAGCCCAGCGAGGAGAACTCCTCCGTCGCCACCTCGAGGATGTCCTGGCGGGTGCCTTCCGGATCGTTCTTGCGGCTTGGCTTGGTTTTGTTGGTTGTGCCGGTCGCGTCGTCCGCCGTCATGCCCTGTCCCATGGTTTTGCGGCGCGGAGAGCGCCTTCAACGGAGGTAATGGACGAACGTTGGGGAAAGCTCAATGCCGGAGTGGTGGAGTGCGCGAACGCTCTCCACCACAGGGCTTCACCGTCAGTTCGAAGCGCGTTTCTTTTCGATCGTCGTATAGGCCTGCGTGACCAGCGCATCGCCGATTTCGGCCTTGTACTTGTCGACCACAGGCTTGACCTTCTCACGGACTTTGGCGAGTTCATCGGCCGGCAGTTCGTCGATGATCATGCCCTTCGCCTTCAGGGATGCCAACGCATCGGCTTCCTGCCCGCGCGACAAGTTGCGTTGGAAGACGGTGGCTTCGGCGGCAGCGCTCTGGAGCAGAGACTTTTCATCGGCGCTCAGCGTATTCCAGAACTTGCCGGAGACGATCAGCGCCTGCGGATTGTAGATGTGCCGCGTGAGCGTCATGTATTTCTGGACTTCGTTGAACTTGGTCAGCTCGATGGTCTTGGGCGGATTCTCCTGTCCATCGACGGTCCCGGTCTCCAACGCGCCGTACAACTCCGGGAAGGCCATCGGTACCGGGTTGGCGCCCAGCGCCTTGAAGATGTCGATGTAGATCGGCGTCTGGATCACCCGGATCTTCAGGCCGGCGATGTCGGCGGCGGTCTTCACCGGCCGGCGGTTGTTGGTCAGGTCGCGGAATCCCAGGTCCCAGAAGCCGAGGCCGACCAGCCCCTTCTCCGGCAGCTTCGCAATCAGCTGCTCGCCGACAGGGCCGTCCAGCAGGGCGTCGGCCTCCGACGCGCTGTTAAACAGGAAGGGCAGGTCGACCAGGGCGAATTCCTTGGCCTGGGAAACCAGGATGCCGGCATTCATCACCGACATCTCGATGATGCCGCCCTGCATCGCCGACACGGTCTGCACGTCGCCGCCCAGCGTGCCGCCGGGGAACAGCTTCACCTTGATCTTGCCGCCGCTCTTCGCCTCGACGATGTCGGCGAATTTCTGGGCGCCCTGGCCCTGCGGGTGTTCCTTGACGTTCTGGAAGGCGAATTTGATCGAGCGGTCCTTGTAGTCCGCAGCGCCGGCGGCACCGGCGAACAGCAGGCCCGGCAGCAGCAGGCCGGCGAGCAGGGATTTCATGCGCGTCCTCATGGGATTTCCTCCGGTTTTCATTCTTGAAGAGAACAAGGGTCAGTGGCTGAGCCAGGCCGCCGGAACCATCACCAGCGACGGGAACAGGGTCAGCAGGAACAGGACGACCAGTTGCACCAGCATGAAGGGCCAGACGCCTTTGATGACGCCTTCCATGCTGACCTTCGACACGCCGCAGACCACGTTCAGCACGGTGCCGACCGGCGGCGTGATCAGGCCGATGGCGTTGTTGATGATGAAGAGCACGCCGAAATAGACGGGATCGATGCCGGCCTGCTTGCACACCGGGACAAGGATCGGTGTCAGGATCAGGATGGTCGGCGTCATGTCCATCGCGGTGCCGATCGCCACCACCAGGGCCATCATCGCCAGCAGCAGCAGGGTCGGGCTGTCCATCAGCGGATCCAGCAGATCGGTCACCATTCCCGGCAGGTTGGCCACCGTGATCAGCCAGGACGACACCAGCGCCGCGGCGACCAGGAACATGACGACGCTGGTCGTCTTCGCCGCCCCCAGCAGGGCTGGATAGATGTCGGTAATCGACATCTCGCGATAGACGCAGACGGCGACGAACAGCGAATAGACGGCGGCGACCACGGCGGCCTCGGTGGGGGTGAAGACGCCGAACTTCAGCCCGACGATGATGATCACCGGCAACATCAGCGCCCACACGCCTTCGCGCAGGATCGCCAGCACCTCGCGCAGGGAGCGGCGGGGCGGCGGGGAAAGGTTCTCCTTGCGCGACACGTACCACCAGGCGCCGCACAGGCCGACGGCCAGCAGGATGCCGGGGAAGATGCCGGCGAGGAACAGCTTGGTGACCGAGACGTTGCCGGCCACGCCATAGATGACGAAGCCGATCGACGGCGGGATGATCGGCGCGATGATGGCGCTGGCGGAGACCAGTCCGGCCGACTTGTTGCGGTCATGGCCGGCCGCAACCATCATCGGAACCAGCAGGGTGGCGAGTGCCGCCGCATCGGCCACGGCAGAGCCGGACAGGCTGGCCATCACCGTCGCCGCCAGGATGGTGACGTAGCCGAGCCCGCCGCGGATATGGCCGACCATCGCCATGGCGAGGTTGACGATGCGCTTGGCGAGGCCGCCGGTGTTCATGATCTCGCCGGCCAGCATGAAGAAGGGCACGGCCATCAGCGGGAAGCTGTCGGCGCCGTTGATCAGGTTCTGAGCCACGATCTGCGCGTCGAACAGGTCGAGATGGATCATCAGCGCCACGCCGCACAGCAGCAGGGCATAAGCGATGGGCATGCCGATGGCCATGGCGCCCAGCAGGGAGCCGAGGAAGATGGTGATGGTCATGGTCCGGCGTCCTCAGCGGCTGGAGGCGGTGCGGGAAGGCAGCGGCAAGGCTTCATCCCGGGCCCCTTCCCGGTTGGTGCTCTGGTGCGTCCGGTGTCCGCCGGTGTGGGCGCCATGGGCGGTCGCCTCCGGCAGATCCTCGGATTCCGCAACCATCACGAGGTCGGCGTCGGAGAGTTTGCCGGTCAGCAGCAGATACATCTCATGCAGCAGGATGATGCCGGTCGACAGGCCGAACACCACGCCGACGCCGTACAGAAGCCCCATCGACAGGCCGGTGGCCGGTGCCTGCGCGTCCCAATTGATGAGGGTCTGCGTCCAGCTTCCCTGCAGCACCAGCCAAGTGACCCACAGCATCAATCCGCAGCTGGCCACCGCGCAAGCCAGCTTGCCGGTCCGCGGCAGGCGCGCCACCAGCGCGTCGACGCCGAGATGCGCCCGTTCCCGCAGGCCCAGGATGGCGCCGAGGAAGCACATCCAGACGAAGAACAGGCGCGACATCTCCTCCGACACCGTGATGCCGCTGTTGAAGGCGTAGCGCAGCACGACGTTGCCGAACACCAGCACCACCATGCCGGCCATGCACAGCGCCATCAGGATTTTGATGAGGGTGAAATAGGCCTCGACCAGCCGTCTCATGCGGTCCTCCCGGTGCCGGCGGCCCCGCCGGCTTGTCTGTGTGAATGGCGCCGATTGTCAGGCGGACATTGTCAGGCGGCCAGTATCAGCCGGTGGCTTGGCCGGCGTCCATCGACGCGAAATGCGCGCGGATGCGTTCGGCATCGGGGGAAACCCCGGTGAACAGCCTGAAGGCATCCACCGCCTGGAACACCGCCATGCCGCCGCCGTCCAGCGTCCGGCAGCCGATCGTCCGTGCCGTGCGCAGCAGCTCGGTCTCCAGCGGGAAATAGACGATCTCCGCCACCCACAACCGCGGGTGCAGCATATCGGCCGGCAGCGGCAGGCCGGGGAACTTCGCCATGCCGGTGGGCGTGGCGTGGATCAGCCCGTCCGCCGCCGCCATCGCGGTGCCCAGCCCAGTCAGATCGGCAACCGCCGAGGCTCGCCCGGCGCCGAAGCGGGCGTTCAGTTGATCGGCCAGCAGCATCGCCCGCGCCGGGGCGGCGTCGAAGATGTCCAGCCGGCCCGCTCCGAGATGGAAGGCGGCATGGCCGACCGCCGCCCCGGCCCCGCCGGCACCCAGCAGCACCACCCGGTCCATCGGAACGGTGCCGAGCCCGCGGCGGAAACCCTCGGCGAAGCCGGAGCAATCGGTGTTGTGACCGACCCGGCGGCCGTCCTTCAGCACGACGGTGTTGACCGCCCCGATGGCGCGGGCATCGTCCGACAGCTCGTCCAGCAGCGGGATGATCGCCTGCTTGCAGGGATAGGTGACGTTGAGGCCTGTGTAGCCCATGCGCTCGGCCCCCGACAGAAGCTCCGGCAGGGCATCCGGGCCGATGCCGAGGCGGTCGAGGTCGATCAGCCGGTAGAGGCAGCGCAGGCCGAGGGCGTCGGCCTCCCGCTCGTGCATCGCCGGGGTTCTGGAGGCCTGGATGCCGGCGCCGATCAGCCCGACGAGGATCGAGTTGGCGGCAGCGGGGGTGGGGGCCGGTCGGGAGATGGCGTTCATTTCTCGGCGGTCTCCAGCAGGCGGGCCATGCGCTGGAGGGCCAGCGTATAGCCCTGGGTGCCGAAGCCGCAGATCACACCGGCCGCGACCCGCGACACATAGGAGAAATGGCGGAATTCCTCACGCCGGTGGATGTTGGAGATATGGACCTCCAGGATGGGGAAGGCGCAGGCCGACAGCGCGTCCATCAGCGACACCGAAGTGTGGGTCAGGCCGGCCGGGTTGATGACCAGCCCGTCGACCGTCTCGCGCGCTTCGTGAATCCAATCGATCAGGACATGTTCGGCATTGGACTGGCGGAAGTCGACCGCAAGGCCCAGCGTCTCGCCTGTGCGGCGGCAGTCGGCTTCGACATCGGCCAGGGTCTCATGGCCGTAGATGTGCGGCTCGCGCTTGCCCAGCAGGTTGAGGTTGGGTCCGTTCAGGACCAGGATTGGGCGGCTTATGGTGGGGCGGTTCATGGCGGGGCGTCTCCAAACAAACGCACTGTTTCGTTCATTTTCAGTCGAGATAGAGTTCGGGGCGGGCGCCTTCGCGCAGTTGCGCCTGTACCGCCATGCGCACGGCGGCATTCACGGCGCCGAACTGGCGGTATCCGGCACGCCGTTCCACCACCTCGAAGAAGAAGCGGTCGTCGAAGCTGTCGGTGTAGGCGTGCAGGAACTCGCCGCCCCCGTCCGCCTGGCCGTCGCGGTCATACAGCAGTTCACGCTGCTTCAGCGCTTCCAATGCCGCATCGTCCAGCGGATGTTTGACCGCGAGGTCGTCATAATAGTTGGCCGGGATCGGCAGGAAGGGCGCGCCGGCCGCCAGACGGTTCTCCACCAGGGCGGCGGCATCCGACGCCGCGAAGGCGATGTGATGGACGCCGGCTCCGGCGGTGGCGCTGACGAAGCGGCCGGTTGCCGTCCGCCGGCTTTCCGAGATGTTCAGCGGCAGCCGCACGCCCCGGCCGGGCTCCGCATCGGGGCTGACCAGCGCCCGGCTGCGGATCAGGCCGTAGGGGTCGGGCAACTCCCACAGGCTTTCCGGAACGAAGCCGAAGACCGTTCGGTAGAACAGCACGAAACCGTCCATCCGGCCGAAGGGCAGGGCCTGGGCGACATGGTCGATGCCGAGCAGGGGCGGAGGGCCGGCTGCTCCAGCGGGCTCCTCCGCGAACAGGTGGAAGTCGTCCTCCCAGATGCTGCGGTTGGCTTCCTTGTCGTCGACCAGATAGATCAGCGTGCCGTCGGGGGCGCGCAGCGCCGGGATGCGGCGTTCGCCGTCGCCGACCCTCTCGCGCCACAGCACGCAGCGCAAGGCCTCGGCCCGGGCAATCGTGCGGGCGGCATCGTCCACCGCGAAGGCCATGGCGCAGACCGAGGGGCCGTGCATCTGGAAATGCTCCGACGCTGCGGAATCCTCCTCGCTGTTCAGCACCAGATTGACGCCGCCCTGGCGGTAGAGGTCGACATCCTTCGAACGGTGGCGCCCGGCGTGCCGGAAGCCCAGGCTGCCGAGCAGGGCGGACAGCTTGTCCCGCGCCGCCGCATCGACGGCAAATTCCAGGAACTCCACGCCACGGCAGACCGGCGGCGCCGGCAGGCCGGGTCCGAAGCCTGCCTCGGCCTCCGTATGGATCAGTGACCGCAGACCATCGAGGGCGGTCAGGCGGGCTGGGGCGGCGCGGAATTCGTCATTGAAGATCTCCAACGACAGGGGGCCGCGGTAGCCGGATGCCAGCACCGCGTCGACGAAGCGCCCGACAGGCAGCTCGCCCTGGCCGGGGAAATTGCGGAAATGGCGGCTCCAGGACAGCACGTCCATCGACAGCTTCGGCGCGTCGGCCAACTGCACGAAGAAGATGCGATCGCCCGGCAGACCGGCAATGCCGGTCGGGTCGTCGTCCAGGGCCAGCGTGTGGAAGCTGTCGACGATCAGCCCCAGTGCCGGGTGATCGGCGCGCTGCACGATGTCCCAGGCCTGACGCCAGCGGTTGACATGCCGGCCCCAGGCCAGCGCCTCGTAGCCGACGCGCAGACCGCGGCGCCGCGCCCGCTCCGCCATCTCGGCGAGATCGGCGGCGGCACGGGCGGGGTCGTCGATGGCGGCGGGCTGGACGTTGGAGCAGACCAGCACGAGGTCGGTCCCCAATTCCTGCATCACGTCGAACTTGCGTTCCGCCCGGTCGAGGTTACGGGCGCGGATCGGGTCCGGCATCGCTTCGAAATCGCGGAAGGGCTGGAAGATGGTGATTTCCAGCCCCAGACCCTCCGCAATGCGGCGCACGTCGGCCGGGGAGCCGTCGAAGGTCAGCAGGTCGTTCTCGAAAATCTCGACCCCGTCGAAGCCGATGCTGGCCGCCGCCTCAAGCTTCTCCGGCAGGGTGCCGCTCAGCGAGACGGTGGCAATCGACTTTTTGAAGGTGAAGGCGCTGGACGGCATGGGAGCCCTTTCGGCAGCGGCATGGTTCGTACATGCCAACAAACGTACCAGTTCGTACATTTTGCCGCAAGATGCTTTGTATGGCGATGGTTGAGAATGCGAACTATCTGGCGGGATGATGTGGTGGACAGCCCTTCCACCTTCCTGAAGCGATGGCACGCTGACGTCGTGGAATGTGGGTAGGCGTCCAGGCTCGGCGGGCAACTGAACCCGGCTACATTGTTGATTTAACGAGATAAAGCCTTTGGCAATTGGCCTTTCACCGGTGCCGATGCGGGGCCACTCTGCGGTGGGATTCCTCCAGCATTGCCCAGGCTGACGGACCGGAGGGAGACGACGGATTGACGGTCCACAATCCTCCCCCTCGGGCCTCATCGCAAACCGGAGGGACCCCGCATGTAATGGCGTTCGGGTCGGTAGGTCGGCCGGAACCAGGACGGGAAGCGGCTTCGGACCCATGCGCGCAACGCGGCAAACACGGCTGTTCGTCTCCTTATCGTTTGTTGCCTCACTTCAGGCCCAACGCCGCGCGCACGGCTGTTGCGGCATCCTTGCCGTCGCGGGTCGACACGCCGGCCAGCCAGGGGCCGAGCAGGTCGGGATGCGCCTTCAGGTGGCTGGCCGCGGCGTCCTTGGGCGCCTTCTTGTCGTCGGTGATGGCGGCCATGATCTCGTTCTCCATCCCGACGGTGAAGGCGAGTTGGCTGAACAGGCGGTGGACATTCGCACATTCGGTGCCGTAGCCGCGCCGGGACAGGGTGTTGACCGTGGTGCTGCCATAGTTCGGACCGAAATAGGCGTCGCCGCCGCTGAGATACGTCATGTCGATCCGGGTGTTCATCGGGTGCGGTTGCCAGCCGAGAAAGACCACCCAATCCTTGCTGCGCGTCCGGCGCATCGCCTGTGCCAGCATGGCCTGTTCGCTCGATTCGACCAGGGTCCAGCCATCAAGCCCGAAATCCTTCTTGTCGAGCATGCGCTGGATATTCTGGTTCGCCGGCGCGCCCGGCTCGATCCCGTAGATCTTCTTTTCGAACCGGTCACCGAACCGGGCGAGGTCGGCGAAACTGTGCACGCCGGCTTCGGCGACCGCGGTCGGAACTGCCAGGGTGAATTTGGCGTTTTCCAGGTTCGGGCGCACGATCTCGACCGATTTCTCGGCGATCAGCTTGTCGAGGAAGGTGGATTGGGCCGGCATCCAGTTGCCGAGGAAGACGTCGATCTGCCCGGTCTTCAGCCCCTGGAAAATGATCGGCACGGCGACCGTCTCGATCTTCTGCTGATAGCCCAGCGCGCCCAGCAGCGTTCCCGCCACCGCATTGGTCGCGGTGATGTCGGTCCAGCCGGGATCGGCCATCCTCACCATCCCGCAGTTTGCGGGCTCCGCCGCCGCTGCCGTCCCCGACACCACGGCCGCTGCCGAATACGAGCCGGCCGCGATCCCGATCACGGTCATCAGGCCGGCCAGCGCCGCACGCCCTGCCGTCAAACCGCCCATTGCAACCCCGGGTACATGCATGCTGCCTTCCCTCCTGTCGGGTGATGGTCGACGTCCGGCGCGCCGTCGCGCCGTCCTATTGCACAGAGGTACCAGGGCGCGGGAAGCGCGCCATGGCTTCCAGATCGTCGAGATCCAGATGGTTGCGCATATAGCTGGTGCCTGCGTCGGTGAAGGGCTGGAAATCCCAGGAGCGGTGCTTCCCCTGTCGCAGCGCGTCGGCCACCAGGAGGCGCCGCTGCTGACTGGCGACAACCTCCTCATGCAGGCGCGCCAAGTCCCAGCGCTGTTCCACCTCGGCGCGGTAGCGTCGTACGGCATCGGCCGCCGCGGAGCCGACGGTGGGCTGCTCCGCCCGGTTCACCAACTCGTCCGGGTCGTCGGACAGGTCGTAGAGCTGGTCGGGATCGGCCGGCGAATGGATGAATTTATCGCGGCCGCGCCGGATCATCACGATCGGGGCCAGGGCACCTTCGGCCAGATATTCGCCGATCACCTCGTCGTGACCGCCGCTGCGCTGAAGGTGCGGCAGCAGGCTGCGCCCGTCGATCGGCGTCCGCCAGCTTGGCACCGCTCCGTCATGGGCGAGTTCGACCAGGGTCGGCAGCAGATCCATCGACGAGACAGATGCGGCGACCCTCCCGGCCTGGAACCAGCCCGGCGCCCGGACGATCAGCGGGATACGGCAGGCGGACTCGAAGAAGCTCATCTTGTACCACAGCCCGCGTTCGCCCAGCATGTCGCCATGGTCGGACAGCAGGACGATGACGGTATCCTCGGCCAGTCCGGTTTCCTCCAGCGCGCCCATCAGCCGACCGATCTGGTCGTCCACATAGGAAACGGCGCCGTAGTAGGCGCGGCGGGCATTGCGGATCTGCCGTTCGCCGAGCGGCATCTCGTCCATCGCGCAGACATGGCGCAATCGCCGCGAATGCGGGTCCATCGCGTCCGGCGCCAGGGTGACGCGCGGCAGCGGCACCTCCGCGTCGGTGTGGCGGTTCCAGTAGCGCTCGGTGATGGCGTAGGGGTCGTGCGGATGGGTCAGCGACACCACGAAGCAGAAGGGCCGTTCCCGCCGGCCGCGGGCGATGTCGTACAGCTTGCGTTCGGCGGTGAAGACCACCTCCTCGTCGAAGTCGAGCTGGTTGGTGCGCAGGCAGGGGCCGGCGTCGCGCACCGAACTCATGTTGTGATACCAGCTCGGCCGCTCCTGGGGCCGGGTCCAGTCCGGCGTCCAGCCGAAATCGGCCGGATAGATGTCGGTGGTCAACCTTTCCTCGAAGCCGTGAAGCTGGTCGGCCCCACAGAAGTGCATCTTGCCGGACAGAATGGTCTGGTAGCCGGCCAGCCGCAGGTAATGGGCAAAAGTGGGGACTGTGGAGGGAAATTCGGCGGCGTTGTCGTAGCCGCCGATGGCCGAGGGCAACCGCCCCGACAGGAAGACATAGCGCGAGGGGGCGCAGAGCGGGCTGTTGCAGTAGGCGCTGTCGAACACCACGCCGCCTTCTGCCAGACTGTCTATGTGCGGCGTCCGCACCGTCGGATTGCCGTAGGCGCCGAGCGCCTGCGGGATCATCTGGTCGGCCATGAGGATAAGGATGTTGGGGCGCCGTGCCATATCCGCCTGCTTCATACCGTTTGTGGACAGATCGTTCGGGAACGATAGAATTGACGCACCCAACAGGGGTCGTGAAGCTCCTGTCTCATCATGGTGATATGAAGGGTGCTCATGGGAAAGGACCGCCTGCCACCGCTGCGCACCCTGCTTTTCTTCGAGGCGGCCGGCCGGCTGCTGAGCTTCAGCGCCGCCGCCCGCGAGCTTGCCTGCACCCAGTCGGCCGTCAGCCACCAGATCGGCTGGCTGGAGGCCGATCTGGGGACGGCGCTGTTCCGTCGTCTTCACCGCGGGGTCGCGCTGACGCCGGACGGCGTGCGGCTCTACGAGGCGACCCGCGAGGCGCTGGACGGCATTGGTGATGCGGTGACCCGCATCCGTGACAGGCACCGGCCGGGCGTTCTGAACGTCGCCACCGATTTCGGTTTCGCCTCCGGTTGGCTGTTGCCGCGTCTCGGCGCCCTGCGCCAGCTTTTGCCAGAGTTGGACGTGCGGATAGTGACGACGCAGAACGCGATCGATCTGCGCCGCGAGGCGGTGGACATCGCCATCACCTTCGGCCACGGTCATTGGCCCGGTTGCGAGGCGGAACTCCTGTTCCCCGAACGGGTCCTGCCGGTCTGCAGCCCTGCCTTCCGGGCGAGCCGCGCCCCGTTTGCCGCCGGTGCCGCCGCCGACCCGGCCGATCTGGCGTCCCTGCCACTCCTGCATCTGGAATCAATCGGGCCGGCCGCCTGGCTGTCCTGGAGCGACTGGTTCACCCTGCACGGACTGCCAGTGCCGGCCGGCGGCCAGGACCTGACCTTCAACAATTATCCACTGGTCCTGCAGGCTGCCCTGATGGGGCAGGGGGTGGCCCTGGGATGGAGCCCGCTGACCGACGAGCTGATGCGGGACGGGCATCTGGTTGCCCTGATCGACCGGCCGATCCAGACGGAACGGGGCTATTTCCTCGTCGTCTCCAGCCGGCGCAAGCCGGATGAGCGTCGCGATCGCTTCCGCCGCTGGGTGATCGAGGAAAGCCGCCGGGATGGCGACCGTAGATAGCGCCCTTTGTGGCGCAGCGGCGGGTCGGCGCGGCGCCGGTTACCGCGCGCCCTGTGCGTGCAGACGGTCGCCGAGAAATGCAATGAAGCGGGGGTCGTCGGCGTAGGCGATGTTGATCCGCATTGCCGGCGCGGTGGCCGTCCGCGTCGGCAGGAACAGCGTGCCGGGTGCCAGGAAAATCCCCTGTTCCGCAGCTTGGCGCACCAGATCCGCCTCGTCGATGCCGTCGGGAAGCTCACCCCACAGATAATAACCGCCGGGAGCGGCCGGCGGCAGTCGGACGCCGATGCGGGTAAGTGCGAGCGTCGCCTTTTCCGTATGCTCCCCGATCAGCGTCTTCAGCCGGCGCAGATGTCGAAGATATTGGCCGGAGGCGATGAAGGCGTAGACCATCCGCTCGACATAGTCGGAGGTGCTGACCACGGTCAGCATCTTGACGTCGCACAGCCGGTCGATCAGCGGGCGCTTCGCTGCGACGTAGCCGACACGGAGGCTGGCCGACAGGGTTTTCGAGAAGGTGCCGACATAGATGACCCGTTCCAACTGGTCGAGCGCGGCGAGCCGCGGGCTGGCGGCGGGCAGGACATCGGCGAAGGGGTCGTCCTCGACAATGTGCAGGCCGTGCTGTTCGGCAATCCGCAGCAGGCGGTGCGCGACGGCGGGGGTGATCGAGCCGCCGGTCGGGTTGTGCGCCAGCGACTGGGTGAAGAACAGCTTCGGCTTGTGGGCGGCGGCCTTGGCGGCGAGATCGTCGAGGTCGGGGCCGTCGTGGCGACGCTGGACGCCGACGATGCTGATGCGCGACAGCCGGAGCTTGCCGAACAGCGGGTAATAGCCGGGGCTGTCGACCAGCACTGTGTCCCCCGGTTCCAGCATCTGGCGGGCCACGAGGTCGAGCGCGTGGTTGGCGCCCTGGGTCAGCAGGATCTGGTCCGGCGACGCCGTGATCGACCGCTCGCCGAGCGTCAGCGCCAGCCGCTCCCGCAACGGCAGGAAGCCCCAGGGGGAGCCGTAGCCGTGTTCCGGCGTCAGGCCGCGGCTTGCGGCCAGGAAACGCGGGCTGCCACCGACCTCAAACCGCTCCATCCAGGACGGCGGCGGCCGGCCGTCGCCGATCCGCACGGCATAGCTCTGCACCAGCTGTTCGCGCAGAAGGGACACGAAGTCCACTGCCTCTGCGACATGGGCGGACTGCTGCCCCACCACCGCGTGGCGGACGCGGGCGACGTAATAGCCGGCCCCCTGCTTCGCCTCGACATGGCCCAGCGCCACCAGACGGTCGTAGGCCTCGGCCATGGTGTTTTTCGAGACGCCATGCTCGACGGCGCCGGCCCGTACCGACAGGAGGCGCTCCCCCGGCTTCAACAGACCCTCGCCGATCAGGCCGGCGATCCTATCGACGATGCTGCCCACCCGTGTCATCGCATCACCGCTGCAGTGTCCCAACGAACGCGCTGGTACAGTGTCCCGGAGATTCCGGGAAACTGTCCCTTGTGCTGTCCCTTTGTATCACTGATCATCAATTGAACGAATGGTGATGGCGGGACGGCCCGCGGTGCCCGTTCGACCGGCATCACCCCAGCACCACCATTATCCCGCCTCCATAGTCCCATCCGGTGCGCGCCTCTGCGCGGCGCCGGAGGGGGATGCATCCACAAAGCGCACGGACAGGGTTCAGGAATGATCGACACCACCCGCAGTTCCCGCATCTCCGGATTCCACAAGAAATCGCCTGCGGAGCGCCTGGGCATCGTCTCGGACTTCGCCGGCCTCGATGCCGCCGCGGCTGCGCGGCTGTCGGACACCGGCAACCTGGATCTGGGGCTTGCCGACCGTCTGGTCGAGAACGTGATCGGATCGATGAATATCCCGCTGGGGATCGCGACCAATATGAGGGTCGACGGCGAGGATGTGCTGATCCCGATGGCGACGGAGGAGTCGTCGGTCGTCGCCGCAGTCTGCAACGCGGCCCGGCAATGCTATGACGCCGGCGGCTTCACCACCTCGATGTCCGGCACATTGATGATCGCACAGATCCAGGCGGTCGACGTGGCCGACCCCCATGCGGCCCGCCTGCGCATCCTCGGGCGACGCGAGGAGATCAAGGTGATCTGCGACGGCTGCGACCCGGTGCTGCTGTCCTTCGGCGGCGGCTTCCGCGACGTCGAGGTGCGTGTGCTCGACAGCCAGAGCGGCCCGATGCTGGTGACCCATCTGATCGTCGATACCCGCGACGCAATGGGCGCCAACGCGGTCAACAGCATGGCGGAGGCGCTGGCTCCCCACATCTCCGCCTGGACCGGCGGTCGGGTGTATCTGCGCATCCTGTCCAATCTGGCCGACCGCCGGCTGGCGCGGGCGCATGCGGTGTGGCCGCTCGACCAGATCGGCGGCGAGGCGGTGCGCGACGGCATCGTCAGCGCCTATCACTTCGCAGCCGCCGACCCGTATCGCGCCGCCACCCACAACAAGGGGATCATGAACGGCGTCAGCGCCGTCGTGCTGGCGACCGGCAACGACACCCGCGCGGTGGAGGCCGGCGCCCATGCCTTCGCCGCCCGCAGCGGCCAGTATGGCAGCCTGACCCGCTTCGAGGTGACCGCCGACGGACAGCTCAGCGGCTCCATCGAACTGCCGATGGCGGTCGGGCTGATCGGTGGCGCCACCAAGGCGCACCCGACGGCGCAGGCCTGTCTGAAGATCCTGGGAGTGACCAGCGCCGAACGTCTCGCCCGCATCATCGCCGCGGTCGGACTGGCACAGAACTTCTCGGCGCTGAAGGCGCTGGCGACCACCGGCATCCAGAAGGGCCACATGGCCCTGCACGCCCAGAACATCGCGATGATGGCCGGCGCGGTCGGCGATGAGATCGACCGCGTCGCCGCCGTGCTGGTGGAGCGCGGCAGCGTGCGCCAGGACATCGCCCAGGCGGTCCTGCAGGACCTGCGCGGCGGGGCCGCCGGCGCCTGACGGCAGCGGGCAAAACCGTCGAACATCAAAATGAAAAAGGGGAGGACCTTGATGAAGACCGGATACACGCTGGCCGGCATGGCCGCGGCCAGCCTCGTCGCATTGTCGATCGGCACCGTCCCGGCATCGGCCGAGATCGCGAACCACCGGGTGAAGCTGGGGGTGCTGACCGACATGAGCGGCTTTGCGTCCGACAGCACCGGGCAGGGCTCGGTGGTGGCTGCGCAGCTGGCGGCGGAGGATTTCGCCAAGGAGCTGCCCGGCGTCACCATCGAGGTCATCCACGCCGACCACCAGAACAAGCCCGACATCGGCGCCGCCACCTCGCGCCGCTGGCTGGACCAGGAGCATGTCGACGCGATTCTGGACGTGCCCTTCTCGTCGGTGGCGCTGGCGGTGAACGAGGTGACGCGCAATTCCAAGGCGGTCTTCATCGCCTCCGGTCCCGGCACGACCGAGCTGACCGGGCCGAAATGCTCCCCCAACACCATCCAGTGGACCTACGATACCTGGGCGCTGGCCAACGGCACGGCGCGGGCGGTTACGGAGAGCGGGGGCAAGCGCTGGTTCTTCATGACCGCCGACTACGCCTTCGGTCATGCGCTGGAGCGCGACGCCTCGGCGGTGGTCAAGAGCATGGGCGGCACCATCGTCGGCAGCGTTCGCCATCCGCCCAACGCGTCCGATTTCTCCTCCTACCTGCTGCAGGCGCAGGGCAGCGGTGCGCAGGTCATCGGGCTCGCCAACGCGGTGGGCGACACCATCGGGTCGGTCAAGCAGGCGACCGAGTTCGGCATCACCGCCGGCGGTCAGCGGCTGGCCGCCCTGCTGATGCAGTTGAGCGACGTCGCCGCCGTCGGGTTAAAGGATGCGCAGGGATTGTATCTGACCGAGGCCTTCTATTGGGATCTGAATCCCGGCACCCGCGCCTTCGCCGACCGCTTCGCCGCCCGGATGGACGGGCGCCGTCCCACCGGCAACCAGGCCGGCGTCTATGCCGGCGCTCTCCATTACCTGAAGGCGGTCAAGGCGGCGAACAGCATCGACGCCACCGTCGTCGCCGCCAAGATGCGGGACCTGCCGACCGATGATCCCCTGTTCGGGAAGGGCAGTGTCCGCGTCGACGGCCGGGCGGTCCACGACATGCTGTTCTTCGAGGTCAAGAAGCCCGAAGAGTCGAAGGGACCTTGGGACTTCTACAAGCTGATCAAGACGATCCCCGGCCCCGAGGCGTTCCGTCCGCTGTCGGAAGGTGGCTGCCCGCTGGTGCAGAAGTAAGGCCGGTCGTCGTGCCGGCTTCGAAGGGAGCCGGCACGACCCAATCGACCGCCGGTCAGCTCACGACAAGCTCCTGCCAGGCCTCGTAGGCGGTGAGCGCCGTCGCCATCTGTGCCGTATGGCCCTGGATGAAGGCATCGCCATAGATGGTTTCGTCCGGATATTCGGTGATCAAGGTCACCGGCACCGTGCTGCGTTCATCCAACGACGACAGGCAGGGGAAGCCGTTGATGAGGCGGAACCCGGTCTCGCCGGCATGGATTTCATAGAGCGCGATCTGTTCGGCGTTGCGGGCAGCCAGTTCCGGAATCGTGGCAAGATGCGCCGTCACCCGGTCGAGCAGGCGCTCCGCCGCCGTCTCCCAACCCGCGTGGTGGCGCATCACCAGGAAGAAGCCCTTGGGCAGGGTCCACATGGCGAAGTTGCGCGGCACATAGCCCGACAGCGGCCGGGTCCATTCATGCGAGGGGTAGCCGTGCAGGTTCAGGTGGAGACGGGCACCGCTCCGCCGCTCCGCTTCGAGCCGGATGGCCTTTTCATTCAGGTGGGGACCGGCATCCACAGGGTTGCGGTATTCCAGGTCGTCGCCGAGCGCGGTGTAGCGCGCCGCGTGGTGCATGTGGCGCGGGTTGTCGGCCCGCAGCCGGTGATGCAGGGCGTAGCCGTCCGGGTTCTCCAGGGGCGACACCGTGAAATGCGCGCCCGGACGCTGCGCCAGCCGGTCCGCTGCGCGCAGGGCGCCCACCACGCCGGTCGTCTCGTTGGCGTGCTGGCCGCCGCTGATCATAACCGGTGCGTCGCTGCCCCGCACATGGCGGGCGAGCACCCGGCGTCCGCTGCGCGTCCCCGCCTCGAACGGCTCGCCGCCGATCCGCTCCAGCCCGGCCCGGATCGCCGCGTTCCCGATCGGAGCGGCGGCGCGGTCCAGCGAGGCGGCGTCCAGGGGATCGTCGGCGGCCGTAACGGCGTCGCGCGACAGGGGGCACAGCTCCACCCGCACCCGCACCGTGCCGTCGCTCAGTTTGATGTCGGGCGCGATCTGGCCCGGCTTCAGCCCGCGGTCGCCGAGCGGCCGGCCGGACTTGCGCTGGAACACCTCCAGCAGGGAGAAGTAGAAGTCCTCGTGCAAGGCCTCGCGCAGGCTCACGACCTCGTCGGCGAAGCCCAACGGTTCGTCCGACGCCGGATAGTCGGCGCGGATGCTCAGTTCCTCGAAATAGGGCTCGCCGCCGGTCCAGGGGTGGCCGGCGATGGCCGTCATGGCGGCCTCGAACAGCCGCTCGTAATCGGCTTCCAGCCGTTCGCCCTCTCCATCGCCGCCCAGGCGCAGCCAGCCGGTCGGCGAGACGCTGGTTTCCCCCGCCATGTCGGTGTGGACGCGGTTGGGCGCGGCCACCCGCCGCTCCTCCCGCCGGCCGTCCTTGAAGGTCAGCGTCACGTCGTAATGGAACGCGGCATCGGTCCGCGGGTGGAACGCCACCTCCGCCCCCGCCAGCAGGGCGGCCAGCGGATAGGCCTCCAGCAGGAAGCGGTTGGCGGGAGCCTGCGGGTGGACCGGATAGGCGACGGTCACGGCCGCCAGATCGCGGGGCTCCACCTCTTCCAGGAAGAAATGCAGCAGGGGCTTGTAGGCGCTGCGGATTCGGGCGGACACGCCACGCTCCGCGAGGCGCCGTTCGGCGGCGCGGCGGCTCTGCGCGTCGTCGAAGGTCCAGGCCTCCGCCATCTCGCCTTTCAGCCGGGCGCACAGGTGATCGAGCGTCCGCTCGAACGAGGCTTCGAACAGGACGGTCATCGAGAGGTTCTCCCGGTGGGGTCGAGGCTGTCGCGCAGCCAGTCGCCGAGCAGGTTCAGGCCCAGCACGGTCAGAAGAATGGCAAGGCCGGGGAAGACGCTGACCCACCAGGCGACCTGGAGATAGGTGCGCCCCGAGGCCAGCATGCCGCCCCAGCTGGGGATGGTCGGATCGATGCCGAGCCCGAGGAAGGTCAGGCTGCTTTCCAGCAGGATGTTGTTGGCGACGTTCAGCGTCAGCAGCACGATCACCGGGCCGATCAGGTTCGGCAACAGGTGCTGGACGATGATCCGCCAATCCTTGACCCCGATGGCGCGGGCGGACTGGATGAACTCCCGCTCGCGCAATGCCAGGACGGAGCCGCGGACGAGTCGTGCGTATTGCACCCACTGCGACACGATCAGCAGGATGATGGTGTTGGTCAGGCTGCCGCCGACGATGGCGATGAAGGTGATCGCCAGCAGGATGAAGGGCAGCGCCAGCTGCACGTCGGCGAAGCGCATCACCACGATGTCGCAGATGCCGCGGTAATAGCCGGAGATCAGGCCCATCAGCACGCCGATCACCGCCGCCCCCGCGACCGAGACGAAACCGACCAGCAGCGAGATCTTGCCGCCCGCAACGACGCGGGCCAGCACGTCTCGCCCCAGCGGGTCGGTGCCCAGCGGGTGCGCCGCAGTCCGGAAGGGCGGCGACAGGCGGGCCATCAGGTCCATCTTGTCGGCGCCCCCGGGGAACAGCTGCTCGGAAAAGAGCACGGCCAGGCAGATGACCAGGGTCAGCGTGGCGCCGAGCAGGAATTCGAGGTTGCGGAAGCGCGGGGAGCGCAGGAAGGAGAGCGCAGGGGCCATGGCGGTCACGAGGTCCGGATGCGCGGATCGACCAGCCCATAGGCGATGTCGACCAGCAGGTTGACGCCGACGATCAGCAGCGACAGGACGGTGATGACGCCCTGAAGCACTGGGTAGTCGCGGGCGGCCACCGCGTCGAAGGCCAGCGTGCCGAGCCCCGGCCAGTTGAAGACGCGCTCCACCACGACGATGCCCCCCAGCAGGCCGCCGAACTGCAGGCCGAAATAGGTGATCAGCGGGATGGCGCAGTTGCGCAGCGCGTGCTTGTAGAGGACCTTGCCCTCGCTCAGCCCCTTGGCGCGCGCCACCATGACATACTGCGACTGCAGGGTTTCCAGCATGGCGCTGCGCACCAGCCGCACATTGGTCGCGGTCAGGATGACGCCCATGGTGACCGCCGGCAGGATGAAGTTAGAGGGGCTCTCCATGCCGCTCGGCGGCAGCCAGCCCAACGTGATGGCGAACAGCAGCACCAGCATCGTCGCCAGCCAGAAGTTGGGCACCGACAGGCCGACCAGCGACAGGATGCGGATCGCCTGATCGGCGACCCCGCCCCGCGATGTCGCCGCCCTGATGCCGAGCGGAATGGACAGGGCGATGGATACGGCCATCGACACCAGCGCCAGCAGCAGCGTGGCCGGCAGCGCGTCGGCGATCAGCCGCGACACCGGAGTGCCGCCAAGGAAGCTGTTGCCGAAGTCGAACCGCAGCAGTCCGGTCAGGAAGCCTCCGTACTGGACGAGGAAGGGCCGGTTGACCCCCAGCGCTTCGCGGATGCGCTCCAGGTCCTGTTCGGTGATGCTGCCCGCCCCTTGCGTGAGCATGAGGGCCGGATCGCCCGTCAGGCGGATCGCGAAGGAGACGATCAGCGTCACCACGACCATGACGAAGACCGCCTGGATCAGGCGCTTGAGAAGGAATCCGGCCAAGACTTGCCATCCTCGAAAAATGGGCCCGAATAAAGCGAGCGAAACCGCATCCGGCACCGCCTCACCCCCTCGGAGGGGCAGGGCGATTGCTTATGAAATCTAGAGTTCCATAAGAGGACTTCCGTCATCCCCGCGAAGGCGGGGATCCAGGAAACGTTCGTGCAGAGCGACTGAAACGGCTGGATTCCCGCCTTCGCGGGAATGACGTCTTTCCTTGTACAGGACCATTATTGCCATATGCGATTGCCCCCTTGGAGGGGAGAGCGGTGCCGGATGCGCGGTCAGTCCACCGTCACTTCGGTCAGCTTCGGACGGTTGTCCGAGGCCGGCGGGAAGTTCTTGACCCGCTTGGCGACGCCGTAGATGGCGTTGGAGTTGTAGAGCGGCATCTCCAGCGCCTTGTCGGCGACGGTGCGCGCGATCTGCTTCAGGATGCGCTCGCGCTCCGCCACGTCGGTGATCGCGCGCTGCGATTCCAGCAGCTTGTCGAGATCGGCGTCCTGCTCGTACGGGTTCCACTTTTCGCCGGAATGGTACATGGCGTAGGCGGTGTTGTCGTAGTCGAAGGTCCAGCCGCCCCATTTCTGCTGGAACATCGCGCCGGTCTTGCCCTGCGGGATGATATCGTTCAGCAGCACGTTGGTCTCGTACGGCTTGATCGTCGCGACGACGCCGACCGCGCCCAGATAGGCGGCGACGGCCTGGGCCACCTCGTTCATCGTGGCGTCGTTGCCGCGGATGTCGATCTGCACCGTGGCGCCCGGCTTCACCCCGGCCTGGGCCAGCAGGGCCTGCGCGCCCTTGGGATCGAAGGGCAGCGGCTTCAGCGCCGGGTCGTAACCGAAGGAGAGTTCTCCCTGGAAGCTGGCGATTTCCGACGCCTGGCCGGCCAGGATCGACTTGACGATGGCGGCGCGGTCCACCGCCATGATCAGCGCCTTGCGCACCCGCGGATCGGCGGTGATGCCGGACTTGGTGTTGAAACGCAGCGCGTCCACCGTCGGCCCCGGAATGCTGATGACCGTCAGCTTCGGGTCGGCCTGGATGACCGGGACCATGCCGATGGGAATGGTCGGCGGCAGGACGGCGTCGACGCGGCCGGCCTGAAGCTCCGCGACCGCGGTCGCCGGCTCGGTGATGAAGCGGTATTCGACCTCCGACAGCTTCGGCGCGCCGCCCCAGTAGTTGGGGTTGGCCTCAAGCTTGATTCCGGTCTTGGGGGCATAGGAGACGAACTTGAAAGGCCCGGTGCCGACAGGATTGACGTTGAAGAAGGCGTCGCCCTTCTCCTGGATGTATTTCGGCGGGACGATCATCGCGCCATAGCCGGCCAGCTTGGTCAGCAGGACCGGATCGGGCGCCTTCAGCTTGAGATCGACGGTGGTGTCGTCGATGACCTCGACGCTTTCAATGGCGATGTAGTTGGAGCGCTGCGGCCCCTTCGCCCCTTCCTCGCCCAGCAGCCGGTCGAAGGTGAACTTCACGGCGGCGGCGTTGAACGGCTCGCCGTTGTGGAAGGTCACGCCGCTGCGCAGCTTGAAGCGGATGCGCTTGCCGCCGTCCATCTCGGTCCAGGATTCGGCCAGTCCGGGCACCAGCTTTCGGTCCGGGCCGCGATAGGTCAGCCCGTCGAAGATGTTGGTGCCCACCGAGGCCCAGTTGACCAGGAAGGTGTCGATCGGGTCCCAGCTTCCGGGATCCTGCGGCGATGAGATCGTCAGTTTCCCGGCGGCCTCCGCGGGCGTCGCCGCGAAGGCTGCTCCGGCCAACAGCGCCGCCATGAACGCGGTTTTGATCCCCTTCACACCCAATGCCATGACACCTGTTCCTTGATCGATGGTTGTTGTTGGTTGAGGCGATGCCGGGTCATGCGCTCCGGCGGACGAAATGGCCCGGCTGCACCTCTTCCAGCGGCAGGACCGCGGGGTCGTCGCCGACGGCGCGGATCGGGCTCGGGATTTCCCCGTCGAGCAGGGCCCGGCGGCTCCGCCGCGACGGGTCGGCGACCGGGACCGCGGACAGCAGGCGGCGCGTGTAGTCGTGCGCCGGACTTTCGAAGATTTGCCGCCGGCTTCCCATTTCCATGATCTGGCCGAGGAAGAGGACGGCCACCCGGTGGCTCATCTTCTCCACCACCGCCATGTCGTGGCTGATGAAAAGGTAGGCGAGGCCGCGTTCGGCCTGAAGATCCATGAACAGGTTGATGACCTGCGCCTGGATCGACACGTCGAGCGCCGACAGCGCTTCGTCGGCGATGATCAGCTTGGGGTCGGAGGCGAGCGCACGGGCGATGCAGACGCGCTGGCGCTGGCCGCCGGAGAATTCATGCGGGTAGCGGGCGGCGTGGGCGGGAGAGAGCCCGACCCGTTCCAGCAGGCCGTCCACCCGTTTGCGGATCTCGCGCTCGCCGTCGAGCAGGCCATGGGTGCGGATCGGCTCCGCGATCGAGAAGCCGACCGTCTTGCGCGGATCCAGCGACGCGAAGGGGTCCTGGAAGATGTACTGGACGTCGCGTCGCAGCCGGTTGCGGTCCGCCATGCCCATCTCCGACAAGGGTCGGCCGTGGAACGAGATGCGGCCGGAGGTCGCCTCCTGCAACTGCTGGATGGTGCGCCCGATCGTCGATTTGCCGGAACCGGACTCGCCGACCAGCGCCAGCGTTTCGCCCGGATGGATGTCGAAGGAGACCTGAGTCACCGCATGGACCTGATGCGTGGCGCGGCCGAGCCAGTTGGTCCTGGACTTGAAGCGGACGGACAGGTCGCGAACCGACAGAAGGGGCGCCGCGCCATAGTCGGCCGTGTCCTGCACCCTGGCCTCGCCCACGGTGGTGACGTGGTCGCCGTCCAGCACGGTCAGCGGCAGGCGGCGGGGATGGTCCTGCCCCGCCATGGAACCCAGCCGCGGCACGGCGGCCAGCAGGGCGCGTGTATAGGGCTGGCGCGGGGTGGCGAAGAGATCGGCGGCGCGGCCCTCCTCGACCTTGCGGCCCTTCCACATGACGACGACGTCGTCCGCCATCTCGGCCACCACGCCCATATCGTGGGTGATGAACATCATCGCCATGCCGAGTTCGGCCTGCAGGTCGCGCATGATGGTCAGGATCTGCGCCTGGATCGTCACGTCGAGCGCGGTCGTCGGTTCGTCCGCGATCAGCAGCCTGGGCCGGCAGGCCAGCGCCATGGCGATCATCACCCGCTGGCGCATGCCGCCCGAGAGCTGGTGCGGGTAGCGCTTCAGGATCTGGGCGGCATCCGGCAGGCGGACCATGTCGAGCAGCCGCCGGGCCTCTTCCGCCGCCGCGGCCTTGCCCATGCCTTCGTGCAGGATCAGCGTTTCGCCGATCTGGTCGCCGATGGTGAAGACGGGGTTCAGCGAGGTCATCGGCTCCTGGAAGATCATGGCGATCTCCTTGCCGCGGATCGCCCGCATCTCCTTTTGTGTGGCCGTCAGCAGGTCGCGCGGCCCCTGGCTGCCCTGGAACAGGATGCGGCCGGTGGGGAAGCGCGCCCCGGCCATGTCGGCGAGCCGCATCACCGACAGCGACGTCACCGACTTGCCCGACCCCGACTCGCCGACGATCGCGAGCGTCCGACCCGGATGAACACGGAAGCTTAGATCGTCGATGACCCGTTGCCCGCCGAACGCAACGGACAAGCCCTCGACGCTGAGCAAAGGTGGCGTGGCCGGCTGTGCGGGAGCTGGAAAGGCGTTCCGGGTGGACGGCTGCATCGGGCGCGGAACCTTGGTGTCCCTATTGTCAAGAGACTGAGGTTTCCCGGATCCACCAGTTCCGTCAATGCATTATTTCGGATCGTTAACCGTGCCCGATGTTATCATCCGGTCCCCGCCGTGGTGTCGTGAGGAGCCGTCAGCGCTCGCGGTTCCGCCAGGACCAGACCGCGGCCAGGATGGGTACGGACAGCGCCGCCCAGGACAGCGCGTCCACCAGGCCGTCGTCCAGCAGGGCGATGACCAGCCCGGCGGTGGTGACGAGCGCGATTGCGGCGGGAAGGCCGAAGATCGCCGGCAGGGGGAGGGGAGCGCGCGGCTTCATTCCGCGGCCTCCCTGGCGACAGCGCGTAGGCTTTGGGGTGCGCCAGCCTGTTCCTGGGCGCCGCGGCGTCGGGCGATCCACAGATACAGGCCACTGCCGAGGATGACGATGGTCAGCACGTCCAGCACCGCCCACAGGACCTTCATCGGCAGCCCGCCATAGTCGCCGAAATGCAGCGGCTGCGACAGCCGCAGCGCGAGCATGTACCAGGGCATGGACCGCATGTCGGTGAAGGCCCCGGTTTCGGCGTCGATCAGGGCGGGGGTCAGGATCCGGTTGGTGGCCGGCGTGGCTCCCTTCAGCCAGACGGCGTAATGGTGGTTGCTGGAGAACCGCACGCCGGGAAAGGCGATGAACTGCGGGCGCATGCCAGGGGCGGCCTCCATCGCCTTGCGGACGGCCGCATCGACGGAGGCGAAGCGTTCCGGCACCGGCTTGCCCTCATAGGGGGCGATCATCGCCGCCAGTTCGTTGGAACGCCAATAGGCGACCAGCGGAACCGACAGGGTGTTGATGACGCCGGTCAGCCCGACCACCATCACCCACATCAGCGTGACGATCCCCAGCATGTTGTGCAGGTCGAGCCATTTCAGCCGACTGCTGCGCCCGGCCCGCACGGTGCCGAAGGACAGCTTGCGCATGAACGGAGCATAGATCACCACGCCGGACAGGGTGGCGAGGAACAGCAGGAATCCCATGAAGCCAAGGAACAACTCGCCGGGCAATCCTGCGAACATGTCCACATGCAGGCGCAGCATCACATGCATGAAGCCCTGGTCGTCGTTCAGGTCGGCCAGAATTCGCGTGGTGCGCAGGTCGATGGCGGAGATGTGCATCTGCGACACCGGCGGGCGGGCGGTCGGGCCGGTCGTGACGTTCACCACCGGCCGGTCCTCGTCGAAGCTGAGGAACAGCGGACGCTCGCCGGGATATGTCGCCAGCGCCGAGGCAACCGCCTCGTCCAAAGATTTCAGGGGTGTATCGGCCGGCATGGGCGGAAGGTTGTCCTCCGCCGTCAGCGCCTCGATCTCGTCATGGAAGATCAGCGGCAGGCCGGTCAGGCACAGCAGCAGCATGAAGAGCGTGCAGATCAGGCTGGTCCACTTGTGGATCAGCGTCCAAATCCGGATGGTTCGGTTGGTCATCGGGCACTCCTCATGCCGCCGTCAGGACTGCAGCGTTCAGAAATCGACCGACAGCGACAGCTTGGCGGTCAGCGGAGCGCCCTGGCTCAGGTAACCGCCATAGGCCGACGCCCAATAGGCCTTGTCGGTGACGTTCTCCACCGCCGCCCGGACGGTGACCGGACGGTTCCGGATGTCGGTGACCATCCGCGCGCCGACGTCGAAGCGGGTCCAGCTTGGGATCTTCAGCGTGTTGGCGGTGTTGAGATACTGCGATCCGGTGTGGATCACGCGCCCGGTCAGCGTCACGGTGGGGAAGGAGGCCGGGAGGAAGGGCAGGTCCCATTCGACGTTGGCGTTGAACTGGTGGCGCGGCACGCCGACGGCGTCCTTGCCCTCGGTCGCGGCGCTTCCGGTATCGGTCATCTCCGGATCGATGAAGGTGGCGCCGCCCAACAGCCGGACGCCCTGCACCGGCTCGCCATACAGCATCAGCTCGATGCCGCGGTTGCGCTGTTCGCCGGACACGCTGTAGATGCGGGTGAACGCGTCGGTGACGCCGCTGGGCTGGGTGGTCTGGAACAGCGACAGCGAGCCGCCGAAGTTGCCGAAGTCCAGCTTGCCGCCGACCTCGTACTGGACGGAGCGGTAGGGCTCGAAGATCTCTCCGGAATTGGCCGCCGTGGACGGGGCGGTCGGCCCCTGCGCCAGCCCTTCGATGCGGTTGGCGTAGAGCGACAGTTCCTCGATCGGCTTCACCACCAGCCCGACCACCGGCGTCAGCGCCGACTGGTCGTAATCGGACGTGCGAGCGCCGTTGGCCCGGTTGAAGCCGCGGACCTGGATGTTCTGCTGGCGCAGGCCGGCGGTGACCATCACCCGGTCATCGAGGATCGACAGCGTGTCCGAGGCGTAGACGCTGCGCAGCACCGACTCGCTGACCTTCGGCGGGTCGCCGACCATGCCGCTGGCCGATGTCGTCGCCGGGCGCGGCAGCCCGACCATGCGGTAGAGGTTGATGGCGGAGGTCGTGCCGAATTCGAAGCCGTTGTTGTTGGTCGTCCGCAGCGCGGAGGCGCCGGCATTCAGCTGGTGCCTGATTGGGCCGGTGTGCAGGTCGGCCCGGAGTCCGGCCTGACCGGTGCTGGTGAAATCCTCGCGCGGGACGGTCAGGCGCCTGACGGTGCCGGTGCCGTCGACCCGCGTGACGGTGGGGGAGGCATAATCGCCGTCCTCGCGCATGCTGCGCATGCCGAAGGCGCCATAGGCGGTCAGGTTCGGCAGGATGTCGTATTCGGCACGGATCTGGCCGAAGGTGTCGCGCATCTGCGAATAGCTCCAGGGCTGCGCATAGTTCTGCGAAGCCGACGGCACCGCCGGGACGAAGCTGCCGAAATAGACCACCGGGCGGCCCTGCTCCACCCGTTGGGTCTGGGTCCCGACGTCGAGCGTCACGCGGGTGCGCTCGCCGCGATAGTCGAGCGCCAGGGAGCCGAGCTTCAGCATCCGCTCCTCGTCGTCGATGGCGGTCTCGCCGCCGCGGACGGCGGCGTTGACGCGCACGCCGAACTGGTTGGCATCGCCGAACCGGCGGCCGACATCGGCGGAAAGGCCGAAGCGGCTGTCCATGGCATAGCTGGCGGTCAGGCGGGTCAGCGGTTCATCCTCCGCCCGCTTGGGCACGAGATTCACGCCGCCGCCGATGCCGGATCCGCTGGGGGCCGCGCCATTCAGGAAGGCGTTGGCACCCTTCAGCACCTCCACCCGTTCGAACATGTTGGTGGCGACGATCTGGCGCGGTGCGGTCCCGTAGAGTCCGTCGATCGACAGATCCTCGCCCATCAACTGGAAGCCGCGGATGACGAAGCTCTCCGCGAAGTTGCCATAGCCGAGGCCGCTGCGCACCGCCGGGTCGTTGGCCAGCACATCGGCGACGGTATCCGCCTGCTGGTTGCGGATGGTTTCGGCGGTGTAGCCGGTGACGGAGAACGGAACATCCATCGCGTCCTGGTTGCCCAGCGCGCCGATGCGCCCGCCGCGCGCCACCTGACCGCCGGCATAGGGCGGGGGCAGGGCGCCGGGACCGCTCGCGCCCCCGCTGCCTTCGATCTGCACCGGGTCCAGCTGGATGGCGCCGCCGGCCGCCGCACGCTCGACCGTCACTGTTTCGGTGTTGAGGAAGCGGGCGACCAGCCCGGTGCCGGACAGCAGGCGGTTCAGTCCCTCGCGCGCGGACATCGAACCGCTGACACCGGGGGAGTTGACGCCCTGCGTCACCGCGCCGGGGCTCAGCACCTGGATGCGTGTCGCGGCGGCGAAGGCGGCGAGCGCTCCGTCCACCGATTGCGGCGCTATGGCGAAGGACACCGCGCCGGCCGGATTCGTTTGCGCCGTCGCTGCGGGGACGTGGGAGAGCAGGAGGCCCGGCGCGATCAGCACCGTCGTCGCCAGCAAACGCCCCAGGAACACGCGGCCGAACCGCTCACCAGCGACGCTGCCCCGGCGCCCGATCATCACCCCGGTCATTCCGGACTTCGCCCCAATCTTCGCAAATGCCATCGCTCGCCTCTGTCATCCGGTGAGAGACCGCGCCGCTTTCTGCGACTGCGTCTCATTATCTTCTTTCCCGGTGATGACGATGGGGATGCGGAGATCCCTGGGAAGTTTTTTAGACCTCCCGGATTTTTTCCAGCGAAGCAGAGGAGAGCGCGATAGGTGTCACGGAAACAACGCCGCCATCATCAACCAAAGACAGCTATGGCGGAGCGGATGCTGATCCCGACGTCCTTGGTCCGCCGGAATTGGCGCCCGACAGCGTAACGAAAGACGGCCGGAAGCTGAAGGGCTGGAGGAAGACGGGACCACAGGGTTTCTGGGCGGTCAGGATCCGCGCAAGCGATTTTCCCATGGGCTGAACCATACATTCCAGTGGAATATCACACGGAGTCGAAGATGGCATCTTGAATACAATCGAATGACTGCCGCGATTTCATGGTCAAGAATTCAGGGATGCCGGACGCCTTAACGTCGTCGTGCATACGAAACTATACCGCTAATGCTTATAATTTTCCAAACACACGACGGCATGCTGTAGACTTCTAAACATATGAATTGGTCGTCGTCCGCATACCGGCCTAATGCCGTCCACCGCACTGCCATCCCACCAAAAAGGTTCGGTATGGCGGTATGGCGGTATCGGCTAAGACCATCGTGGGTCGGGATCGAGGTATGGGATGGAGGCCGGTCATGATTTCAACGGATGAAGGCTCGGACCGATATGGCCAGGAGCCCATGGCTCGGACCGAACGGCGGGACACCCAGACCGGTCCTTTGGCAATCGTCGGAATCGGCGCCTCGGCCGGCGGCCTGAAGGCCATCACCGCGCTGCTCGGCGCCGTGCCGACGGCCAGCCGCCTCGCCTTCGTTGTTATCCAGCACCGGATTCCGAACAACGAGAGGCTGCTGTCCGATCTGCTGGCAAAAGCAACGCCGCTGTCGGTCCAAACGGCGCATGACGGCATTCTGCTGGAGGCCGATCACATATACATCGCTCCCGCGGGCCTGTTGCCGACCATGGAGGCCGGCCAACTGCGTATTCGCGAACCGAAGATGTCGGCCGATGCCAGCCTGCCCATCGACATCTTCTTCCGTACGCTGGCGACCGACCAGCATGAGAAGGCGATCTGCGTCGTGCTGTCCGGGACCGGGGCGGACGGCACCAACGGCCTCCGCTCGATCAAAGAGTGCGGCGGATTGGTGGTCGTCCAGGACCCGACGACCGCCGAGTTCGACGGCATGCCGAACAGTGCCATCGCCACCGGTATGGCCGACTACATCCTGGCGCCGGAGCGCATGCCCGGCGTCATCGTCGACTTCGTTCACCAGCCCTATCTCGGCCCCGTGGCGTTACAGAGTGTAGAGGCGCCGGACGATGCATTGGATGGCATCCTGGACCTGCTGAACGTACAGACCAAGCGAGACCACCGGGCCTACAAACCGCGGTCGCTTTCCCGCCGCATCGAACGGCGAATGGGAATTCACCACATCGGCGACATGTCCGAATACCGGGCCTTTCTGGGCACGCACCCCGCCGAGATCGAACTGCTGTCCCGCGACATTCTGATCAGCGTGACCCGCTTTTTCCGCGATGGTCCGGCTTTCGAGGCCCTGGCTGACGATTTCATCGCCCCGCTGGTGCGGAGCCGGCCGGCGGGCAAGCCGATCCGCGTGTGGGTCCCGGCCTGCGCCACCGGGGAGGAGGCTTACTCCATCGCCATCCTGCTGCTGGAGGCCTGCGCGCAGAATGGATCGTCCCCCGACTTCCGGGTGTTTGCCACCGACGTGGACAGCCGGGCGCTGACCATCGCCCGCACCGGCCTGTATCCGGAAACCATCACGGTGGACGTGTCCGCCGAACGGCTCGACCGCTTCTTCACCAAGGCCGAAGGCGGCTACAAGGTGGCCAAGCCGTTGCGCGACGCGGTGTCCTTCGCTCAGCACGACCTGCTCAGCAATCCACCTTTTTCCAAGCTCGATCTCATCAGCTGCCGCAACATGCTGATCTACATCGAGCCGGATGTGCAGAAGGCCATCTTCGCACTGTTCCATTTCGCTCTGGTCGAGAATGGCGGCCTGCTCCTCGGCACCGCAGAGACAATCGACGCGCGCTCCGACCTGTTCCGGCCATTATCCAAGAAATGGCGCCTTTACCGGAAGGTCGGCACCACCCGCGGCAGCGCGATGTCGGTTCCGTCCACGGGCGGGCGATCCGCGATCACGCTGCCGGCGCCGCCCGCCCCCTTGCGCGGCAACAGCCCGGCCGACCTGATCCGACAGGCGCTATTGCTGGAATATGCGCCTGCGGCTGTTTTGATCGACGGTCAGCACCGGGTCCAATACCTGTTCGGTCCGACCGGCGAGTTTCTCGACCTGCCGACGGGGGAGCCGCCCTGGGACCTGACGGCGATGACGCGCGGGGAGTTGCGCCTGCAACTGCGCCGCGCCGTCGCCCAGGCGCTCGCTTCGCACGGACGGGTCCAGATCTCGGGGATCAGACACAAGCGCCAAGGGGTTATGGTGCCGGTGACCATCCTGGTGATCCCGGTGCGCTTCCCTCGGGCCGGCAACGAACTGCTGCTGGTGACCTTCACCGCCGGCGACGCGGCACCAAGCATCCCGACTGGCGAGGCCCCGGTGCTGCCGGCCGCCATGGACAGCGTCGAACAGCTCGAAAGCGAGCTGCGCATGACCCGCGAGGAGCTGAACGAAACCATTGGGGAACTCAGCGCGACCAGCGAGGCATTGCGGGTCGCCAACGAGGAGATCCTGTCGATCGGCGAGGAGTACCAATCGACCACCGAAGAACTGGAGACATCGAAGGAAGAGCTGCAATCCCTCAACGAGGAACTCAGCACGCTGAACACCCAGCTCCATGAAAAGGTCGACGAGCTGGAGGCGACCACCAACGACCTCGGCAATCTGCTGAGCAGCACCGACATCGCCACGGTCTTCCTGTCATCGGATCTGCGGATCAAGCGTTTCACTCCGCCGGCGACCCGGATGTTCGCCCTGCTGCCGCAGGATACCGGACGCCCGATCACCGACATCGCCCGCCATTTCTCCGACCCCTGCCTGCTGACCGACATCCGCTCCGTGCTGTCGTCCATGACGCCGTCGGAACGGGAAGTGTCGATGGACGGCGACACCACGTACCTGCGCCGTATCCAGCCCTACCGCACCCAGCACGCCCAGGTGGAGGGCGTCGTCATCACCTTCAGCGACGTGACGCCGCTGAAGCGAACCAGCCTGGCCATGGCTCTGCGTGCCCGCCAGTACAAGCTGATCGCCGATCTCGGACGCAAGGATCCCGTCGGGGCCGACGGGCCGGAGACGCTGGCGGAAGCGGCCCACCTCATCGCCGAAGGGCTGGGCGTGGACGGCGTCGCCATCCTCGGCCCCGGCGACGATCCGTCCGGCCGCCGCACCGGGGATGCCGACGACCTTGTCCTCCTCGGTAGCGTCGGATTTTCCGTTCCGCAAGACCCCGCGGTCAGGATCTCCACCGACATGGCAACGCTGGTCGGACGGGTGTTCCGGTCCCGGCAGCCGCTGATCGTCGAGGATTTCGCCACCGATCAGCGCGTCCGCTCCCCTCTGGCGCTGCCCGGCGGTCCGGCCGTCAGCGGCCTGGGCGTCCCCTTCGGCGACGGGACGCGGGGACCATCCGTTCTCGCGGTGCTCAGCCAAACGGCTGGACGGTTCGGAGACGCCGACCTGGAATTCGTCCAAGCCATCGCCAGCGTGCTGGGGCTGGTCATCGAGCGGGCCGGGGTGCTGCGCGCAGCGCGGGCGGAGCGCGATTTCGCCCAGGCCATCGTCGACACGGTGCGCGAACCTCTGCTTGTGCTGGACGAGACGCTGCGGGTGGTCGGCGCCAGTGCGGCCTTCCATCACATCTTCGCCACCACGCCGGAGGACGTGCAGGGCGCCCGGCTGGCCGAAATGGCCGGCGGTCTGCTGGCCGATCCCGGATTGCGCCGGGCGCTGGAACGGATCATCCCCAACGGCACGGTCATCGAGGCGTTGGAACTGACCGTTGGTCGGGACACCGATAACCAGGAGGCCGGCGGCCAAGACGCCGATGGCCGGAACCTCACCCGACGCACCCTGTTGCTGAACGCCCGCCGCCTGAATCAGGCGGGCAGGCTGATCCTGTTGGCGATGGAGGACGTCACCGAGCAGGTGCGCGTCCGCCAGGCCCTCGCCGCCGCCAAGGCCGCGGCCGAACAGGCGAGCGCCAGCAAGACCCGCTTTCTCGCCGCTGCCAGCCATGATCTGCGGCAGCCGGTGCAGGCCCTGATCATGTTCCATCATCTGGTGACCATGCAGCCTCAGGGCGAGGCGGCAGCCAAGCTGCTGGCCAGCATGGGCAACGCGCTGGGCGCCATGACCGTCATGCTTGACGATATTCTGGACGTGTCGCGGCTGGACGCCGGCATCATCCAGGTCATGCTGCGGTCCTGCTCGATCCAGACGATGATCGCTTCACTGTGCGCCGAATTTTCGCCACTGGCCGAAGCAGCCGGCCTGGAGTTGCGCTGCATTCCGACCAACCTGGCGGTGCGGAGCGACCCCAAGCTGCTGGAGCGCATTCTGCGGAATTTCATCGCCAACGCGATCAAATACACCGACAAGGGCGGCATCCTGGTGGGGTGCCGCCGTGCCGGCACGAACCTGCGCATCCAGGTTTGGGACACCGGGCGCGGCATTCCGCCGAACCAGCTGGCCTCGATCTTCGAGGAGTTTCATCAGGTCGACAATCCGGAGCGCGACCGCCGGCAGGGGCTGGGGTTGGGGCTTGCCATCGTGGAACGCCTCGCCACGCTGCTTCAGCACCCGATCCGGGTCCGGTCGACGCCGGGGCGGGGATCGATGTTCGAGATCCTTGTTCCGTTAGCCAGTCAGAACGATCCCGTTCCGAAGGACGAGGAGACGCCGATACCCAACGGAGGCAACGGCGAGCGGGTCGCGGTGGTCGACGACGACCCGGCGGTCCTCGACGGGGTCACCGCCTTTCTTCAGGAACAGGGGTATGAGGTGGTGGCGGCACCAGACGGCGATACCGCCGTGAAACGCTTGGCGAACCAAGCGCCAGACCTGGTCATCGCCGATTTCCGGCTCAAGGGCACGGAAAACGGATCGGAGGTCATCAGCCGGCTGGCGCGGCACTTCGCCGTCCAACTGCCTGGAATCCTCCTGACCGGCGACACCTCGCCCGCACGCATCCGGGAGGCGAGTGCCAGCGGCTTCCTGCTGCTGCATAAGCCACTCAGTCCGGACCCATTGCTGACCGCCATCAGATGCGCCCTGGCAGACCAGCCCTCGACGCGGACGGGTTCCTGATTCCCGACGGCACCGTCAACGGCTCTGTCGCAGCTTTTCCGGCTCAACCCGGATCGTACAGAACCCAGCCCCGTTTGGCCGTTGGGGTGGCAGGGTGATGCGATCCACGAAGGACCCGTTCAAGGGCCGCCATTCCCGCCAAAGACATGGGCAGCCAGGTCTCCTTCATCGCCACCCTGTTCGGGGCTGCTGCCTGAAGCTGTTAAAACTAGAATGACTTCCACCATAACGCCGACTTTGCAGCAGAACCCTTTGGTTGATAATGGCGGCGTTGTTTACCTGACACCTGTCGCGCTCCCCTCAAGCAGGGTCAGGTAGGGGGTGATGCGGATGGCGCGCACGCCGAGGCCGCGCTCCAGCGCATCGAACACGGCATCCGGCCGGTCGAGCGCGAAGACGCCGGAAACCACGCGCTCCGCCGCTTCGTCGTTCAGCAGGACCACGCGGCCCGGCCATTGCTGGTTCAGCGCTGTGATGACCGAGGCGAGTGACTGCTGACGGAAGACGATCTGACCCTGGCGCCATGCGAAGGCGACGGCGGGATCCACCGCCCGTGGCCCGGTCAGGCCGTGGGGGTCGGCCTCCGCGCTTTCGCCGGGGTGCAGGCGGATGCTGTGGGGCCAGGGGGCGTGGCTGTCGGCGTTTCGACGGGCGGCGACCTCCACCAGCCCCTCGCCGACCGTCACCGTCGTGCGGTCGTCCTCACGCCGGACACTGAATTGGGTGCCCAGCACGCGGGCGGCACCCGCCCCGCCATCGACGACGAAGGGATGGTCGGGATCGCGGGTGACGTGGAACCACGCCTCTCCGCGCAGAATCCGGACACGCCTCTCGCGATCGCGGAAATCGAGAACCAGCGCGGTGTCGCCGTTCATCTCGGCGGTGGAGCCGTCCGGCAGGGTCAATGTCCGCCGCTGCCCGGTCGAGGTCACCTGATCGGCGACGGCATTCTGGTAGAGCGTCGGTCCGCGCCAGACGCCGAGCCCACCGGCCACCAGCAGGACCGCCATCGCCGCAGCGAAGCGCCGAGCAGCGGCCATCGGCGGACGGCGGCGAGGCGCAATGCGGGACCCGGCATAGGCGGCGCGGGCGGGTTCCTTGAGGTTGTGCAGGAGGGTCCGCAGTTCGCTCCAGGCGCGGGAATGGGCCGGGCTGCGGGCCAGCCACTCGGCGAAGGCGGTACGCTCCACTGGGGTGAGGTCGTCGGACTGCAGGCGGAAGAACCACGCGTTGGCTTCCGAGAACAGCCGGTCCTCATCCGGTCCGCCGTCCGCCGGATCCCCATCTACCGGATCCTTCTGCCGTTCATCCCGATGATCCATCGCGTCTTGCCGCAAGCTCCTGTTGCCTCGTGTTTGGTGAGACGCCCAGCGAAGGCCGATCCCTCAAAGAAAATCGCCTGCTGGGGAAGGGAAATTGCCGATCATCGCGGCGGGCGCCGCTTCATATGGGCGCGGCACTGTTCCAGCGCCGTGCGCAGATGGTACTCCACCGTGCGCGGGGAAATGCCGAGCCGTTCGCCGATGGCGCGGTAGGGCAGGCCTTCGACATGGTAGAGCAGGAAGACCTCGCGGGTCTTGGGCGGCAGGGCATCGATGGCGCCGCGCAGCCGGGCCATGGTCTGGTTCCGCTCCACCACCGCGTCGGCGCCGGGGCCGACGGCCGGCAACTCCTCGTCGGGCGGACCGGACTCGCGCAGGCGCTGGCGCTTGGCGGCGCGGCAATGGTCCAGCGCGATGCGGTCGGCCACCACATAGAGCAGACCGGCCGGATTCTGCACCGCCTCGCCGTCGGGCAGGCGGGCCAGCCGCAAAAAGGCATCCTGCGCCAGATCGCCCGCCGTCTGCGGATCGCCGGTCCGCCGGGCGATGGCACGCTCCACTCGCAGCCGATGCGCATCGAACAGTTCCGCGATCCTGCGCGCCCAGGTGCCGACAGGGCCGGTCATCGGGCGGGCCGGGAGCGGAGGTCATCGGACAGGGCAGGGCGGAAGGTGTCGGTCACGGATGCGCGGAATGGCGGAAACGAAGGGACCGGCATCCGTGGGGCCATCGCCCGGGACGCCGATCACACCGGTATAGCCGCACTGAACTTGGAATGCGAACAATTCTTATTATCGCAGGGTGTCCCTCATGCGCGATCAAGCCGCCTTGCGCGGCTCGTCACGGTGATCCGCATCGGCAGACGGCTGGCCGGCCAGCGTATCGGCGAAGCCGTGGTTCACGTCGCGGTGGTTGGCCTCGTCATTGCGCACGGCGAGCACGACATCGCGCAGGGTGGCGGTTTCCGGAAGCTGCCAGTAGTCGATGGCAAGGCGCGGGGCCGGCGGGTTCGCGTGACGGCCGGCATCGATTTCAGCGAGGTAGCCGGTGTAGCTGATGACCGCCTCCTCTTCGAAATAGCCGACCACACGGTGGGCCGTCTGCGGCGAGACCAGATACAACAGGAAGAAAGCGTTGTAGAAGGCTCCCTGGGTCAGCAGGATCAGGGCGCGTTCCAGCCAGTTCGGCTTCGCCACCTCGATGAAGGTCATCAGGTGCATGCGTTCATTCTCGGCCTCGTCGAGCAGGGTGTGAATCCAGCCCTGATCATGCTGCATGCGGCGCAGGCAGCGCAGATGCTGCAACGTCGCGCCGACCATGCCCGGAACCGCCGCCACCGTTTCCAGCACGATGGCGCGATGTCCGTAGCGCTTGGCGAAGAAGGTGTCGGCGAGCAGGCGCAGCGCCTTGGTGAAGCCCAGCGCGATGTGGTCGCTGACGTTGCGCGGCGTGTGATGCGTGGTGAGGATCAAGGTATTCATGATCTGAGCTCCTCGGCTCCAGTGCGCCGGTACGCTCTGTCGGCGGTTGTCGACGGCGTCCACAGCGTGACGTGTCAGGTGCATCGAGCGGGTCGCCGATGGCGCCAGCCGCTTGATGGTGTGGCTATAATATGCGCAAAAAATATATCTTTAAGAGCGGACAGATTGTCGCACTTCGCTCCCGGGATTCGGATGACGGTCGAGAGAGAAGCGGTTGATCGAGGCACCGCTCTGCGCTCGTCAATGAGGTTTGTGGGCGGGTCGCACGGTTACGGGCCTCCCAGTGATACAAATCATACTTATTTTATGAATGTTAATGCGATGATCTCGGTCCCGACGCCGCGTCCAAGCTCAATGCCCGATGCTCTGCGATCCGCCTAGGGGATGACGGACGATTCATTTGGATCGCGACGTGCGTGTCGAGGTCCGGGCATCGAACCGGTCCTGCATCCAGTGCGCAATTTTGTCGGAGAATTCCGGCGGGGCCTTTCGGCCGAATGTATTGGCGACATTGGCAAGTGTCTCCTGGGCCAATTCCGCCCGCATCGCCTTTTCCGCGCGCAGCATCACCGCATGCACCGCACAGACGCCGGATGTCGCCCAGGAGGGCGGCCGCTGCCCGAACACCGCGCAGCGGCCGCGGATTTCCTGGCAATCGAAAAGCGGTTTGTCGCCCTCGATCGCATCGACGATTTGGAGAAAAGTGATGTCCTCCGGAGCTTTGGCGAGCCGATAGCCGCCGCGCACACCTTCGCTGGCCATCACGAGCCCCGCTTTTTCAAGCTTCGGAAAGATCTTGGCGAGGAAGGTCGGCGAGATGCCCTGCAATTCGGCCAGATCGCGGCTACTCAGCGGCTGGTCACCCGATGAGACCAGCCAGAGAAGGCAGTGAATGCCGTACTCGACGCTGACGGTGAGATGTGCCATGGCTGGTTCCGACAGGATGCAAAGGAACAGGGACGTTAGTCATCCGTGTTTCAAAGCGCAAGCCGTCCCTGTTCCGCAATTCCTTCGTCACTTCTTGTCCGGCGTGGTCAGCTCCGAATCCGCGGTGTCCACGACGAAGACCGCGAGGAGCTTCGCCGGTCGGGTGTCGCTGGCGTTGGCGCTGACCCCATGGTGGTCGCCCGGCAGTTCGGTGAAGTTCTCGCCCACCCGATAGGTCTTGGTCGGGCCGTCATTGACCTTGCTGCGGATCGCCCCCTCCAGGACGGTGGCGTAGATGAGCGCCGACTTCGCATGGGTATGGGCAGGCGAATAGCCGCCCGGACCATATTCGACCAGCACGCCCTTGACGCTTTTGCCGGGCACGTCGGGCAGCGCGTGTTCGTAAACCAGGGTCACCTTGGCATTTTTCGATTGGGGAGTATCGGCGAGAGCCGTGGCGAACGGCAGGGTCGCAACCAGGAGAGGGGCTAGAAAGCGCTTCATGGTTCTGGTCCTTCAGCGATCGATGGTGTTGGATGGGCACCGCGTAACGGACGCCAATGAGGCGGAACGTCGATCAGCCACCGATCCGGGACCGTTCGAGCCAATCGTTCAGACCAATGTGGCCAAGGCGGGCGGGACCGGTGGGGACCAGGGAGAGTTCGGTGACGCTGCCGCCGAAATAGCGGGCTGCAGGATCGCCGACGGCGCTACGGCGGTCGCCCGCTGCCTTGAGATATCGGCCGATGATGTCGGCAAAGGGGCCGCGGTCCGGACCTGCGATGTCGATGTGTCCGTCAAGCGGCGCCGCAAGCGCGGTTTCGGCCAGAATGGCGGCCACATCGTCCGCGGCAATCGGCTGGAACTGCACCGGCGCCAGCCGCACCGTGTCGCCATCGGCATGGCCGTCGGCGATGCCGGCGAGGAATTCCAGGAACTGGGTGGCGCGGACGATGGTGTAGGGAATGCCGGACTGCGCGATCAGCCGCTCCTGCTCTACCTTCGCGCGAAAATAGCCGAGGTCGGAGACGCGGTCGGTGCCGACGATCGATAGGGCAACATGGTGGCGGACGCCGGCTTTCGCTTCGGCAGCGGCCAGATTGGTGCCGGAGGTCCGGAAGAAATCAGTCACGACCGTTTCGTCGAAGGACGGGGCATTGGACACGTCAACGACCACCCCGGCCCCGGCCAGCGCGCCGGCCAATCCCTCGCCGGTGATGGTGTTAACGCCCTTGCTGGGCGAGGCGGCAACGACCTCGTGGCCGCTGGCGCTCAGAGTGGCGACAAGCTTGGAACCGATCAGTCCCGTTCCACCGATGACGACGATTTTCATGAGTCCCTCTTTTGTCCGATGGGCATCCGGTGCCCGATTGAAACGCCGGGAATGGCGAATGGCGGCGGCGAGCGTTCGGACCCTGCGGATCACCGCAATTCGTCTGCTCACCCAATAACGCAGACCATATCAGTCCGCGTTTAACGGCGCAAGCAGAAACGAAGACGGATTTTGTCCGCGTTAATGTCGCCGGGTGAGGATGCTGCATCTCATCAGGCGGCGATGCGGGTTCAAGCCTCCTGCATGGCTGCTCAGTCCCTGTGCAGGGGCGACCCTTCGGGGCCAGCTCCTGACTGCGTGGAGGTGGGGTCGAAGGGGTTCAGCCATTCCCGATGGCGGGCGAAATGGACGGCAAGCAGGTCGATGAAGGGGTGGAGAGCGCGGCTGGCGACTTCCCCGGCGACGAACTGAGGGGCCATGTCGACAGCCTGCCGCCAGACAACGCCATCAGGATCGTGCGGCGCCCATTGAACTGCATTTTCGGCCGGCGTTCCGCCATGACGGAATGGAAGGGTCGATTGCAGAATTCAAGAAGCACGAATATATTGATGTAGAATTTATGCAGGTTTGGTCGGCGATGCGCTTGTCGAGCTATACGGATTATGCTCTGCGCCTGCTCATGTACCTCGCTGTGAGGCAGGAGGGGTTGCCGACCATCAGCGAGGTTGCGCAGGTGTATGGCATTTCGAAAAACCATCTGATGAAGGTGGCGAACGATCTCGGGCGTGGCGGCTATATCGAAACCGTGAGGGGACGGAACGGCGGACTGCGCCTCGGTCGTCCGGCCGAGCTGATCCGGATCGGCGACGTCGTCCGCTACACCGAAGAGGACATGGCCATCGTCGACTGCATGGGCGCGTTGCAGGACCCGCCCCTCTGTCGACTGAGTCCGGCCTGTAACCTGCGCAGCGCCCTGCATGAGGCGTTGCAGGCCTTCCTGGCCGTCCTCGACGACTACACCTTGGCCGACATTGTCCGCCATCGCCGCAGCATGGCATCCATGCTCGGCCTGCCGCAGCCCCCAGTCCTCCATACCCTCGGGCAGGGGGCCGCAGATCAGGGTTCGTGACCATCAGGCTGCTTCGGGCTCTTGGCCAGCGTCGACTGCGAACTCCATCGGCATCCGCATTGTCGACATCCAACCGAAAGGCCAATGCCGCTTTTGCGGCCAAGCCTTGGTCAGGCTTTGCCGACGTCCAACACGGCCTGGGCGAAGGCCTTCGGCGCCTCCTGCGGCAGGTTGTGACCGATGCCGCCGGTGATCAGCCGATGCTCGTACCGGCCGGTGAACTTCGCACGGTACATGTCCGGTTCCGGATGCGGCGCGCCATTGGCGTCGCCTTCCATGGTGATCGTCGGAACCTTGATGGTCGGGAAGGCCGCCAGCGCCCGTTCAAGCGCATCATACTGCGCTTCCCCCTCCGCAAGGCCGAGCCGCCAGCGGTAGTTATGGATGCTGATGTCGACATGGTCCGGATTGTCGAGGGAAACCGCGGACCGTTCGAACGTGACGTCGTCGAAGGCCCAGTTGGGAGAGGCGAGTTGCCAGATGAGCCGGGCAAAGTCATGCGTATACTTCGCATAGCCGGCCCGGCCGCGTTCGGTCGCGAAGTAATACTGATACCACCATTGCAACTCCGCCTTGGGAGGCAGCGGCGCCCGGTTGAGGTCCTGACTGCCGATCAGATAGCCGCTCACCGAAACCATGCCCTTGCAGCGTTCCGGCCAGAGTGCGGCCATGATGTTCGCCGTCCTGGCGCCCCAATCATAGCCGGCAAGTATCGCGCTCTGAATTTTCAGCGCATCCATCAGGGCGATCATGTCGGCGGCGATGGCTGCCTGCTGGCCGTTGCGCGGCGTCGCGGCGGACAGGAAGCGCGTCGTGCCGTAGCCGCGCAGATGGGGAACGATGACACGGTAGCCGGCCGCCGCCAGAATGGGGGCCACCTCCACATAGCTGTGGATGTCATAGGGCCAGCCGTGGAGGAGAAGAACCTCCGGCCCGTCGGCGGGACCATCCTCGGCGTAGCCGATGTTGAGCGGTCCGGCATCGATCTGCTTCAGCGATTTGAAGCCGGTGGGCGAGGGGGATCCCGCCGTCGGCCGGGCCGCGGGTGGTTCCGCTGCCTTCGCCCGTCCCATTCCCAGCCCGAGGCTGGCCGCCGCGGCTGCGAGGGTCGCCGTGCCGATGAAGCGCCGCCGCCCATGGTCGACCAGGGCCGTGCCGACGGTCTCCGTCTCTATGTCCCGTGCCATCGATTTCTCCTTTGATGCGTTCATTCCTGGCTGCAACATCCGATGCCGATGTATCCCCCGCATGTCGGGCCATCGGGCATGGTGAAAGCGTCTGTATCGTCCGGCCCATCGGATACAGTGGGATACAAAGTCCCGACGGGGGTGACCGTCCCGATCCCGTTCCGGATCGACGATGCCGGCAGAGGCTAAGCGCTCCCGCCTCCCCGTGGGCCGAGGCTCAGCCGCCGTTTGATGCCGATGTTGGTCATGAAGGTCTCGTCATGGCTGACCAGCAGGATGGCACCGTCATAGGATCTCAGCCCCGCCTCCATCGCTTCGACCGATTCGATATCCAGGTGGTTGGTCGGCTCGTCCAGGATCAGCAGCGCCGGTGGCCGCGGTCCGCCCAGCGTGCAAGCGAGGCCGGCGCGCAGCATCTGTCCGCCGCTCAGCGTCTCGACCTGTTGCAACGCCGCGTCCGCCCGGAACAGGAAGCGGGCGAGTGCCGCCCGGCAGGCATTGTCGGTTGCGCCGGGATTGATGCGTTTGAAGTTATCGAGGATCGACGCGGCGGGATCGAGGATGCCGACGCGCTGGTCCAGCATGGCGAAGTCGACGGCGACCGACACCGTTCCCCGGATCGGCGCGATCCCGCCGGCGATCAGCATCAGCAGCGTCGTCTTGCCCGATCCGTTCGGTCCGACGATGGCGACCCGTTCCGGCCCCTCCATCGTGAAGGAGAGGTCGCGGATGATCGGATGGTCCGGGTCATGGCCTGCGGTGACGCTGTCCAGCTGCAGGACGGTCCGGTTGGCCGGAAGCCCGGTGGGTGTCAGCGCCACCGAGAGGTCCTGCAGGATCTCGATGCGGGACCGCACCGAGGCGAGTGCGGCCTGGGCCTCCGCCCGCTGGCGGTCGGCCAGTTTGGCGCCGGCACCCCGGCTTGCCTCGGCGTTGCTCTTGCGTGCGCCCAGCAGGATGCGGGGCATGCCTCCTTGTGCCGCCTTCCGTGACCCGGCTGCATCGCGCCGATCCTTCCGTTCCGCCGCGAGTTGCGCCTTGCGCCGGACCTCCGCCGCCTGCCTTTCCGCGTGGGCCAAGTCCTGCTGTGCCGCTTCCAGTTCCGTCGCCTTGCGCTCGCGATAGTGCGTCCAGTTGCCGCCGTAACGCGTCGTGCCCAGCGAGGTCAGTTCAATGATGGAGTCCATCTGGTTGAGAAGCTCGCGGTCGTGGCTGACCACGATCGCTCCGGCCCGCCAGCCGGCGAGGAGGGTGACCACCGCGTCGCGGCCGGAGCGGTCGAGATTGTTGGTCGGTTCGTCAAGCAGCAGGAAATCGGGTGCGGCGAAGACCGCCGCGGCAAGGCTGGCGCGCGTCCGCTGGCCGCCCGACAGCTCCGCCAGCCGGGTATCGGGACCGGCATCGAGCCCGACGCGGGCCAGGGCGGCGGTGATGCGCTCCGCCAGCGTCCAATCGGCGTCCGCCAGTTCCTCCACGCTTGCCGTCCCAGCCTCGGCGCGGCGCAGGAGGGCGAGCGCCCCGGTCACGCCGAACAGGTCGGCCACCGTTTCCCGCTCGCCGGGTTGGACCACCTGTTTCAGCAGGCCGAGCGTGCCGGTGACCTGGACGCTGCCGGTCATTGGCTTGAGTTCTCCCGTGATGAGTTTCAGCACGGTTGTCTTGCCGATGCCGTTCCGTCCGACGAGGCCGGTGCGCTCTTGTCCGAAATTCAGGTCGAGACCGGTCAGGACACCATGGCCATGTGGCGTCACCCAACTGATCCGGGACAGGGAAATGGCCGCCATGCGTCACCCCTTGTTGGAGTCGAGATATCAGCACGCATACGTGCTGATATCAGGTGGTGGTGGAAAACGCAACGATCCTGTGCTGTTTTGGCGGTGGGTAGAGAATTGAAAGGACGTGAGCGTGGACATCGGTGGACGCAAGCCCGGAGGGAGACCGACCAGGGAGCAGGCCGCGGCCATAGATGCGCGCATCCTCGACGGCGCCAGGGCCGTCTTCTGCCGCAAGGGCGTCGCCAACAGCGGTTTGGAAGAGATTGCGGCAGAACTCGGTGTGTCCAAGCACACGCTTTACCGCCGTTACCCCAACAAGGCCGCCCTTCTTGAGGCCGTGGTCGGGCGTGACGTCTTGCGGTTCCGCGACGCCCTGCTGTCCGCCGCTGCCGGCGGGGAGGGAGAGGGAGCGCTCGACTCACTGCGCCGCGCCGCGTTCCGCTATGTCGAGATCGGGTCGTCGCGCGACTACGCCGCCTTCTATCTCTCTGTCAGCGCCGAGGCCGCGGTTTCGCCGGTTCTTCGGGAGCGGCTGGCATCCTGGTCACGCGATGCCCTGGAACCGCTGGTCGGGCTCGTTTCGACCGCGCAAGCGGCGGGCGAACTGCGACCCGGCGATCCGGCTTCGGTCTGCGGGATCCTGATCGACCTGCTGGAGGGCGTGAACAACCGCCTGCGGCTCGGCGAAGACGCAGCGGCGGACGTGCCGTCCCTCTCGCGGCTGTTCGATGAACGCTGGGCGGTCTTCACCACCGCCTTCGGAAACGGTTAGCCCCCGGTCAGCCGAGCGTCACCTCGGCACAGAGGCCGCCCGCCGGCCGGTTCCGCAACGTCAGTGACCCGCCGATCGCCAGCGCCAACTGGTGGGCGATGGCCAGCCCCAGTCCGGTTCCTCCGGAGTCACGGTTGCGGGACTGTTCGAGCCGGTAGAATGGCTGGAGGACGGCGCTGAGCTGATGCTCGGGAATGCCGGGGCCGGTGTCGCGGACAGCGATGCCGATCGGGCCGGCGCCGTCCCGGCTCACCGTGATCTCGGCCTCTCCGGCGAATTTCAGGGCATTGTCGATCAGGTTGGTCAGGATGCGGCGCAGCGCGTGCGGCCGGGTTGTCAGCACCACGCCGGAGAGCCCGCGGACGGTCACCGGCTTGCCCATGTCCTGATAGTCGAAGGCGAGGCTCTCGACGAAGGACCCAACATCGATGCGGGCCGGAGTCTCGACGTCGCCATGGGCGCTGCGCGCATAAGCCACCCCTTCGCGTACCAGCCGTTCGATCTGCGACAGATCGCGGAGCAGCCGCTCCTTCTCCGGACTGTCTTCCGCCATCTCGACCCGCAGCGCCATGCGCGTGATCGGTGTCTGCAGGTCGTGGGAGATGGCTGCGAGGATCCGCACGCGCTCCTCCAGGTAATGGGCGATCCTGTCCCGCATGGCGTTGAAGGCGGTCGCGGCATGGGCGACCTCGCTCGGGCCGTCCTCCTCCAGCCGTGCCGACGTGCCGCCGGGGTCGAGCGTCTCGGCCGCCTTGGCGAAGCGCGCCAGCGGGCGGATCGCCTGCCGCATGGCAAGCCAAGTGCAGAGGACCAGCAGCAGGAGTTGACCGACCAGCAGCAGGGGGAGCCAGGCGGCGAGCGGCATGAGCGCCGGCGTCACGTCGATCGTCACAGGTGAACCGTCGCGAAGCGTGACATGGGCCTGGAGATGCGGGCGGTCACCCGGAATGCTTTCGACCACCACTGGGAAGCCGGGGCCGGCACCGCTGTTGATGGCGCGGGCGATCTCCGCGCCGCGGCTGCTCAGTTCGGGCACGCCCGGCAGGCCGGGACCAAGCTCGTAGCGGTAGGTACGCCGCTCCAGCACCGCCAGCCAGCGGCCGCGCTCCTCCGGCGGCAGGCGGTCGAGCAGGGCGACCGAGGTCGCCACATCCTGCTCCAGCGTACCGAGCATCATCGCCTTGGCGGCACTGGTGCGCTCCAGGAACAGCGCGCCGAAGGACAGCCCGTGCGCCAGGACAAGCCCGGTCAGGAGGATGAGGAACAGCCGCCAGCGCAGGGTGCGCGGCGGGTGCAGGAAGCGGTGGAGCCGGCGGGCTGCGCCTTTCATTGCCGCGCCGCTCATGGCCTTGTCCTCGTGATCTCGACCGGCATCGCCAGCACATAGCCTTCGTTGCGGACCGTCTTGATATGGCTGGGCTCGCGTGCGTCGTCGCGCAGCCGCTGCCGGAGCCGGCTGACCAGCAGGTCGACCGACCGTTCGAACAGTTCCGCCTCGCGCCCCTGCGTCAGGTTGAGAAGCTGGTCGCGCGACAGGACCCGTTGCGGGTGGTCGAGGAAGACGCGCAGCAGCCGGTATTCGGCACCGCTCAGCGCGACGGCCGTGCCGTCCTGGTCGAGCAGATGGCGGGCGACGGTGTCGAGCCTCCAGCTGCCGAAGCTCAGCAGGTGTCCGGCCTCGCTGATCTGGAGGTTGGGCGGCAGCATGCGCGCCCGGCGCAGGATCGCCTTGATGCGCGCCAGCAACTCGCGCGCCGCGAACGGCTTCGCCAGATAGTCGTCGGCCCCCATCTCCAGGCCGAGGATGCGGTCCATCTCGTCGTTGCGCGCGGTCAGCATCAGCACCGGCGTCGTGGCATGCCGCCCGGCGCGAAGCTCCCGGCACAGAACCAGCCCGTCGTCGCCCGGCATCATGATGTCGAGCACGATGAGATCCACCCGGTCGCGCTCCAGGAACGACCGCATCTGCCGTCCGTCGGCGGCGAGGGTCACGCGCAGGCCGTTCCTCTTCAGATAGCCGGACACCAGTTCCCTGATGTCGCGGTCGTCATCGACGATCAGGACGTGGTCGATGTGATCCATTCGGTCGAACCCCGCTGCTGTTCGGCGGTCTTGTGACGGGTGGAGCCCTGCCCGCTTCCGGCGGTTTGTGTCGGTCTGTATCCGCCCTATCGGCTGATACATGCCGGTACAAAAAACCCCTGCCGCGAGCCGGCATCCGCATCGTTCCGTCTGGACAGCCTGCCGTTCCGCAATGTACTTATCAAAATAATCATTATGACGCAAATCACATGAGGGGATACCTCCATGCTCCGGTGCAAGTTTCCGGCTGCCCTGTTCGGTCTCGCCCTGTCGCTGGGCGCTCCCTGGTCGCCGGCCGCAGCCGCCCCGGTGAAGTCCGTGGTCATCGTGCATGGCGCCTTCGCCGACGGCTCGGGCTGGCGCAGGGTGTCCGACATCCTGACCGCCAAGGGCTATGCCGTGTCGATCGTCCAGCAGCCGCTGACCTCGCTCGGCGACGATGTCGCGGCCACCCGCCGCGTCCTCTCCCTTCAGACGGGCCCGGCCGTCCTGGTCGGCCACAGCTATGGCGGTATGGTGATCAGCGAGGCCGGGAACGACAGCCATGTCGCGGCCTTGGTCTATGTCGCCGCCTTCCAGCCCGACAAGGGCGAGAGCCTCGCCAAACTGGCCGAGAGCAAGCCGGTGTCAGGTGCCGAGCCGGGGGCCGTCAAGGCCACCGCCGACGGCTACCTCTACCTCGACCCGCCGGCTTTCGCCGGTGCCTTCGCCGCGGACCTTCCGGCGGCTGATGCGGCCTTCCTCGCCCATTCCCAAGTCTTCGCGGCGAAGGACGCCTTCACGGCGCCGGCTGGCGAACCGGCATGGAAATCCAAACCGAGTTGGGCGCTGGTGGCGACCGCCGACCGGTCGATCAACCCGGAGCTGGAACTGGAGATGGCCCGCCGGGCCGGCAGCCATGTCCGGTCGGTCGAGGCCAGCCATGCCGTCTATGCCGCCAAGCCCGAGGCCGTCGCCGCCCTGATCGTCGAGGCGGCCGAGGCGGTCTCCCAACGACTTCCTAAGTGATCTCCCAGTGATTTGTGGGCCGGGCGTCAACCCGTGCCCGGCATTTCGAAAGGGTTCAGCCATGATCCTCTTTCTCGTCTCCTTCCTGGCGGGCGTCCTGACCATCGTCAGTCCCTGCATCCTGCCGGTCGTGCCCTTCGTCTTCTCCCGTGCGGGGCAGCCGCTGTTCCGCAGCGTCCTGCCGATGCTGTTCGGCATGGTGGTCAGCTTCGCCGGTGTCGCCACGCTGTCCGCTGTCGGCGGAAGTTGGGCGGTGGAAGCGAACGGAGCCGGGCGGGCCGCCGCCATCGCGCTGATGGCCGTGTTCGGATGGACGCTCCTGTCGCCGCGCGCCGCGGCGATGTTCAGCCGTCCGCTGGTCGCCGCCGGCAACCGGCTGTCCGGGCGGGCCGGTGTTGCCGGATCGCTTCTGCTGGGCGTCGCCACCGGCCTGCTCTGGACACCGTGTGCCGGGCCGATCCTCGGGCTGGTCCTGACCGGTGCGGCGCTTCACGGCGCCAGCCTGCAAACCACCCTGCTGCTGGCGGCCTATGCGGCCGGAGCGGCGACCTCCCTGACGCTCGCCCTTCTGGCCGGCGGCCGGCTGCTGGCGGTGATGAAGCGGTCGCTCGGCATCGGGGAGCGTCTGCGCCAGGGACTCGGCATCGCCGTCCTTGCCGGTGTCGGCGTCATAGCCCTGGGGCTCGACACCGGGCTGCTGGCCCGCCTGTCCTATGCCGGAACGTCCGGCGTCGAACAGTCGCTGATCGACCGGTTCACTCCCGCCTCTGCCCCTGCGGCTTCCGGAGCGTCGGGTGCGCCGGAGACGTCCGCGACGGGTCTGGTGCTTGCCGATGCCCGGCGTGTCTACCGCAGCAGCCTGCCGGTCGAGGGCCTTCTCCCGTCCTTGGACGGTGCGACGGACTGGCTGAACTCAAAGCCGCTCAGTACCGAGGAACTGCGAGGAAAGGTCGTCCTGATCGATTTCTGGACCTACTCCTGCATCAACTGCATCCGGACGCTGCCGTACCTGCGGGCATGGGCGGAGAAGTACCGGGACCAGGGGCTGGTGGTGGTCGGTGTCCATGCCCCGGAGTTCGCCTTCGAAAAGCGGATCGGGAACGTGCAGACGGCGCTGCGGGATTTCGCCATCACCTACCCGGTGGCAATCGACAATGACTTCCGGATCTGGCGGGCGTTCGGCAACAGCTATTGGCCGGCCTTCTATATCGCCGACGCCATGGGCCGCATCCGCCATCATCAGTTCGGGGAGGGCGGGTACGAGCAGACCGAACGGGTCATTCAGGATTTGCTGGCAGAGGCCGCCGGACGTCGGGACGAGGATGGCAGGCTGGTCAGCCCGACGGGGCAGGGCGCGCAGGCGCCCGCCGACCTCGACGAAATCCGCTCCGGCGAAACCTATGTCGGCTATCGGCAGGCTGCGAACTTCGCGTCGCCGGAGCGGGACGGCATCGACCGGCCGCAGGACTATACGGTCGGTGCGCTGCGGCTCAATCGCTGGGGGCTCTCCGGCAACTGGACGGTCGGGGCCGAGCAGGCGCGGCTGAATCGGGCTGGCGGGGCGATCGCCTACCGCTTCCGGGCGCGCGACCTGCACCTCATCCTCGGCCCAGCCCAGGATGGCAAGCCGGTCCGTTTCCAGGTCTTGGTCGACGGCATGGCCCCTGGGCCGGATCACGGAACGGACACGGACGCCGAGGGCTACGGCACCGTTTCTGAAACCCGGCTCTATCAGCTGGTGCGACAGGCGGGCGCGGTGCGGGAACGGACGTTCGAGGTGCGTTTTCTCGATCCCGGTGTCGACGCCTACGCCTTCACCTTCGGCTGAGGAGAGGCCCTCATGGCGTCGACCCTCCGCATCCGATCTCTTTCACTTGCCGGCCTGCCGGAGGTTGTCGCGCAGTCGGGCGACCGCTCTCTGGAGCGCTCGGAACTCGTCCGGCGGAAGTCCGGAGGCCTTCACCGTCATCTCGCCGAAGCCAAAGCCCTTCTCGCGAAGTTGCCGGCCAGCCTCCGTCAGAGAGACGCGCACGCTGCGTTCATCCTCGTCGTCGCGTGTCCGCGTGACATAGCCCATCGACTCCAGCCTTTGCAGCATCGGCGTCATGGTGCTGGGTTCGAGGAACAGCTTCTCGCTGAGGCTCTTGACGGTCTGCCGATCCTCCTCCCACAGGGCGATGATGGTGATGTACTGGGGATAGGTGACGCCAAGCTGCTCCAGCACCGGTTTGTAGACCCGCGAATAGGCGAGGTTGGCCGAATAGATCGTGAAGCACATGAAATCGGCCAGCCTGGCGGTTTGCGACCTCCCGGCCGGTGTGGCAGCCGGCGGGTCGGAGGTGGGGGCGGCGGGTGTGCTGGCGGTATTGCGGCTCATGTCGTCACCGGAAGTTCGGTTGTCCTGATCACCATCGCGGCAACCGCCCGGCACGGCGGCACGTCAATGTTGTTACGATCATAATGATTATCATACATCCACCGTGGGAGACAGCACGATGCGTGTCCTTCTCGCAATGGCGGCGGCCATCGGGCTCGCTGCCGCCCCCTGTGCCTGGGACGATGACCCCCGCGAGGCGCCCTCCATCCTGGCGCTGCTCTCGCGGCCGCAGCCACTCCCTTCCTCCGTCGCCCCCTTTTCACACCAGCCTGTCGAAGCACCGGCAGTGGTGAGCACCCCCCACCAGTGAGGACAAAGACATGAAGCTTTTCGAAGACCGGATTTCCTCCGCCGTCGCCCGTGTGCGCATCGCGTTGGCTGAGCTGGTCCCCATTTCCCGGACAGATTTGCGGCTAAAATAAGCTTGGTTCCGGTTCGTGTTATGCCGCCATTCT